>NZ_LXEU01000047.1 GCF_001654985.1 Kluyvera georgiana ATCC 51603
CGGCGGGGTATACATTTTTACTGCGTTGCTGTGGCTGAGAGTCGTAGAAGGCGAAAAGCTGACCACGTACGACTGGCTTGGCGCTGCGGTGGCGCTGTGCGGCATGCTGATTATCGTGGCGGGCTGGGGCAGAGCGTAAAATAAGCGCGGGTGCTTTATGTGCTCGGCCTGCGGTGGTAGAGCACGATTTATTTGTGAACCCTCATGCATTTGTCCGATCTCATCCCCTTGATTTTGTGATCCCTCTCGGTAATTTTCGATATTTATACTTGTATGGTAGTAGTTCAGGGCGTAAGTTTGCCTCACTAACCGATGAGATGTAAGGATTGAAGATGAAAATTGTGGGTGCTGAGGTTTTTGTAACCTGTCCTGGTCGTAACTTTGTCACGTTGAAAATTACCACCGATAGCGGATTAATCGGCTATGGCGATGCGACGCTGAATGGCCGTGAGCTGTCCGTTGCATCCTATTTAAAAGATCATCTGTGCCCGCAGTTGGTGGGGCGTGATGCGCACCGCATCGAAGATATCTGGCAGTTCTTCTATAAAGGCGCTTACTGGCGTCGCGGCCCGGTCACGATGTCGGCTATCTCCGCCGTCGATATGGCGCTGTGGGATATTAAAGCCAAAGCCGCCAACATGCCGCTGTATCAGCTGCTGGGTGGCGCGTCTCGCGAAGGCGTGATGGTTTACTGTCACACCACCGGCCATACCATTGATGATGTGCTGGAAGATTATGCGCGTCATAAAGAGATGGGCTTCAAAGCGATTCGCGTCCAGTGCGGCGTACCGGGGATGAAAACGACCTATGGTATGTCCAAGGGGAAAGGGCTGGCCTACGAACCGGCGACCAAAGGGCAATGGCCGGAAGAGCAACTGTGGTCCACGGAAAAATACCTCGATTTCACGCCGAAGCTGTTTGATGCCGTTCGTAACCAGTTCGGCTTTGACGAGCATCTGCTGCATGACATGCACCACCGCCTGACGCCGATTGAAGCGGCGCGTTTTGGTAAGAGCATTGAAGATTATCGTCTGTTCTGGATGGAAGACCCAACGCCAGCAGAGAACCAGGCGTGCTTCCGTCTGATTCGCCAGCACACCGTGACGCCGATTGCGGTAGGCGAAGTCTTTAATAGCATCTGGGATTGCAAGCAGCTGATTGAAGAGCAGCTTATCGACTACATCCGTACCACGATTACCCACGCGGGAGGCATCACCGGTATGCGCCGCATCGCCGATTTTGCCTCGCTTTACCAGGTGCGTACCGGCTCACACGGCCCGTCCGATCTTTCTCCGGTGTGTATGGCCGCGGCGCTGCACTTCGATCTGTGGGTACCCAACTTTGGCGTGCAGGAATATATGGGCTACTCCGAGCAGATGCTGGACGTCTTCCCGCACAGTTGGACCTTCGATAACGGCTATATGCACCCAGGTGATAAACCAGGTTTAGGCATCGAGTTTGATGAAAAACTGGCGGCAAAATATCCGTATGACCCTGCATATTTACCGGTAGCTCGCCTTGAAGACGGCACGCTTTGGAACTGGTAATCGCCCAAAGTCATTTTATGAAATAACTAATACCTCCTTTTATTTATATTAACTACGTAAGTGTAATATCAAATATGACGTAAGGATGCGTGTTGCTGGTTTAATTGATAATCTACAGGTGAATAAAATGAAAAAATGGAATTGTTCTGTAATCAGATTGACAAAAATATGTTGCCTGCTGCCATTGTTAAGTGCAGGCGTCTGCTGGGGCGCAGAGTCATTAAATGTCAGTACCTCATTATCACCGGACGATCCTGTATACAAAGGATTGCAAAGCTTCAAGAAAAATGTGGAAAAACGGACTAACGGTGACGTGAAGATAAAATTATTTTCCAGCGGCCAACTAGGTGCAGACAATGAACTACTGCAACATGCACAGGCTGGAAGTAATGTTGGTGTGGTCGTTGACGGGGCTCGATTAGCACAGTTTGTGCCTGAAATGGCAATAATTCCCGCGCCTTTTGTATTTAAAGACTACGCCACTTTGAAGAAATTTATCAACAGCCCGGTTTTTGCTCAATGGAATGATAAAATGTCCAAAGAGTCTGGTCTGACTGCGCTCTCCTTTAACTGGTATCAAGGGGCGAGGATGTTGGTGACACAGAAACCGGTGGCAACACCTGCTGATTTAAGCGGCATTCGAGTTCGTGCGCTCGAAGCGCCGGTCACCATTGAAACTATCAAATGTATGGGCGGTTCACCGACCCCACTTTCGTGGTCAGAAATCTATTCATCGATTCAAACTGGTGTCGTGGACGCAGCGGAAGCTCAGCCGACAGCTGTTTATGGTTCAAAATTATACGAAATAACTAAAAATATAACCAAAACGAATCATATTCATTTAATGACCGGTATCGTGGTTTCACAAAAATGGTTATCGACGCTGAGTCAAGAAAATCAGTCCATTTTAAAAGAAGAAGCAGCGAAAAACGGTGATTTAGCTTCAGAGAATACCATTGCTGCGGGCGATAAAATGCTGGATGAAATGGCAGCAAAAGGAATGACGATATCAACTGTTGATGTTAAACCATTTGCCGATGCTTGTTTATATGTTCCAGAGAAGCTGGGGTTAAGCGAAGCTAAAAAACAAGTCGAAAGTGTTATCAATTAACTGCAGGTAAGCAGGGTAATAACCCTATTGTTTTATAGAGGTTTTTATTTCTATGAATATGCTAAGAGCATTTGAGTTGGCTTGCGCAAGAATAGGTTTGGTCGCTATTGTTATTATTATCCTTGTTGGTGGGTTGGGGCGCGCTATTGGTCATCCAGTTATTTGGTCGCTGGAGGTTACCATGGTTATTTTTGCATGGATTAGTATGCTGGCAATTGATTACGCGTTTCAAAAACGTCGGCATATCGGTATAGATGCATTAACCAATTTATTTTCATTGCGAATGCAACGTGCGTGTCTGTGGTTTAATGAGATATTAATACTTCTGTTTTTGCTCTGTGGTGTCTGGTATGGATTTAATTTTACCTGGACCACACATCATCAGGCCTTGCCTGTTACAGAGATATCTCTTGCGTGGCTGAATAGTGCTGTGCCAACAGGGTGTTTATTAATGGTATTTTCCTCTGTATCTTTTTTAATCAACGGTTGTCAGGTTGAATCTCAACAACAAGATAATCAGGAGGAATTATGCTCTTAACGGTTATCTTATTTGTCGTTTTGCTAGTGATCGGGATGCCAGTTGGAATGGTAATCGCTATTTCTAGTTTGAGTTTTTTCTTTACGGCAGACTTTCTACCGATTGGTATCGCCTTTCAGAAATTCTCAGCGCCAACGCAATCCTTTCCGATCCTGGCAACACCGTTGTTTTTACTCGTAGGGAACTTGCTCAATAAATCGGGCGTTACAACCCGACTGCTGGATTTCGCCCGTATTATTTCCGGCTGGATGGTGGGAGGTCTTGCGCAAATCAACGTACTATTAGCTTGCCTGCTAGGCGGGGTTTCCGGGTCCGCGACGGCAGATGCAGCGATGCAGGCGCGGGTGCTTGGTCTACCAATGATTGCTCGTGGTTATCCGAAAGCGTTTAGTGCAGTGGTCATTGCTTTTAGTTCGTTGATTACCGCCACGATCCCACCGAGTATTTTGCTAATTCTCTACGGCTTTGTCGGTAATGTTTCGATTGGTAAGCTGTTCATGGCTGGCATATTACCGGGGTTATTATTAACCGTTATCCTTATGAGCACCAACTATCTGCTTGCAAGGAAGATGAATATTAAACCGGAAATGCAAAGCCTGCCTACTCGACATGATGTGTGGCATAGCTTTAAAAATAGCTTCTGGGCATTAATGTTTCCCGTTGTACTGATAGTGGTGATTCGTCTTGGTATCTTTACAACCACGGAAGCCGGTGCATTTATTGTCCTGTACTCATTTATTATTGGGCGGTATGTCTATAAAGCATTGGATAATGCTGTGCTCTGGGGGGTGTTAAAGCAAACTATCAGCGATATCGGGGTGGTCATGCTGCTCATTATGTCTGCGGCGATTCTGGGGCATATCACGATACTGGATCAAATCCCTCAGCAGCTAGCAGAAACGATTTTACAATTGACAGAAAACCGATACGGGATCCTCTTTTTACTGTTGGCGCTTATTGCCGTTGCTGGAATGCTGTTTGATGGTAGCGTGATCGTTCTGCTCTTGACGCCCATTCTGCTGCCGATTGCCATTGAGGCGGGTTTTGATCCTATTCATTTTGGCTTGATTTTTGTGGTACTGACCCTTCTGGGGGCAAACACGCCACCGGTTGGGATCTGTATGTATACAGTCTGCGGCATACTGAACTGTAGTTCGATAGCGTTTGTTAAGGCATCTATTCCGTATCTGATTGCCTTTTTCTTATTCATTGTGATGCTGGTGATTTTCCCTCAAATCACATTGTTCCTACCGTCCGTCCTGATGTAGCGGACATTCCCAGCATCGGCATAGTAGGCTGACGACTTTGTCGATGCTGTCACACAGCTTAAAAATCATGTCATACCAATCACCAATATATTAATGCAAATCAAAATCTCCTCAGATGAACTCGTTAATCTAGTATGGCAATCAACATTCTCTACAGTGAGTCAAAAAGATGCAGAATACGCTATTAACCGCTAAGGCAACTCTCCCGACCTACGATCGCAGCAAACTGGTGTCACGTATTGTGCACCTGGGCTTTGGCGCGTTCCACCGCGCCCATCAGGCGGTATACGCCGATATCCTCGCCTCAGAACACGGCAGCGATTGGGGTTATACCGAAGTTAACCTGATCGGCGGTGAGCAGCAGATTGCCGACCTGAATCATCAGGACAATTTATACACCGTGGCGGAAATGTCTGCGAATGCATGGACTGCCCGCGTGGTGGGCGTTGTTAAAGAAGCGCTGCACGCCCAGGTGTATGGTCTGGAAACCGTGCTGGCAAAAATGTGCGAGCCGCAGGTCGCGATTGTCTCCCTGACTATCACCGAAAAAGGCTATTGCCACTCTCCGGCAACCGGCGAACTGATGCTCGATCATCCCCTCATCGTGGCCGATCTGCAAAACCCGCATCAGCCTAAATCTGCGCCGGGCGTAGTGGTAGAAGCGCTGGCGCGTCGTAAAGCGGCGGGTCTGCCGGCATTCAGCGTGATGTCCTGCGATAACATGCCGGAGAACGGTCATGTCATGCGTAACGTCGTGTGTGCCTATGCGCGCGCCGTCGATGCTGACCTGGCTGATTGGATTGAGTCACACGTGACCTTCCCGTCAACCATGGTTGACCGTATTGTACCGGCGGTGACGCCTGAAACACTGGACAAAATTGAACAACTGACCGGCGTCCGCGATCCGGCAGGCGTGGCGTGCGAACCTTTCCGCCAGTGGGTTATTGAAGATAACTTTGTGGCGGGACGTCCGGAATGGGAAAAAGCGGGTGCCGAGCTGGTGAGCGACGTGATTCCGTTCGAAGAGATGAAGCTGCGTATGCTGAACGGCAGCCACTCGTTCCTGGCCTATCTGGGCTATCTGGCGGGCTATCAGCACATCAACGACTGCATGGGTGACGACAACTACCGCCGCGCAGCGCATGACCTGATGTTGAAAGAGCAGGCGCCGACGCTGAAAGTACAGAACGTCGATCTGGCGCGTTACGCGGATCTGCTGATCGAACGCTATACCAACCCGGCGCTGCGTCACCGTACCTGGCAGATCGCGATGGACGGTAGCCAGAAACTGCCTCAGCGTATGCTGGATTCCGTGCGCTGGCACCTTGCGGATAACAGCAGCTTCACGTTGCTGGCGTTGGGTGTTGCGGGCTGGATGCGCTATGTCGGCGGCGTAGACGAGCAGGGCAATGCCATTGAAGTATGCGATCCGCTGCTGCCGGTGATCCAGGCTGCGGTGCAGCAGAGCGAAGAGGGCGAGTCCCGCGTGAAAGCGCTGCTGGCCATCGAAGCTATCTTTGGTAAGGATCTGCCGCAGCAAGGCCAGTTTGTTGATCAGGTGACAAATGCTTACCTGTCTCTGCTGAGTAAAGGCGCGAAAGCGACCGTAGCCGAGTTCGTCGCGCTGTAATCATCCTATTATGCCGCCAGCATTGGCGGCATTTCATTTTTCTCCTCGCATTACACTTCTTTAAGTTTATTCAAGTCAGTTGAAATAATGGACGATTATTTTCACGCCGAAACTATCAGTTTTGTGAATTAATGCTATATCAATAGGCATAAATATGGCATGGTTATTGCGAAACAAAAAATGGATCCTCTGGAATAAGGAGCTCGGGCTATGTATAAAAAAATTCTCATGCCTGTAGATATTTTTGAAATGGATTTAAGTGATAAGGCTATTCGTCATGCGGTATATCTGGCGGGCGAGTCGGGTGAAATTACGCTGCTGAACGTATTACCCAACAGCAATCGTTCAATTTTGCGCGGTTTTGCTTCGGATATTAAAAAATTCGAAGACTATATGCAGTCGGAATCGGCAAAGAAAATGAAGAACCTGCAGCGGCTATTCGATATGCCTGCAGAGCGCATACACACCGAGGTTCGTTTTGGCAATATTCGTGATGAAGTGCTCGCGTTAAGCAAAACGGGCGAGTATGACGTGATTGTGATTGGTTCGCGTCAGAGAGGGATCACAACGCATCTGCTGGGATCGAACGCGGAGTCTATTTTACGTTACGCCAATATTCCAACGATGGTTATTCGTTAAAAAAAAGGCCTTCGATATTGAAGGCCTTTTTTATCACTCTTCGCTAAACCAATCGCGATTTTCCTGACGAATGAGCAGCACGGATTCGCTGATTTCCTGCAGATGCAAAGTCATCGCTTTTTCCACCGTATCAGCATCACGCTTTTCAAGCGCACTGAATATTTCATGGTGCTGTCTCAGCAGCATTTCCGGCGAGGAAATGTGATCGAGGCTCATATAACGCACTCGGTCGATGGCCGCTTTAATATTCTCGATGGTGTCCCACGCAAGCTGGCAATCCGCAATATTTGACAACAGTTGATGAAATTCATCATCCAACTGGAAAAAATCGTTTAGCTGCTGGCGGTCGATAGCAATTCGCTGCTGATGCAGATTTTGTTCTAGCTGATAGATCTGGGCATCGGTGATCATCGTTGCTGCACGGCGTGCCACCGCGCATTCAATGGCCTGACGCACAAAACAGCCGTTGCGAACCTGTGAAAGGGAGATCTTATTGACGTAACTGCCGCGCTGAGGACGAATCTGGATAAGTCCGTTTTCGGCCAGTTTAATAAAGGCTTCACGTACCGGCTGGCGGGAAACATCAAAGCGCAGGGAGACTTCCTTTTCCGACAACGGCGTCCCCGGTGGAATAAGACAGTGCACAATATCGCGGCGCAGGATGCGATAAATCTGTTGATTGACGGGCTGTGTTGGGTTCAGTTGTGTTTCGGCGGCCATTGAGTCGTTCTTATCAGCTGATTAAGCTGTTATTTTACGCTTTTTTTGCCGCCACGCACAGACCCGACCGAGGGTCGGGTCCGGATAAAATGTTAACTTCCGCGATGAACGCTAAGGCCAGCGTAAGTCTGACTGACCGGCATCATCTCAACGGTATTGATGTTAACGTGTTTCGGCAGCGTCGCTACCCACCATACGGCTTCAGTAACATCTTCCGGCGTCAGCGCGTTGGCATTTTCGTAGGTTTTACCGGCTTTTGCATCGTCACCTTTGAAGCGGACGTTGGAGAACTCGGTGCCGCCGACCAGACCTGGCTCAATATCCGTTACGCGAACGGCGGTGCCGTGCAGGTCGGTACGCAGGTTCAGGCTAAACTGACGCACAAAAGCTTTGGTTGCGCCATAGACGTTACCACCTGCATAGGGCCAGCTGCCAGCAGTTGAACCGATATTGATGACATGACCACGATTGCGCTCGACCATACCCGGCAGGACGGCGCGGGTCATGTACACCAGACCTTTATTGTTGGTATCGATCATATCTTCCCAATCTTCCACGCTGGCGCGATGCGCAGGCTCCAGACCCAGCGCTAACCCGGCGTTGTTGACCAGGATATCAATATCGCGCCATTCAGCAGGCAGGTTAGCGATTGTCTCTTCAATGGCCGCGCGATTGCGCACGTCCAGCTGTACGGTCAGCACGCTGTCACCCAACTCATCTTTTAGCGCTTTCAAACGTTCGTTACGACGGCCAGTGGCAATAACTTTGTGCCCGTTGGCAATAAAACGGCGGGTGATGCTTTCGCCAAAGCCTGCCGTTGCTCCTGTTACCAGTACGATCATTTCTCTGTTCCTTCAACGCTTAAGTGTCGTATTACGATAGCAGAACGATCAGGGCATAACTATCCTGGCCGATTGATGTAGCGGAATAAAAAGAAAAACAGTTTTAGATTTTTTTAACCGGTGACGAAGTCTTGATGTTTTCTGAAATGTACCCGGGGAGGAGTGAGGGACGCAGTGTATCGGAGCTCTGGGTTAACATGGCTGCGGGTGCTTGAGGCTATCTGTCTCAGGCATAGCGGAAGGCAGGTAGAAAAAAGCCCCAGAAAACATTTGACGTCCAGCAAGACGTTAAACATTCATCTGAGGCCCCTATGCTCTACAACACAAGGTTAGCCTCTTACCGACCTTCGGGTCAAGGAGTAGAAGGCTATGAAGCCACAAAGAATGGCGCTATTGGCGCTCGTCGTTATCGGCATCACGCTTCTGGGCGTACCGCTACTTAACAACAAACAGCTCTGTGATGTTAGCTTCCGAAGCGGCGGAACGGAGATCGTGGCTCACATGGCTTACGAAACCAGGTAGGAGTCAGGCGGGGAGTGATCCCCGCCATTTCCGCCGTTGTTCAGTATCCTCAATGCACCCAATCCTTCTGCCTTCTGAAGAGATAATCGAGCAGCGCGGCCTTAATTTGTTTATCCTGCCAGAGTTAACTGTTTTCTTCAGGAGCATGACATGTCGGCTATGAATCCCTTTTTCGCCAGCAGCACTTTACCTTATCAGGCACCGCCGTTTGATTTGATCAAAGACGAGCACTATCGTCCGGCTTTTGACGAAGCGCTGAAACGTAAACGCCAGGATATCGCCGACATTGCCCGAAATCCTGCCGAGGCGACCTTCGAGAACACCTTTATCGCGCTGGAAAAAAGCGGTGAAATGCTCGCGCGCGTGACATCCGTTTTCTTTGCGATGGCCGCATCAAATAGTAACGATGAGATTCAACGACTTGATGAAGCGTTCTCGGCGGAGCTTGCCGGGCTGGCAAATGATATCTATCTCAATGACGCGCTGTTTACGCGGGTTCAGGCCGTCTGGGAAAAGCGTGATTCATTGGGTCTGGACAGCGAATCTCATCGACTCATCGAGGTGATTTATCAGCGTTTTATTCTGGCCGGGGCGAGACTTGGTCGCGAGGAAAAGGCCGAACTGAAAACCTTGAATACCGAAGCGGCGACGTTGAGCAGCCAGTTTCATCAATGTCTGCTCGGGGCGGCAAAAAGCGGTGGGCTGGTCGTCGATAATGAGGCAGCATTGGCGGGCCTGAGTGCAGATGAAGTGGCTGCGGCCGCCATGGCCGCAGCAGAGCGCGGGCTGACGGGCCGTTGGTTGATACCGCTTGTCAATACCACACAGCAGCCTGCGTTGGCCTCCTTGCATTCGCGGGATACCCGGGAAAAATTGTTTAACGCGGCATGGCAGCGTAACCAGAGCGGAGATGCCAACGATACGCGAGAACGTATTCTCAAACTGGTGGCTGTCCGCGCCCGGCAAGCGGAGCTATTGGGCTACGCCGATTACGCGAGCTGGAGTATGGCCGATCAGATGGCGAAAAATCCCAAAGCCGCGTTCGACTTTATGCGAAAAATTACGCCTGCGGCGCGTGCCAGAGCGGAACGCGAACTGGCAGATATTCAGGCGCTGATCGACGGTGGCTCGTCGTCTTTCACCGCGCGGTCCTGGGATTGGCTCTATTATTCCGAACAGGTTCGTCGGCAGAAATTCGCCATTGATGAAGCGCAAATTAAACCCTGGTTCGCGCTGGATCGCGTACTGAACGACGGCGTTTTCTGGGCCGCTAGCCAGCTGTTCGGTATCCGCTTTGTTGAGCGTTTTGATCTGCCTGTTTATCATCCAGACGTACGCGTGTGGGAGATTTTCGATGCCGATGGTGAAGGCATGGCGCTGTTCTATGGCGATTTCTTTGCGCGCGATAGCAAGAGCGGCGGGGCGTGGATGGACAATTTTGTGCCGCAGTCCACCCTCCTGGAAACCCGTCCGGTTATCTACAATGTTTGTAACTACCCGAAACCCGCCGCCGGGAAGCGTGCGCTTATCTCCTGGGATGATGTGATCACGCTTTTCCATGAGTTTGGCCACGCGCTGCACGGATTGTTTGCGAAACAGCGCTATGCGACTTTATCCGGCACGAATACGCCGCGCGACTTTGTCGAGTTTCCGTCGCAGATTAATGAACATTGGGCGAGTCATCCCGACGTGTTTGCCCACTATGCTCGTCACTATGAAAGCGGTGAGCCGATGCCGGATGCGCTGCGCGAAAATCTGTTCCGCGCTTCAAGTTTTAACAAAGGTTACGACATGACTGAACTGCTCAGCGCCGCGCTATTGGACATGAACTGGCATAGTTTATCCGGCCACGAATTACCGAAAAGTGTGGATGAGTTTGAGGCTGAGTCGCTACGACGCGAAAACATCGATCTTGTCGCGGTGCCGCCACGCTATCGCAGCAGCTATTTCTCACATATTTTTGGCGGCGGCTATGCGGCGGGGTATTACGCTTATCTGTGGACACAAATGTTGGCCGATGACGGCTACCAGTGGTTTGTTGAACACGGCGGTTTAAATCGTGAAAACGGGCAGCGATTCCGTGATGCTATTTTATCGAGAGGCAACAGTAGCGATTTAGAAAAATTGTATCGTGACTGGCGCGGGCACGATCCATTAATTTCCCCGATGCTTAAAAATCGTGGTTTAAGTGATTAAACCGATTGTTAAAGAGGCTTTCTGTCGTCTGTTTTTACGCACCGGACGAAGCTGAAAGGATAAAAAAAAACCGCACACAGGGCTGGCGGGTTAAGTACCACAATAATATAGAGCATTCTCACTATCCTTCCGGGAGGGAAGGATAGTAGAAGCAATCTTACGTAACGTTCACAGTTTCGTAACCTAACATTTTCGGTAGGGTATCATCGTGCAGCGTGTTAAGTGCGCTGGCTCACGGGGCCTTTACAAATACGTGCAGTTGTTGAAGAAACTCGCCATTCAACTTGCTAGTATTGTTGCGTAAATCGTTGAGTTAATGGATTTAATATCGACAATCTGCCCGGAGGCACTAATGAATAAATCCCAGCGTAAAACGCGTCGCGAGTCCATCTGGTCTACCCGTCCTGAGCATCAGGACTTACAGGAATCACGTTCCGGCAGATTGTGGGCAGGCCGTCAGGCCGGCTGTCAGAGTAAAAAAGCGTGGAAAAATTATGGTTTAAATAATGCGCTCGCCGTTTAGCTTTAGTTGAATAAAACGGTGGTAGGATTATTTTACAGCAACGGTTACCCAATCAAGGAGAGCGGGTAGCCGCAGAAGTAGAAACCTATCCATGCAAGCATTTATACCGCCAGTTATGCTGGCGGTTTTTTTTATTTCTTTTTCCATGGGGATTATTACAGCGTCGGTTAGTCGTTCCATTTACCGCTTAAAAAAGCTGTCAGAAAACCGGAAAACAGAATCAGCCCCACGGCAACCAGAAACACTTGCATATTATCCAGCATGATGACCTCCTCTTTAACGATTTCACTACCAACATCGATTAGCGTACTCTCTTAAACTTAGACTAACGCCGTCATTTGTGAATTAATTATTTGTTGCGGTAAATCTTTTTCGATAAGCCAGCGGGCTGATAGCAAAATGTTGCTGAAAGCGCAGACGGAGATTTTTGGCATTACCAAACCCGGTCATTTCCGCGACCTTTTCTACGCTGTCTCTGCCAGTAGTTAAATGATGTTGAGCCTGCAATAAGCGCTCATCAAGCAGCCAACGGGCAGGCGTTTTCCCGGTCGCTTCCTGGAAACGGCGCAGGAACGTGCGTTCGCTCATACCGACTTTGTCAGCCAGCGAACGTACGCTATGGTTCTCCGCCAGGTGCTGGTGGAGAAAATCAAATAACATCCCTAAGCGCTGACTTTCGCGGGAGCGGGCGACGGGCCGGGTAATTTGTTGCTTTTGCGCGCCGTCTCGGTGTGGCTGGATGACCAGCCGTCGAGCAACCCGGTTGGCGGCCTCCAGCCCAAAATCAAGCCTGACAACGTGTAAGCAGAGATCGATACCAGCGGCGCTGCCGGCAGAAGTCAGTACGTTCCCCTCGGCGATATAAAGTACGTCATCCACAACGTTAATCGCCGGGTAGCGTTGCTGGAGTAGCGTGGTATAACGCCAGTGGGTCGTGGCTCGTTGACCATCAAGCAGGCCAGCCGCCGCCAGAACAAACACGCCGGAACAGATAGATAACACCCGGCATCCGCGCCGATGCGCCTGCTTTAGCGCCAGGCTCAACGCTTCCGGCACCGGGCTATCCACACCGCGCCAGCCAGGGACGATAATGGTATCTGCTTCTTCAAGCAGGCTCAGGTCGCCATCGGCCATCACGCGAACGCCGCCGGTAGCGCGCAGGGCACCTTCATCGACGGCAGCAACGGCAAAGCGATACCAGCTTTCACCCATTTCAGGCCGGGGCAGGCCAAACACCTCTACCGCCACGCCAAATTCAAAGGTACAGAGCCCGTCGTAGGCTAGCGTCACCACCAGGGGGGCGCGTATTGTCATATTCTGGCTGTTTTCTGTCATTTCTGTGGGCCGTTCTCGTATTGGGAGCCTGTTTATACTCATCGCATCGTTACCATAGTGGTAATACCTAACGGGAGAGTCAATGATGAGTTACGTTACCGAATTTCCGACGGCCAGCGCGGCTGACGCCGCAGCCCATTTTCGCCAGCGTCTGGGTTTTGAAACTGACTGCGCTGACGTGCACGCCGCCCTGCAGGAGCCAGAAGTGGATTTTGTCCTGCTCCATGTGGTGGGCAGCGCCGAGACGTTTGCCCGACGCCATTTACCCGGCGCGATCCATCTTCGCCATGCTGAGATGAGCGCTGAACGCATGCAGGAATGGCCGCAAGAGACCTTATTTGTGGTCTACTGCGCAGGTCCACACTGTAATGGTGCTGACCGCGCGGCATTAAAGCTGGCGACGCTGGGACGACCGGTGAAAATTATGCTTGGCGGTATCACCGGCTGGGAAGATGAAGGTTTTGCCTTTAGCCAGGGATCGTGAATTTTTTTCATCTATCATGAATTATTCTCGTTTGCCTGTGGCGCACACGGATGACACTATCTGGACATATAGCCATCCAGAAGGCTAAAAAGTTCAAATAATAAATTATCACTCCGGGTAACCAGTTTGCCCGAGTGAAAAAGGAGAATCGCATGCCACATCAACACGCCCCGTACCGCGCCGATATTGTCGGCAGTTTTTTACGCCCGCTGACCATCAAACAGGCGCGCCAGCAGCTGGCTGACGGAGAAATTACCGCGCAGCAGCTGCGTGCCGTTGAAGATGCTGAGATTCGTCGCGTGGTGCAGCATCAGTGCGACTGTGGCCTGCATGTGGTGACCGACGGCGAATTCCGCCGCGCCTGGTGGCACTTCGATTTCTTCGACGGTTTGCAGGGCGTGGAGCGCTACGACTCAGATAAAGGTATTCAGTTTAACGGCGTACAGACTCGCGCTCACGGCATTCGCGTGACCGGTAAGCTTGGTTTCGGTGACCATCCAATGCTCGAGGATTTCCGTTTCCTGAAAAGCATCAGCGGCGACGCAACGCCAAAAATGACCATTCCAAGCCCGAGCGTGTTGCATTTTCGCGGGGGCCGTAAGGATATTGATGCGACCGTATATCCAGACCTGGCTGAATATTTCAACGATCTGGCCGACACGTGGCGTGATGCTATCCGCGCCTTCTACGATGCGGGCTGCCGTTATCTGCAGTTGGATGACACCGTCTGGGCCTATCTGTGCTCGGAAGACCAGCGTCGTCAGGTTCGTGAGCGGGGAGATGATCCGGATCAACTGGCGGCGATCTATGCCGACGTGCTGAACCGCGCGCTGGAAGGTAAACCGGACGATCTGATTATCGGTCTGCACGTGTGCCGCGGTAATTTCCGCTCCACGTGGATTTCTGAAGGCGGCTATGAGCCGGTGGCGGAGATTTTGTTTGGCCGCGTCAACGTCGATGCGTTCTTCCTTGAGTACGACAACGACCGTTCCGGCGACTTCGCGCCGCTGCGCTTCATTCGTCCTGGTCATCAGAAGGCGGTACTGGGGCTCATTACCACCAAGAACGGCGAGCTGGAGAACCCGGAAGGGGTGAAAGCGCGCGTTAAGGAAGCAGCACGCTACGTTGCGCTGGAACAGATTTGCCTCAGCCCACAGTGCGGTTTTGCCTCAACGGAAGAGGGCAACAGCCTGAGCGAGCAGCAGCAGTGGGACAAGGTCCGCCTGGTGACGGGCGTCGCGGCCGACATTTGGTCATAACGATCTCTTCCCGGGGCCGTATTGGCCCCGGATAACCCTACGCCGCGCTGACGGTGGTGCCCCAGGTACTGGCCTTAATTCCACGGAAAATCAACAGCCACGCCAGCACAATGGTGACCATCATGATGGGGAATAGCATGACCGGCGGGAAATGGGTCAGGATCTGCCCGGTCAGTAGTGGGTTAAGAGCAGCGCCTAACCACCCAAGCGCCTGAGCGGAAAAATAGCTGGCTTTCATGCCCGGTGGGGCGATGTTATCGATCAACATGTATTCACCCGGTGCGTAGATGACTTCTCCCAGGGTGAAAACGGCTGCCGCCAGCCCCCAGAACCACAGGTTGTCGCCAGAAAACATAAACCCTGTCAGACCTATCACATAGCAAACGGTACCAAAGGTCATTAATGGTCGCAGATTATTGGCAGTAAGCTTGCGACCAATCGCGTACTGTAGTGTGACGACCACGGCGGCGTTCACCGGCAAAATCACGGCCACGACCTTTTCAGCAAAGTTACTGTCGCCAACTGCCAGCACGTACTGAGAGAGGCAGGAGGCAAAAGAACCGCCAACGAAGGACGCCAGCAGGCCCGACAGCGTAAACCACAGCAGCGCCCGGTCGCGCAGCAATACTGACGGTGACCAGGCGATGGGCGTTTCGGCGATTTCCGTTGGTCTCAGACGTTCAACGTAGCGCTGGATAAACAGCAGCGGGAAGGCCGCGCATATCGCTGCCAGCCAGAAAGGCAGGTTGATACCTTGCATGACCAGCAGCGTTCCAATCGGCGGACCGATAGTCCAGCCAATATTCAGAAACGTGTAGTTAAGCGAAAAAACCTTCGCTTTGGTTGTCGGCGCGAGGGTATCGGAGAAATAGGCTTTCAGTACGGTGGAAAACACCGAGTACGAGCAGTTGATCAGCGAGAAGAAAAAAACCACCAGCACCACGCTATGGACCAGCGGAATGGCGACAAAACCGCAGATAAAAAAGGCGACGGCAATCAGCATGTAGCGTTTTTTATCAAATTTATCGGCCAGAATCCCGAAGCCGAGGCTGAACATGACGCCAACCACCAGCGCAATGGACATGGCATAACCGATGGTATCTACCGTCATTGCGTACTGACGCGTGAGATAAATGGTCATAAAGGGAAGTGTGGCACCGCGTCCGATAGTTAACAGTAACGACGATGCCAGTAGCGCGATCGTAGATCGTCTGGTCGTTGGTTTCATTTTCCTGCCTGATAGATGTCGTAGTATTGTTTTTTGTTATCTCTTTCACAAATATCATGCCATAAGCAGCTTGTATAGCCGTGGTCGTGTTGGGGAGTGCGATTTTGAACTGCCAAAAATAATGATCTATTCCTCGTCTGAATTTTTCGTTACTTTGGTTAGGCTTACATAAATTTAAAAAAAGTTGGGGCGAGGAATGACGCGTAAAGATGGGCTACTGGCCCTGTTGGTGGTTGTGGTATGGGGACTGAACTTTGTGGTCATCAAAGTCGGCCTGCACGGTATGCCACCGCTGCTATTAGCGGGACTACGCTTTTTATTTGTCGCTTTCCCGGCGTTATTTTTCGTTCCGCGTCCGCGGGTTCCGCTACCGCTGCTGCTCGGCTATGCGCTCACCATCAGTTTTGGCCAGTTTGCCTTCCTGTTTTGTGCCATCAACTTCGGCATGCCGGCTGGGCTGGCTTCGTTGGTGCTCCAGGCGCAGGCTTTCTTTACCATCATTCTTGGCGCTTTCGCCTTTGGTGAGCGTCTACAGCGTAAACAGCTGGTGGGGATTTCGCTGGCGGTGTTTGGCGTGCTGGTGCTGATTGAAACCAGTATGAGCGGGCAACACGTTAAGCTGCTGGGCTTTATGCTGACGCTGGCGGCGGCGCTGTGCTGGGCGTGCGGTAATATCTTTAACAAGAAAATCCTCCACCATGATTCGAAACCCGGTGTGATGTCGCTGGTAGTATGGAGCGCGTTGATTCCCATTCTGCCGTTTATGCTCAGCTCGTGGGTTTTCGAGGGCCCGCAGCTGATGGCGCAAAGCCTGATTCATATTGACCTCACGACCGTGCTGTCGCTGGCATATCTCGCTTTCATTGCCAGCATTGTGGGTTACGGCATCTGGGGTTCACTACTTGGCCGTTATGAAACGTGGCGCGTGGCGCCGCTATCATTGTTAGTGCCGGTTGTGGGGCTGGTCAGCGCAGCGCTGTTGCTTGATGAAACGTTGTCGGCAATGCAGTTGATTGGCGCGCTGTTAATTATGGCCGGACTGTTTATTAACGTTTTTGGTCTGCGTTTGCCAGGGATGCGACGGGTGGTGAAGAGCTAAAAAAAGCCCCGCGATAGCGGGGCAATGAATGTTTAGCGATTATTGTCATTGTAATACGGTACGCCCAGCTCATCAGATTTATCGCTGCCAGCACCCATATGATTGAAATCAAACGGTGACTGGCTGCTGGCGGACGGCATCAGCATGGTGTCGTGCGCGGTTTTATGAGCCGGAAGTTGCTCCGCGTAGCTCTGCGAAGAGGCCATCGCTAGCAGGGCGAAGGCAACGGAAGCGAACAGTTTCATTATTTCCTCGATACGTCTTATTGCAGGCGATTAACAAACACAGTGATTAATAGGGTGGAGATAGCGAGACTCTCCGTGCATATTGGTGACGCGGTACTTGTGCGGCGGCACGTCGAAATAGTTTTTAAACGTCCGCGTCAACGTCTGCTGAGATTCAAATCCGTAGCGTTCGGCCAGATACAGAATCGGCTCATTACCTTCTTTTAATTTCTGGGCGATTTCCGTCAGCTTACGGGTGCGAATGTACTGACCTAATGAATGACCGGTCTCTTTTTTAAACATTCGCTGCAGGTGCCATTTGGAGTAACCGGAACGTTCGGACACTTTCTCAAGCGACAGCGGCGATTCCAGGTTATCTTCGATCCAGTCCAAAATGCTATGAATAGTAATAGCGTCAGTGTTACGTCTGGACATCGTCTTACCTCTTCTTCTGTTTACGGCAATATTTTTTTAAGCAGAAGCTCGAGTGTTGCAACTTCATTTGCCGTTAAGTTTTTTGTTAATTCCTGGTGCAGGTTTTGCCCAACGAGCAGATGGCATTGTTCACAAATGGCTGCGCCTTCCGGCGTCAACTGAATCAATACACCCCGCTTGTCGCTTGGATTGGGTAACCGGGCTATCCAGCCCCGACACAGCAAACGGTCAAGCATGCGGGTGAGCGCGCCCAGATCCACCGACAAGGTTTTTTTCAATTCCACGGGGGTGATACTGCCTTTACAACGAATAGAGCACAGCACCCTAAACTGTGAGGCGGTAATGTCTTCTGGCGATAAATGCTCGTTGAGTAAGCGATCTTTCTTTTGGTTAACCAGGTGAATCAAATGCCCAAGTGGAATCATTTCATTGAAGAGATCGCTTGTGCTGTTCACAATGGTTGCCCTGGCAAGTACTTTAGTTGCGATGGATATTATTTCTCACGCAACCATAAGTCAACTGAATGGGTTGAACGATGCCACGAATTGCTAAAACGCTTCAGGAAGGCCTAAATAGGATATCCTGTAGAGGAGCAACCCGTAGCAAGAGATGCTGTACAAAAGGGCGGCGACCAGGCGTACAGGCCGATTTTTTCCGTAAAACAGACAGGATTTTTAAACGCTTATGAAGGAACTCTTTCAGGCAATTGGGCTAGGTCTGGTGGTGTTGCTACCGCTGGCTAACCCGCTAACCACCGTCGCGCTATTCCTTGGCCTTTCGGGGAATATGAACAGCGCGGAGCGTAACCGGCAGTCATTGATGGCTTCCGTTTACGTTTTCGCTATCATGATGGTGGCCTACTATGCAGGCCAGGTGGTGATGAATACATTTGGGATATCAATACCTGGCCTCCGTATTGCCGGCGGGCTGATTGTCGCTTTTATTGGTTTCCGCATGCTGTTCCCGCAACAGAAGGCGCATGACTCACCGGAAGCGCGCAGTAAGTCCGAAGAGCTGCAGGAAGAGCCGACCGCCAATATCGCCTTTGTGCCGCTGGCGATGCCCAGCACCGCAGGCCCTGGCACCATTGCGATGATCATCAGCTCGGCCTCAACGGTGAAGCATGGTGTCAACTTCCCGGAGTGGGTTGTCCTGGTCGCGCCGCCGATTATCTTTGCGCTGGTTGGGGTGATTTTATGGAGCTGCCTGCGCAGTTCCGGGGCGATCATGCGCCTGGTGGGGAAAGGCGGCATCGAGGCGATTTCGCGTCTGATGGGCTTCCTGCTGGTCTGCATGGGGGTGCAGTTTATTATTAACGGCGTGCTGGAGATTATTAAAACCTATCCTGCCTGAGGCAAATCAGGCCGGGACTTTCACCCGGCCTGATAACGCGTTTTAATGCTGATGCGCCTGTTCTTCTAACGACGCCGTAGGCCAGCGGCGGAAAATGATTGCAGCCCAGATAAACGCCGCCAGCGCAGGCGCCGCGCCCACGTAGC
Organism: Kluyvera georgiana ATCC 51603; assembly: GCF_001654985.1. Taxonomy (GTDB): domain Bacteria; phylum Pseudomonadota; class Gammaproteobacteria; order Enterobacterales; family Enterobacteriaceae; genus Kluyvera; species Kluyvera georgiana. The sequence continues at coordinate 19,100 of NZ_LXEU01000047.1, forward strand.
CGATAGATGACATCGACATATGGGTGCTAATCTGGCTGCCCAACAGCGCACCCGCGCCAATCCCGATATTGAAAATACCCGAGAATAGCGACATGGCGACATCGGTGGCGTCCGGCGCTAACGCCAGCACCTTTACCTGCATACCCAGGCCAATCACCATAATTGCGATCCCCCAGAAGATGCTCAGCACCGCCAGATGGGTGGCATCCTGTGCCGCTGGCAACAGCAGCAGCAGACATACCAGCAGCAAGCCAATCGCGCTGCTGATAAGTGCGGAAGCATGCAGGTTACCCAGTTTGCCAAACAGCACGCTGCCGATGATCCCCGCGCCGCCGAGAATCAGCAGCAGCACGGTGGCAAAGTTGCCGCTCAGCCCGGCCACGGTCTGGACAAAGGGCTCAATATAGCTGTAGGCGGTGTAGTGGGCGGTGACCACTACAACGGTCAGCAGGTAGATGCTCATCAGCGCCGGGCGACGGAAAAGCACCGGTAGGCTCTTCAGGGAACCAGAATGTTCGCTTGGCAGACGCGGCAGCAGCTTAATTAAGGCCAGCAGCGTAATCAGTGCCCCCACGCCAATGGCGAAGAAGGTGGTGCGCCAGCCAAAATACTGGCCGACGATGCGACCAATCGGAATACCAAAAACCATCGCCAGCGCCGTGCCGGTCGCAATCAGACTCAGGGCCTGCGCGCGTTTTCCCGCTGGCGCCATCCGAATGGCCAGCGAGGCGGTGATCGACCAGAACACCGCGTGGGCGAAGGCAATGCCAATACGGCTGGCGACCAGCACCGTGAAGTTCCACGCGAGGAACGAGATCACGTGGCTGGCAATAAACAGGACAAAGAGTCCGATCAGCAGCTTGCGGCGCTCCATCTGGCTGGTCAACAGCATAAACGGTAGCGACATCAGCGCGACGACCCATGCGTAGATGGTCAACATAATACCGACTTCGGCGGTCTGCATGCCAAAGCTGTCTGCGATGTCCGACAGCAGGCCAACCGGAACGAACTCAGTGGTATTAAAAATAAAGGCAGCGACGGCCAGCGTGACTACCCGAAGCCACGCGATCCGACGAGAGACGGCGTTTGTTGTCATAGATAATGCACCGGGGGCGTTAGATAAATGAAGAGACGTGGGATCTTAAAGCTATTATTGCTGCAAATACAATCATTATGTGATTTGGATCTCATTTTTATTTCATAGTGACAGTGTCACATAATATGAGGGGAAAGGGGCTTGTCGTTGTTAAGATTTTGTGTCAGTTTGCGATAACGTGGATACAACGCAGAGGAATAATATGTACGAGATTGATTTTTTTATGGTTGATGCCTTTAGTGACCGGGCCTTTGGCGGCAACGCGGCGGCCGTCTGTCTGCTGAAAGAATGGCCCGCAGATGACCTGCTGCTCAAGATGGCGCAACAACATAATCAGTCGGAAACCGCATTTATTGTTAAGCAGCCGGGCGGCTTTGCGTTGCGCTGGTTTACCACCCGGGATGAGGTTAACCTTTGTGGTCACGGCACGCTGGCCAGCGCCCATGTGGTGTTCAACTATCTCGACTATCCGGATGAACGGGTTCATTTCGAGACGCTCTCCGGGCGCTTAACCGTGACGCGTAGCGGTGAATGGCTGACGCTGGATTTCCCCATCAGCGTGACCGAAGAAGCTGTGCCGCCAGAAGAGATGCTGCGTGCGCTCGGTATCAGCGAGTATCGCCAGGCGCGTCAAGGCAGAGCATGGGTTATTGAACTGGAGAATCGGCAACAGGTTGAAGCACTGCAACCGGATATCGGCGCGATGATACCGGGCGAACATAAAGTCTCAGTAACAGCGAAAGGCGACGGCGAATACGATTTTGTCAGCCGTTTCTTCTCGCCGGGTGAAGCGGTATGGGAAGATCCGGTGACCGGTTCGGCGCACACGATGTTGATTCCTTACTGGGGCGAGACGTTAGGGAAAACGCAGATGCTGGCGCGTCAGGTCTCCGCCCGCGGCGGCGATGTGCGCTGCGAGTGGCGGGGAGAACGGGTCCTCATGAGCGGGAAGGCGAGAACCTATTTGCAGGGCAAGGTGTTTCTGGATTAACCCGGCGTCGCTGTGCTCAGCCGGGTTAAAGAGGAAGGCTAATTCTTGTGGGTCTTTACACCGGGAAGATAATAATTGCACCTGCGCACAGGGCGACAATACGGATCAGATACATCGGGACGGTGAAAAGCCAGAATTCTGACATTTTGTATTTTCCCATCCCCATGATCATCGCTGGCATACCATCAATCGGCATATAGCCGCCGTTCCAGCCGGAAATGGTGATGGCGATAGCGGCCGCCGTTGGGTTCAGACCAAGCCCAGTACAGGCCGCGATACCAATAGGGCCAAAAATGAAAATCGAACCAATTGTTGAACCGGTAAACGTTGCGCAGGTGCTGGTTAACAAGGCTAAAATCAGGATAAAGATGAAAGGTGATACGTTGGTGCCCAGTACGCCCGCCACCGCATTACCGATCATCGCGGTAACACCGGTACCCGCCAGTGCATCAGCCACGCCAATGACGCAGGCGGTCATGATAATGACCGGAGCCCCCATATTGTCCCGGACTTCTTTGAAATCGAGCACGCCAATAAAGAGCAAGAATGCGCCTGCCAAACCAGGAGCAATATAGGCGATATCGCCTAATGTGCTCATCAGCATCATGCCAATAACGCTGAAGAAAAATGCGCCCACGGTGCACTTCTCTTTCCAGGCCGGCAGTGTCGCCGTCTCGTCTTCCTGCGTTGCAGTATTATCACTTGCATCGGCAATGGGGTGGTCGGGCAAAAAGCGATAAGCCACCAGGCTCCAGGCAAAATAGGCAGCCGACATAACCAGGTTAACCAGGGCGAATTTCATCATTGAAATTTCCTGATTAATCCCCGACGCTTGTAATACGGAGACGGTGACGCCGAAAAGTAATGCGACGTTAATCGGAATCAGCGGATGATTGGTCGCAAAACCTAATGGCATGACCAGTTTTGACGTCGGCAATTTCTTGCTGTACGGCAGTGAGGCGATCAGCGAGAGAATGAGCACGTAGTAACCCGTCGCACCAGTGCCAGCGAGGCTCGCACCAAGCATAACGATCATCAGTAGCAGAATATAACTTTTATAACCACCGCGATTGAGATGGACCATCATCGCCGTTTTGATACTGCTGATGAGGCGTGTTTTCTGTAATCCAGCCATCACGACCATAAAACCCGCCAGCATAATGACCGTCGAGTTCACAAACCCGGCGAAGGCCTGTTGAATCGTCGACACTTTGCAGACAACCAGTAGAAGACAGGCAAGCAGTGGTGGCGCGCCAAAGGGAAGTTTATCCGTCATGATCAGTACGATCATCAGGACCAATATCCCGAGTGCCAGAATCATTTCCGTTGTCATTGAGAAGCTCCTTTATGCTACGAGCATCGCACGAGGTATCTTAAATACGGCCTTCCGCACCGTTACTGGGGAGTCAACCAGGCACAAGGCCTGATGTGGTTCGCCCGGCATAAATAGCGCGAAATCTCCCGACTGAAGGGTGATGTCAACCGTGGGGTTACCGTGGTGGGTAATAAACAGATCCGGTTTGCGTTCCTCATCTCCTTCCTGCGCGACAGAGCGCACGCCAGCGCGAATGAGTTCACAACCCGCGAGCATGACCTGAATGTCAGCCCAATCCCGGTGGTATTCGGTGTGGCGTTGAGTCACGGGCTGCGTCAGCGCGTCGCTGAGGGTGCAAAACCAGGCGCACCCCTCAGGCTGCCAGCGCCCATCTTCTCGCGCCATGAGCGCCGGAAGTGAACAGTCAGCCCGGGAAAGCAATTGCCGTATTTCGTTGGGAAGCCCGGCCATCTGCAGGGCATTGAGATTACCAATGATCATCGTGTGGATTCCTTAACCCAGTCTGCTGATACGCGGACGTACTTGATGGCCTGGCGAAAATAGGTGTAGGTAATGTGCAGCATGCCGTCCTGGCCCTGTTTGATGCTTGGATAGGAGAACTCGCGGTTACGTTTATCCAGCGAATTGTTGGTCATACAATAGCCGTCGCCTTCATCAAGATGGCGCTGCCACGGCCAGCTTTTCCCGCCGTCGGCGGAGATGGCGACGGTCATCGGCGCACGCGGCGCGCCCCAGAACGCGGTTTTCCCGCCGGTGGCTTCAGGCTCTTTACGGCTGCTGTCGCCGTCGTCGATTTCGTCGTACAGAGAAGCGCGACGCTCCAGCGCACCCTCAGCGCTCATCTGGTTGAAGACCAGCGCTAACTCACCGCTGGCAAGCGTAGTGACCTGAATAGATGAGTTATTGTTGGGCAGCACGGTGGCTTCAGGTATGGACCAACTTTCGCCGCCGTCGCTGGATTGGCTGTAATAGATGTTATCGGCCCAGCGGCTGCGGAAGAGCGCAATCAGCTTACCGTCAGGTTGGGTGGTGATATTCATATGCACACAGCCCAGGCTCTCCGGCACCGCAACGTCGCGCCAGCTTTTACCACCGTCAGAGGAGATTTTCACTGCGCTGACATCATCATTGCCGACCCATTTTTCACCTGGTTGCGTACGGCAATAGAACACCGGTAGCAGCCAATTACCGTTGTTCAGCACCGTTATCGGCTGACGGATAAAGGTACCAGGTTGGTCGAGCAGAGTCGCAATCTCACCCCAGGTGCGACCGAGGTCGTGAGACTGGCGATAGCGGACGATTGCGGTATCCTGATTGCCTGAGAGCTGTGCAGTCCACAGCAACCAAAGGATGTTGTCCGGGGCGAGAAACAGCACCGGGTTTTGCTCGGAACGGCTATCGTCGCAGGAGAGTTTTTGCGCCTCACTCCACCGATCGCTTTGCGGCGGCAAACGCGATCCCCACACGGAGATATCGGCGATGCCTTCCTGCGTGCCGCCAAACCAGACGCACATCAGTGAACCGTCCGGCAGCGGGAGCAAATTAGCGGCATGATTTTGCGGGCAAGCTGAAGGCAGCATTGCCGTTTCAATTTGAATTTCCTGGCTATGCGGGCGAATAATGCCGTCACGAAGTAGGGTTACAGACATAATCAGACTCCATTTTTAAATCGGGTTTTATTTGTTAATTTCCAGTTGTGCTAACGGATTGTGTTGATTTGAGACGGTGATGATTTTTTTATTGCGAATAATGTTGATAATCTCCACGGTTAATGAGAAGAAAATCGCGAAATAGAGATAACCTTTAGCAATGTGAATTTCTATGCTGTCGGCAACCAGCAGTACGCCAACAAAAAGCAGAAAAGTGAGTGCCAGTATTTTTATTGATGGTGTCGCGTTAACGAAATCGCCAATAGCTTTGGCCGCAAACATCATTACCCCAACCGCGATAATAACGGCGGAAATCATAATGAAAATATGCTGCGATAAACCGACTGCAGTAATAACCGAGTCGAGGCTAAAGACAATATCTAACAGCATGATCTGGACAATTGCGCCCGCCAGCGATAGCTGATTCCGTCCTTCGCCGTGCGCTTCTTCCTCTTGCCGGATTTCGCAGCGGATTTCCTGGCACGATTTATAGATTAAAAACAGCCCCCCGCATAATAGAATTAGTGTTCTGAAAGAGACCGGGAAGTGCATAAGCGTAAACAGCGGTACCGTCAGGTGCGCCAGCCACGCAATGGACACCAGCAGCAGAATGCGCATTATCATCGCTCCGCCAAGCCCCATTCTCCGGGCGAGGTTTTGCTGTGCTGCGGGCAGTTTTGCCACCACCAGTGAAAGAAAAATAATATTATCAACCCCGAGAATAATTTCTAAGAAGGTGAGCGTGACTAACGTTAACCAAATATCGGGGTCTAACAACCATATTAACATTGCTAAAATCCTTTAATAGAGACAAAGCTTGCAGAACTGAATTAATTAATTCTCAGATGTTCTATGGGTTAATGCTGCATTAAATTTGATTGTCGAATTTACCGCGCGACAATCAGGTGCATAATTAATGTTATTGTATTTGTTAAGGCATGCCGGGAAAAACCCGGCACAGGTTAATTACAATGGTTAATGATATTGTTGACAGATCTGTTTAATTTTCTGTAATTGCTCCGGGCTGAACTGAACCGTATATCGGCTCGCGCCAACCTTATAGCCCATAATCTGTAGCGCCTTTTTTACCACTGCCGGGGAGAAAGCAATTTTATAGAGTTCGGTACGCAGTCCGGTGACGTTCTCCTGCGCTTCGCGCGACCCTGCGATATCGCCAGCGTGAAAACGCGACCAGATTTGGTTGATTTCCGCAGCCGCTACGTTGGCCAGTCCGGAAATACAGGCAGAGCAACCGTCGATGAAACCTTGATGAATCAGAGAATCGGGGCCATTGAGGACATGAAAATCAGTCACATTTCGTACGGCGTCGAGGAAACCTTTCAGGCTGTCATAGCTTCCTGCGCTGTCTTTAATACCAATGATATTGGGGTGGGCGGCGAGCTGACGCGCGGTTTGCGGCTCAATGGTGTTGCCGGTGCGAGCAGGAATGTTGTACAGGAACATCGGTACGCTCAGCGCGTCGGCGATGGCGGTATAGTGAACGATCAGCTCATCTTGTTTCAGCGGCACGAACCACGGCGTAATCACCGACACGGCATCAACGCCCAGCGCTGCGATACGCTGGCCGAGGCGGATCGTTTCGCGAGTCGAAACCTCGCCGATATGCGCCACGACCGGAACGCGTCCCGCCGCTTCCTCGACGCAGGCGGCAGCCACGGCCACTTTTTCATCTTCATTAAGCACGAAGAACTCGCCGTTGGTACCACCGCAGAAAATACCGTTGCCTGCGGCAATCTGGCGACTCACCTGGCGTTTGAGTTCGGCGATATTCAGCGCGCCGTCATCGGTAAATGGGGTCACGATAGCCGTTAATACGCCGGAAATGGGATGACTCATGATGAACTCCTTATGGGTTAGCGCACGGGAAACAGCGTGCGGTAGATAGCCAGAACATCGTCCTTGCTGACGCGACAGGGCGCGTTATTCAATAAACGTTTCACGTTCAGCGCGGCGTCGCATAATGTGTCGATACTGTCGGCAGGTACACCGAGAGCGACAAGGTTGTCGGGTAGCTGCAGGCGTTTCACCAGCGCCGCCAGCCAGTCGACCAGCGCGTGCGATTTGGCTTCCTCGCTCAGCGAAGCGTCCGCGTCAGGGATTAAATCCCAGACCTGGGCAAATTTCTCCACCGCATAAGGGCGAACAACGGCCATACTGGGCGCCAGCAAAATGGCGTTCGCCACGCCATGCGGCAGGTGATAGCGCCCGCCAAGCGGGTAGGAAAGAGCGTGGACCAGATGGGTGCCCGCATGGTTAATGGCGACGCCACCGTAATACGATGCCCACAGCATCTCGAGTTTCGCGCTCAGATTTCGAGGTTGCGTGACGGCGGCATCAATATTGGCCAGCAGTTTACGCAACCCGATCAGCGCTGCGTTATCGCTGACCGGGTTGGCTACCGTAGCGGTGAAGCATTCCAGCAGATGGCAGAGCGCATCAATCCCGGTTGACGAAGCAATATGTGCAGGCATGCTGGTGGTGAGCTCTGGCAGCAGGGCGACATAATCCGGCAGCATCACCGGCGAAATAATGCCCACCTTGGTGTTCTGTTCCGGGATGGCAAGAATAGCATTCGGGGTGGCTTCCGAACCGGTGCCCGCAGTGGCCGGAATCAGTAAAGAAGTGATTCTGTGGGTTGGCTTGACGCCTTCAAGCAGTGCGTCCAGGCCCGGTGAGTGCGAATGCAGCAGCACCGAAAGAAGCTTGGCCGCATCCAGTACGCTGCCGCCGCCAACGCCGACGATCATCTCTGGCTGCCAGCCGTTGATGGCCTGTACGACTTGTACCATATCGTGCTGGCAAGGTTCGGCGGGCACGCTATCAATGACTCGAACTTCGCGCTCCTCGGCCTCGAGGATCGTACGGATCGTCAGCGCGGCGTCTAATCGGCCCACGTTGGCGTCGGTGACCAGCAGAATGCGTTGCTTTCCTGCCAGCAGCGGCGCCAGTGCGCCGAATGCTCCTGCACCGCTGATAACGGTGCTGTTTATCGTTGCCACTCTCTTCTCCTCAAAATGATTGAAAATAATCAATCATGTATTAGCAGTCATCACGTCATGGCGAGAATTTATAATTTATCCGCCCATTTAATAACTTGAGCTTGCTCACATTTAATCAAATGTGATTGAATATAATCATTCACGACATTTAATACAGCTAGAAGGAAAAACGATGCGCCACTGCGATAACAGTGTGCTGGTGCTGGCCGATGACTTTACCGGCGCCAACGATGCTGGCGTGTGTCTGGCCGAGGTGGGGATGCGGGTGGAGGTGGCTTTCGACGCCCGCCAGCAGAGCAGCGCTCAGGCGCTGATCCTCAACAGCGATAGCCGGGCTTTATCTGCCGCGAACGCCAGCCAGCGTATTGCGTCTTTGCTTCAGGACGCAATAACCGACCGCCATCCCCGCTGGATAGTCAAGAAGCTGGATTCAACGCTGCGCGGCAATGTGGGCAGCGAGCTGGAAGCCGCCATGCGTACGCTGGGCAGCCCGGTGGCGGTGCTGGCTCCGGCGTATCCGGCGGCCGGGCGGGTGACGGATGGAGGCAAGTGCTATGTCAACGGGTTGCTGTTGACCGATACCGAGTTTGCCAGCGATCCGAAAACCCCCGTGCAGCAGGCGGATATCGCCGCCCTGATCGGTCTACAAAGCACCATGAAATGCGAAAGCGTCACGGCCGAAACGCTGCCGCAGGCACTCGCCGTGAGGGAGAAAACCCTTCGCGTGCTGATTGTGGATGCGCAAACAGATGACGATCTCGACACCATTATTGCCGTCGTCGCGCGGAGCAAAACGCGGCTACTGTTGGCGGGGTCAGCCGGAATTTGCGAAGCGCTAGCGAGACATATGCAGCGCTACCCATCCGGGCCGCTGCTGGCGGTGGTGGGGTCAATGAGCGAAATTGCTCAACGGCAAATTGCCGCGCTCGGCGCGCGCCCACGCGTCGTGCACGTTGAAATAGACGTACAACATGCCTTTACCGGCGAAAGAACTTTCGATGCCCAGGCCATTGCTGTGGCGATACGGCAGGGAAACCACTGCGTGGTTTCTACCCCGTCCGATGCACAGACCCGCGCCGGTATTGACGCGCAGTGTCAGCGGCATGGGATAGCACGTGCCCAGTTAGGCGAGCAAATTTGCCGCCATCTCGCGCAGCTTGTTGAGCTGGCGCTTGAGAACTGCCAGCCCGGCGCGCTGTACCTTTCCGGCGGTGACGTGGCCATCGCCGTTGCCACGCGCCTGCAGGCGACCGGTTTTCACATTACGGGCCGGGTGGCGCAGTGCGTCCCCTATGGCTTTTTCCTGGGTAGCCGCTGGCAACGCCCGGTAATGACCAAAGCAGGCGGTTTCGGCAGCGAGACAACGTTGCGCGAAGTTGTTGATTTTATTGAGGAGAAAATGAGTGACTAACATCATTGCAGTAACGATGGGCGACCCGGCGGGCATTGGCCCGGAAATTATTATTAAGTCGTTGATAGAGGGGGAGCTGAATGGCGCTCCGGTGGTGGTGATTGGCTGTGTGCAAACCTTACGTCGTATTCTGGCGTTAAATATTACCCCCCACGCTGAGCTGCGGGTGATCGACCACCCCTCCCAGGCGCAGTTTACCGCCGGGACAATCAATATTATTGATGAACCACTGGCAGACCCCGGGGCGCTTCAGCCCGGGATCGTCCAGGCGCAGGCGGGCGATTTAGCCTACCGCTGTATTAAGCAAGCTACGGAGTTGGCGCTGGCTGGAGAGGTTAAAGCGATTGCTACCGCGCCGCTGAATAAGGAAGCCCTGCATCTTGGCGGGCATAATTTCCCCGGGCACACGGAAATGCTGGCGCGTCTGACTGGGACCAAAGACTACGCCATGGTGCTGTATACCGATCGCCTGAAGGTGATTCATATTACGACGCACATCTCCATGCGCCAGTTCCTTGATACCCTAAGCCAGCCGCGGGTGGCGACGGTGATCCGCGTGGCGGATCGTTTCCTGAAACGTGTCGGTATCCGCCAGCCGCGCATTGCCGTCGCCGGCGTGAACCCGCATGCCGGGGAAAACGGTCTGTTTGGCGATGAGGAAATTCGCATTGTGGCCCCGGCGGTCGCGGCGATGAAAGCGGAGGGCATTGACGCAACCGGGCCGTGTCCACCGGATACTGTGTTTATGCAATGTCACGAAGGGCAGTACGATATTGTGGTCGCGATGTACCACGATCAGGGGCATATTCCGTTGAAGTTGTTAGGCTTTTATGACGGCGTTAATATTACCGCCGGGCTGCCATTTATTCGTACTTCTGCCGACCACGGTACGGCATTTGATATTGCCTGGACAGGTAAAGCGAAGTCTGAGAGCATGGCAACCTCCATTGCGCTCGCCATGCAAATATCACAGGAATAACATGAAGGGATATAACCGGTTAGAGCAGATTATGGACTTTTTAAAAAGCCATAATCTGGTGACAGTCGAACAGCTGGTTGCGGCAACCAATGCGTCGCCCGCCACGATTCGCCGAGACCTGATTAAACTCGATCAGGAAGGCGTCATCAGCCGCACCCACGGCGGCGTGACCCTCAACCGGTTTATTCCTTCCCAGCCGACAACGGTTGAAAAGTCGCAGCGTAGCCTGCAGGAAAAACAGGCCATTGCCAGTGCCGCAGCAGCGCTGGTGAAACCCGGTGATGCTATCGTGCTGGACGCGGGTACTACTATGATTGAGCTTGCACGGCAAATTACGCATCTACCGCTGCGTGTGATCACCAGCGATCTGCACATCGCGCTGTTTCTCGCCGAATTTAAGCAAATCGAGGTGACGATTATTGGTGGTCGCATTGATGACAGCAGCCAGTCATGTATTGGTGAGCACGGACGTCGGCTGTTGCAAAATGTCTGGCCCGATCTGGCATTTCTCAGCTGTAACGGCTGGGACCTGGAAAAAGGGATTACGGCGCCAACTGAAGAGAAGGCGGCGCTCAAGCGAGACTTAATTGCCAATGCGCAACGTCGCGTATTGTTGGCGGATAGTTCCAAATACGGTGCATGGTCGTTGTTTAATATCGCGCATCTCGATTCACTGACCGACATCATTACCGACAATCATTTAAACGACGACACGCGGCGACTGCTGGGCAAAACCAATCCCCGCTTGACCATTGCGGGCTAACGGGGCCTATTTTTACGGTAGCAGCGCAATATTCGCTTTAATCACCTCAACCGACCGGGCGAACTTTTCCTGTTCGTCCGCCTCCAGTTGCAGCTCAATGACCTGCTGAACGCCGCTTTGCGCCAGTACGGCCGGCACGCCGATAGCGACGCCGTTTACGCCATATTCGCCATCCAGAATGCAGGAGATGGCCAGTGCACGGTGGCTGCCGGTGAAGACATTGCGGCAGATCTCGGCAATGGTTCCCGCAATACCGTACTCGGTACAGCCTTTACCGGCGTAGATCTCAAAACCCAGCTTGCGCACGCTGTCGGCCATCGCCTGGCGGTCAAGTTCCCGGCCGGTACGGTGCCGATAAACCTGTTCGATTGGCGAGCCATAGACGGATGAGTGTGACCAGACCGGGAACTGGCTGTCGCCGTGCTCGCCGAGAATAAAGGCGTCAATACTTTGCGCGCCGATATCCAGGTCCTGCGCTAATTTGCGGCGAAGACGCGTGGTATCCAGCCATACGCCGGTGCCGATCACCTGACTACGAGGGAGGCCGGAAAGCTGCCAAACCTGCCAGGTGATGATATCGCACGGGTTAGTGGCGATCAGAAAGATGCCGTTGAAGCCGCCGGCCATCATCTGCGGCACGATGCTGTGGACGATTTTGGCGGTGCTTTTTAGCTCATCCAGGCGGGTTTGCCCCGGCTTTAATGCGCCGCCGGACACGGTGATCACGGCGATATCCACATCGGCGCAGTCGCTGGCGTCACGGCAGGAGATGGTCATCATACCGGGCATATAGGCGGCGGCATCGCTCAGATCCTGAGCATGCGCTTCGGCGCGGGTCTTGTTGAGGTCGACCAGGATAAGTTCTTCGCAAATATTCTGATTCAGCAGCGCATAAGCGGCTGACGCGCCAACGTTTCCGGCGCCGATGATCATGACTTTACGGGCTTTAGTGTTCATGGTTATTCCATTTCATGGACAAACGACAGGGGATAAAGCTACTCGTTAACAAGTGGTTAGCGCAATACTCAACCCACAATATAAGTTAATACTATGAGACGCGATGAGGGCGAATGGTAGAGTGGGAGGATAACAATAAACAGGAGCCTGCCATGTACACGATCGCCATCACTTCTCCCGCCAATCCGCACGTTAGCGCACTGATTCACGAGTTGGATAAATACCAGAGCACGCTCTATCCGGCAGAAAGCAACCACCTGATTGACCTCTCGGCGCTGCCGGAAAATCAGATTATCGTTATGCTAATTCGTCAGGATGAAACGGCTGTCGGATGCGGTGCGATTGTTTTGGATGAAGACGGTTACGGTGAAATGAAGCGCGTATTTATTGACCCGGCGCACCGCGGCCAGCGACTGGGCGAAAAGCTGCTGGCGGCGCTGGAGGCGGTGGCGCTGCAACGCGGGTGCATTACGTTGCAGCTGGAAACCGGGATTCATCAGCATGCGGCTATTAATCTATACACGCGCTGCGGCTATCAAATTTGCGAGGCGTTCGCACCGTATCAACCGGATCCGCTAAGCGTATTTATGACAAAGTCGCTGGTAACGCAGGTTCATCAAGCAGCGCAATAAACGCTTCCAGCTGGCGGCTCATTGCCCCACGCCGCCACACCAGCCAGGTCGTTAGCCAGCGCCATTTCTCGGCCAGCGGCCATGCGGAGACCTGATGATGGCCAGGCATACTTTCCAGCATGCTACGCGGCATTAATGCCAACCCGGCTCCGGCGATCACACAGGCCAGCATGCCGTGATAAGACTCCATCTCGTGAATACGCCCCGGCGTTGCCTGATCGCTATGAAACCAGCTCTCAAAATGACGACGATAGGAACAGTTGGCGCGAAACGCGTAGATGCTGGTGCCGTTGACCTCACTGGCGCGGGTAATCGGCGGATGGCCGTGGGCGGCGACAATCATCATCTCTTCCTGATAGACCGGCATGCCGTCGAGACCGGGATGCATCACCGGGCCATCGACAAAAGCGGCGCTCAGTGTGCCTTCCAGCACGCCGTCGATCATGGTACCGGAGGGGCCGGTGGCCAGATCAAACTGGATCCGCGGATAGCGACGGTTATAGCACGCCAGCGTCTGCGGAATGCGCACGGCGGCGGTGCTTTCCAGCGCCCCGAGTGCAAACAGCCCCTGAGGCTCGTCGCCAGAGACGACCATTCTGGCTTCATCAACCAGCGCGAGAATTTGCTGACTGTAGCGCAGAAAGCTGTGCCCGGCTGGCGAGAGGCGCAAGCGTTGGTTCTCACGAATGAACAGCTCGACGCCAAGATCGGCTTCCAGTTGGCGAATGCGGGTAGTCAGGTTAGAGGGTACGCGGTGAACCTTCTGCGCGGCCTGAGTAATGCTGCCCGTTTGGGCGACAGCGTTAAACATTTCCAACTGGGTTAAATCCATGACTTTCTCATTTTGTGAATGGTTTGGTTAATATTATTCAGTTTTCATAAACGAAAGAATAGGTGAGGATGTCACCATGATGCAATCAATCAGAGAGAAAAAGATGACTTCACCTGCAACCCATGCCGTCTCCGTTAACCCGGCCAATGGCGAAACACTCTCCGCGCTGCCGTGGGCGTCCTCTACTGACGTAGATCTGGCGATTACCCTGGCCGATAACGCTTTTCGTCAGTGGCGCAAAACGTCCGTCGCTCAACGTGCCGATGCTCTGCGCGCCATTGGCCGTGTTCTGCGTGAACGGGCTGAAGAGATGGCGCAGTGCATCACCCGGGAAATGGGTAAACCCATTAATCAGGCGCGCGGTGAAGTGGCAAAATCTGCCCATCTGTGCGATTGGTATGCCGAACATGGCCCGGTGATGCTGGCGACTGAAGCGACTCAGGTGGAAAACCATCAGGCGGTGATCGAGTACCGTCCGTTGGGGCCGGTGCTGGCGGTAATGCCCTGGAACTTTCCGCTGTGGCAGGTTCTGCGTGGTGCGGTGCCGATTATGCTGGCGGGTAACAGCTATCTACTCAAGCACGCGCCGAACGTCATGGGCTGTGCGGCGCTGATTGGCGACATCGTCGCGCAAGCGGGCGTTCCGGCAGGCGTCTTTAACTGGGTGAACGCCACCAATGATGGTGTTTCCCAAATCATTAACGATCCCCGTATTGCCGCTGTCACCGTTACCGGTAGCGTGCGTGCGGGTAAGGCGATTGGGGCGCAGGCGGGAGCCGCGCTGAAAAAATGCGTACTGGAGCTGGGCGGTTCCGATCCGTTCATCGTGCTCAACGATGCGGACATTGATACGGCGGTGCAAGCGGCGGTGATTGGCCGCTATCAGAATACCGGACAGGTCTGTGCGGCGGCGAAGCGCTTTATCATCGAAGCGGGCATTGCCGAGCGGTTCACCGACAAGTTTGTTGCTGCCGCTGCGGCGCTGAAAATGGGCGACCCGCGCGATGAAGCAAATTATCTCGGCCCGATGGCGCGGTTTGATTTACGCGATGAGCTGCATGGTCAGGTGATGGCGACGATTAACGAAGGGGCGACGCTATTGCTGGGCGGCGAGCTGCTGAGCAGTGAAGGCAACTATTATCCGGCCACCGTGCTGGCGAATGTGGCGCCGACGATGACCGCCTTCCGCCAGGAGATGTTTGGCCCGGTGGCCGCAATCACCGTCGCACGCGATGCCGATCACGCGCTGGCGCTGGCGAACGACAGTGAGTTTGGTTTGTCGGCAACGGTCTTTACCGCCGATCCGACGCAGGCGCAGCGTTTTGCCGACGAGCTGGAGTGCGGTGGCGTGTTTATCAACGGCTACAGTGCCAGCGATGCGCGCGTGGCCTTCGGCGGCGTGAAAAAAAGCGGCTTTGGCCGTGAGCTGTCGCATTTTGGCCTGCGCGAGTTCTGTAACGTTCAGACGGTATGGAAAGATCGTCGATAAGCGAAACGACGTAGCCCTTACGCTCTGCTATACTCCCTGGCCGAAAATAGCCTGTGGGCAAGGAGTGGTAAGTGGCTACGGTTATCAATAATGCCATGCTGGCGTCGATCCTCGACGACGTCAGGCCGCTGATTGGGCAGGGGAAGGTGGCGGACTATATTCCGGCATTGGCCTGCGTTAGCGGCAAAAAACTGGGGATCGCGATCAGTACCGTCGATGGGCAGCACTTTAGCGCTGGCGACGCCAACGAGCGATTCTCTATTCAATCGATTTCCAAAGTTCTCAGTCTGGTCGTGGCGATGAATCACTATCAGGCGGAGGAGATTTGGTCGCGTGTGGGTAAAGATCCTTCTGGCCAGCCGTTTAACTCTCTTTTACAGCTGGAAATCGAGCAGGGTATTCCGCGTAATCCGTTTATTAACGCTGGCGCGCTGGTCGTCTGCGATATGCTGCAAGGGCGGCTTAGCGCACCGCGCCAGCGGATGCTGGAGATCGTGCGTAAGCTGAGCGGCGTGTCGAATATCGGCTACGACGCGCAGGTCGCGCGCTCGGAGTTTGAACATTCGGCGCGTAATGCTGCCATCGCCTGGCTGATGAAGTCCTTTGGTAATTTTCATCATGATGTGGCGACCGTGCTGCAAAACTATTTCCATTACTGTGCGCTGGAGATGAACTGCGTAGAGCTGGCGAGAACCTTCCTGTTCCTGGCTAACCAGGGGCAGGCGCTGCATCTCGACGCGCCGGTCATCACCCCCATGCAGACGCGACAGGTCAACGCCCTGATGGCAACCAGCGGCATGTATCAGAACGCCGGAGAGTTCGCCTGGCGAGTCGGACTACCGGCAAAATCTGGCGTGGGCGGCGGCGTGGTCGCAATCGTACCGCACGAAATGGCGATTGCCGTCTGGAGCCCCGAACTGGATGACGCGGGTAACTCTTTGGCGGGCGTGGCAGCGCTGGAAAAACTCACGCAGCAGATAGGACGTTCGGTTTACTGATGGATACCTTCGACAGTTTGTTTGCGCGGCTGCAGCGATCCACATTCCGCAGTCGCTTTCGCCTTGGCGTAAAAGAGCGGCAGTATTGTATTGATAAAGGCCCGGAGGTTATCGATAGCCACGCGGCAGATTTTATCGCCGGGCGGCTGGCGCCCGCGCAGCCCAAAAATGACGGTAAGCAGACTCCCATGCGCGGGCATCCGGTGTTTATCGCTCAGCACGCCACCGCCACCTGCTGTCGCGGCTGTCTGGAGAAATGGCACCATATCCCGCAGGGACAGGCGCTGACGGCGGATCAACAACGTTACATCGTTAGTGTTATCCACCATTGGTTGGTCATCCAGATGAACCGCCGAGATCGCTAACACGGCTAAGTTTATTCTGAAAATCTATCTATTTTGATAGCTTGATTCGACATGCTGCGCTCAATATGATAAGCCGGGCGTCGTATCGGAATAAATTGTGTTATGAATAGATTTGGCAAACTTATTACGAATAATGGGGTGACAGGAACCCGGTTTGTCAGACGGATGTATCTGATGCGGATGCTTGGCACCTTCCTCTGTTTTCTCCCTATTTTATCAGTACTTACCGAACTTCATCGGCCTCATTTTTTGCAGATTTTACTGGCGCTGAACGCTTTTCTCTGGCCAACGGTGGCGTATATGCGCGCCATATTGGCGCCGGTGCCTCGGCTGGTTGAACAACAGAATCTGTTATGGGATGCCGGCGTCGGGGGCTTTTGGATAGCGATGATGGCGTTGAATCCGCTTCCGTCAGTCGCGATTGCGACGATCCTACTCACCGACAGGCTCTCCGCAGGCGGTAAAGCGTTGATGCGTAAAGCCGCGCTAGCGATGCTGGGGGGATTTGCGATTAGCTGGGCGCTGATGGGCATGCCGTTTCACGGCGAGGTGAGTCAACGCACGATACTGGCGACGCTGCCGCTGATTTCATTATATGTGCTGGCGCTGAGTCTGCTTACCGATAGCATAGCCGTTAAGCTGCGGCTCAAGAGCCAGGAACTTGAACGAATTGCGATGCTCGACCCGCTGCTGGACATCGCCAATCGTCGTCTGCTGGAGCAGCGTATTTCATGGGAATTGATTCGATTAAAACGGGACTGCGGCCATTCGCTGCTGATGTTTATCGACCTCGACAATTTCAAAGAAATTAACGATCGCTACGGCCATAAGGTGGGCGACGTGATGCTCAAAACCGTGTCGCAAATTTTGCAGATGGCGACCCGCCCAACCGATACTCCGGCCCGCCTGGGCGGCGATGAGTTCGTAATCCTGCTTCCGGATACCACGCTTGAGGCAGGACGGTCAATCGCCCAGCGAATTATGGACGCCACGGTGGTGGTGACGGAGCGCCCGAACGATCGCCAGACGCTCACGCTGAGCATTGGGATTGCCGACGCCTTGCCGGAAATGCTGGAAGTCTCCGACTGGCTACAGGCGGCGGACAGCGCGCTGTATGAGGCAAAGCGCCGTGGTAAAAACCAGATTTTTGCGCATTAGCACATCATAAGTAAATGCGATGATTTAACCTATCGTGTTATCAAAAGGTTAACGTAATAGTAGTGGCCTTATTTTTCTGGAGGCCATTATGAATTCATCATTCACGCTGCATACCTTTTCTGAAACGGATATTCTTGCCCATCTTGATCCGCTGTCTGACGTACTGACCAACTGCGTCAACGGCGGTGCATCCGTTAGCTTTATGCTGCCTTTTCATCACGATACCGCGCTGGCATTCTGGCGGCGAACTGCCGCCAGCGTTGGGCGCGATGAACGCGTGGTTCTCGTGGCCAAAGATGTCGACCAGACGATTGTCGGTACCGTGCAACTGATTATCGATCAGCCAGAAAACCAACCGCATCGTGCCGACGTGGCGAAACTGTTAGTACACGAACGCGCCCGTCGCGGTGGTATTGCGCGAGCGTTGATGCTGCGCCTGGAAGCGGTTGCGGTTGATGCGGGGAAAAACGTTCTGGTGCTGGATACTGCCACTGGCAGCGGGGCGGAAAACTTCTATCAGCGCTGCGGATGGCAGAAAGTGGGCGAAGTGCCGCGCTATGCCCTTATGCCAGACGGCGCGCTGACGGCGACCTCGATTTTTTACAAATTTTTATAGACTCACTATTTATTCTCGCAGTTTTGATCAAAACAGGGTTTCATAAGCGGAAAATCTGATAAGTTATTAGACCAATTGAGCAGGCTGTATGACTAATCCAGAAAGGAACCCATTGTGAAAACACTTAACCGCCATGATTTCCCCGGTGCCCAATACCCTGAACGTATTATCCAGTTTGGCGAAGGAAACTTCCTGCGCGCGTTTGTTGACTGGCAGATTGATCTGCTGAACGAACATACCGACCTGAATTCAGGCGTGGTTATCGTTCGTCCGATCGACAGCGATTTTCCGCCTTCATTGAGTACTCAGGATGGCCTGTACACCACGATTATTCGTGGCCTGAATGAAAAGGGGGAGGCGGTTAGCGATGCGCGCCTGATCCGTTCGGTAAATCGTGAAATCAGCGCCTATAAAGATTACGCAGAACTCCTCAAGCTGGCTCACAACCCGGACATGCGTTTTGTGTTTTCCAATACTACCGAAGCGGGTATTAGCTACCACGCTGGCGATAAGTTTGACGACGCGCCGGCGGTTAGCTATCCGGCGAAACTGACGCGTCTGTTGTTCGAGCGCTTCAGCCACTTCAACGGTGCAGCGGATAAAGGTTGGGTAATCATTCCTTGCGAACTGATTGATTATAACGGTGAAGCCCTGCACGAGCTGGTGGTTCGCTACGCGCAGGAGTGGGCGCTGCCGGCTGAATTCATGACCTGGCTGAACGAGTCTAACGCTTTCTGTTCAACCCTCGTTGACCGTATCGTGACCGGTTACCCACGTGATGAAGCCGCTCAGCTGGAATCCGAACTGGGTTATAAAGACGGTTTCCTCGATACCGCTGAGCACTTCTATCTGTTCGTGATTCAGGGGCCGAAATCGCTGGCCAGCGAACTGCGTCTGGATAAACTGGCGCTGAACGTGCTGATCGTTGACGACATCAAACCGTATAAAGAACGTAAAGTTGCGATTCTGAACGGCGCACACACCGCACTGGTGCCGGTCGCCTACCAGGCCGGTATTGATACGGTGGGGGAAGCAATGAACGATGCAGAAATTTGCGCGTTCGTTGAAAAAGCGATTCATCAGGAAATTATCCCGGTACTGGATTTACCGAAAGACGAACTGGAGTCTTTTGCCAGTGCGGTAACAGGTCGTTTCCGTAACCCGTACATCAAGCACCAACTGCTGTCTATCGCGTTGAACGGGATGACGAAATTCCGTACCCGTATTCTTCCTCAGCTGCTGGCGGGCCAGAAGGCCAGCGGTAAACTGCCTGCTCGTCTGACTTTTGCTTTGGCCGCGCTGATTGCCTTCTATCGTGCAGAACGCAACGGCGAAGCCTACCCGGTGCAGGATGATGCGCACTGGATCGAACGTTACCAGCAGCTGTGGGCGCAGCATCGTGACCAACAGATTAGCACTACCGATCTGGTCAGCGCGGTACTGTCCGTCAGCGAACACTGGGAACAAGATCTCACACAGGTTTCCGGATTGGTCGAACAGGTTTCTTCCGATCTCGACGCTATCTTGACTCAGGGTATGCGTAAAGCGGTGCAGCCACTCTGCTAATCGCGGCCCGATCGCCTCTTTAAACCCGGCACTCGCCGGGTTTTTTGTTTTGTTGCGTGGCCAAACGCGAAGAGGGCGATGTATTGTCGCTAGTACTCTTCATTAGTTACAACATACATTTTTCTTCTCTTATCATCCCCCTGAAACACCGAGCAAAAGGTTCTGGCAGCATGTGAGTACCCCGCAAAGCATACCATTGCAGCGTTATCAGCGCTTGAATACATGATGAAGATCACGTTTAATACACAACTTATTAACCTGATTGATATAAAAATGATCGTTCGTCCTCACCAGCACTGGCTGGCTCGCATTTTTGTTTGGCACGGCTCGGTACTGCCAAAAATTTTCTCGCGTTTACTGCTCAATTTTCTGCTATCGATTGTGGTGATCCTCATTTTGCCGTGGTATTCATCGCTTGGCGTGAAGTTGACCGTCGCGCCGTTCAGTATTCTCGGCGTGGCCATCGCTATCTTTCTTGGTTTTCGTAATAACGCCTGTTATTCACGCTATGTAGAGGCGAGGCAGCTGTGGGGACAATTGATGATTGCCTCGCGTTCTTTGCTGCGCGAGGTCAAAAATACGCTTTCTGACGATCCGCATGTGAGTGAATTTGTCGGTCTGCAGATTGCCTTTGCGCATTGCCTTCGTTTGACCCTCCGACGTCAGCCGACGCGCGCAGTGCTGGCAAAATATCTCAGCGAGCCGCATCTCAATCAGGTACTGGCCGCGCAGTCTCCGGCAAACCGAATTTTGCTGATTATGGGGGATTGGCTGGCGCAGCGCCGTCGGGCGGGTGAGCTGTCGGATATTCTGTTCCACAGTCTGAATATTCGTCTCAACGATATGTCTATCGTGCTGGCGGGCTGTGAGCGTATTGCCAATACGCCGGTACCGTTCGCCTATTCGCTGATCCTGCACCGTACCGTCTATTTGTTCTGCATCATGCTGCCGTTCGCACTGGTGGTCGATTTGCACTATATGACGCCATTTATCTCGGTGCTCATTTCGTACACTTTTATCTCTCTTGACACGTTAGCGGAAGAGCTTGAAGAACCCTTCGGTATGGAAAATAATGATTTACCGCTGGATGCTATCTGCAATGCCATCGAGATCGACCTGCTGCAAATGAACGATGCTACGGAGATACCTGCGCGCCTTACCGTCGACAAGTATTATCAACTCAGCTAAGAGGTGACCCGTGAACGTCGTGAACCGTCCCATTCAGGTAGAAGATAAAGCCCAGTGGCTCGCGCTGTGGAAAGGATATAACGACTTTTATAGCAGCAATCTTGCTGATGAGATCACCGAGCATACCTGGCAGCGGATACTGAGTCCTGAATCGCCTATTTTTGGCCGGGTTGCCGTGGTGGATGGACGCGTGGCGGCCTTTGCGCTGTGTGTTTTACATGAAGGTACCTGGGTCAGTTCACCGATTTGCTATCTGGAAGATTTGTTTGTTGATCCGGCGTTTCGCGGCCAGGGCATTGCTCGTCAGCTCATGCAATTCGTGCTAAATGAGGGCAAAGAGCAGGGATGGTCACGTTTCTACTGGCATACTCGTATTCATAATCCTGCGCGTAAGCTTTATGATGAATTCATCGCCGCGGATGATTACGTACGATATTGTGTTAGGCTTTAAACCAGATACACAGAATAAATTATTCGGTTTTCCGTGTTTAATGGTTGCAGCGACATGAGGAGAATCAAAATGGAAAGGCGCATCGAGACTACTGTGAACATCATCCTGTTCATTTCACTGTTTGCTACCGCCTGGGACCTGTCGCTGGTTCGTTCTTTTAGCTGGTAAGTTAAAACAGGCATAGCGAAAACTGTCAATACGGGCGCAGAACCTGCTGCGCCCATGGTCCATTGCATGAACATGCCAATAATCAACGGCTTTAGGCTAATTACCCACAAGGTTGTGCACCGTTTCTGTGGATAACATTGGCCGTTTCAACCCTGAAACGTTTTACGCCACTCGCCGGGACTGACGCCCATTTTTTCACGAAAGGTCTGACGAAACGTGATAGATGACTGAAAGCCCGCACGTTCCGCAACCTGTTCAATAGACAGCTGGCTACTTTCCAGTAGCCATTGACTACGTCGTAGTCGTTCTGCTGTCACCCATTCACCAATTGACATCCCCATGGCCTTCTGGAAATGGCGGGTCAGGGAACGGCGACTCATCGCTGCGCGTGCGGCTAGCGTATCAATACTGAGCGGTGTTCCGAGATTCTGCTGTAAGAAATCCAGCAGGTTAGTGATGCGCTTATCGTAGCTCCGTTGCGACAACGTTTGCTCAATGTATTGTGCCTGGCCGCCTTCCCGATGAGGCGGTGTGACCATACGTCGGGCTATCTGGTTGGCGACCTTTGTGCCAAAACGCTGACGAATAACATAGAGACAACAGTCCAGCGCCGCGGCGGTGCCGGCGGAGGTGATAAGACCATCGTCGTCGGTATAAAGCACGTTAACGTCGAGCTGCACGTGGGGAAATAAGCGTAGAAACGCGTTTTCATACTCCCAGTGAGTCACGGCGCGATGCTGGTCCAATAACCCTGCATAAGCCAATGCGAAGGTGCCGAGGCACAGACCGACCAGCGTGGCGCCGTTATGACGTGCGGCGACCAGCGCGTCAAGCAGCGCGGGTGAGGGTTTTTCATCCACATTCCGCCAGAAGGGAACAATGACGATCTCGCATTGAGCAAGGGTAGAAAAATCAGCATCAGCGATGACCGCTGTGCCTTCCCTGGACCAGATCATCCCTGGCGTTTCTGCGCATATATAGCGTGTGAAACGCTTTTCACTGCTGACGCTATCGCCAAAGAGAATCAGCGGCACCGAAAAATGGAATGTGCTGAAGCCTTCGCTGGCGACGATAGCAACCGAGGTGGCGGTCATAGCGTTTTCTCTCGTTAATATGTGACAGTGTCACCATCTGCAGGAGCGCTGACAAAGGTTTCAATCTCATTATCTCGCGCGTATTCCAGCAAGGCACTGCGCGTAACAAGACAGTGATTGAGAGCCTCCATATGAGTGGCGACGATCTGCGCCTGCGGTAACAGGCAGTGGGCTTTGAGGACATCTTCCATTCCGAAGATGATGGGGCCAAAGCCCAGCAGGTGTGCCCAACCGGTATTCATGATAACCACATCGGGCTGATAACGGCGCAGGTTCTCTTCGATACCTTTGGTCCAGATTGAATCGCCAATCAGATAGAGCGTTTTTTCATCAGGATGCTGGAATACCACACCGCAGGCCTCCCCAAGACGCTGAGCCAGCTCAGGAATCGCATAGGCTGCGTCAGAGCCATGTTGACCATGGGTTTTGGTCAACATGATATCGCCAAACCGGCTGGTGTCGGAAAGCTGGCGTAATTGGGTAAACCCCTGAGCGCGGAGAATGGCCTCATCGCTGGCATTCTGAACGTAAATCTGCATGGATTTCGGAATCGCAGCCGCCGCCGCATCGTCCCAATGGTCGGGATGAGTATGTGTCACAATGATGGCGTCTACATCCAGCAGGCGCTCGATGGGGACGGGTAACTCGACCAACGGGTTACGAAGGTGAGCGCGTGCGGTGCCTGCAAAGCCTGGATAGGCGTCTTTTTCCGCCAGCATTGGGTCAATAAGGAAACGTTTACCCGCATAAGCGATCAATTGAGTTGCATTGCGTATTTGCATGATGTTCATCATCAAAATCCTGTATGGCGGTCAGTGAAGAGAGTATGGGGCAGCGCTAAAAACTCAGCCATTGGCTGAAAGCCAGTTTTCGATGAAATTGGGCCAATTTTTTTCTATCTGCTGTCGAAACAATGCCATTCAGGCATGGAAAGTATGAAAAATCAGTATGTAAAAAGAGCAGGTTGTCCATAGACAGTGAAGGGAATTTGTATTTATCATACAAATGAAGTCAGCCATAGCGCATACGCGTACTATTCATTCATTACTGGGTCTTTGATTATGTCCGCAGAAGTTAATGCACTCATTGTGCTCGCCCAACTTAACGAAACAAAAGGTTTTTACCGCCGCGCTTTACGTATCTGGCGGGAAGTCTCGACACATTTTGACGCCGATAAAACCCAGTGCCGACTGGCAGCGGAGAAAATAGATACCTGCAGTTTACATTTGCAAATAAAATCACCTGCGGTTGCACTTACAGGAAACGATAAGAGGCAACACATTGAGCGGGATAAAATAAGAATTCAGCAGTTGCTGCAGCAGGGATATAGCATTAAAGAAATCCAGCTTATCACCGGGAGATCGAGTGCGTTTATCTATAAATATAATCCACGAAGCAAACCTATCCATTAGTAACCGGATGGCGGAACACCGAATGCCTGGCGAAAAGCATAGCTAAATGCAGCCGTGCTGGAATAACCCACTTCCAGAGCAACGGCAGTGACATTCTTATTTTTCTTCAGCAGCATGACCGACTCCAGAATTCGCATTTTCTGTTTCCATGCGCTAAAGGGAAGACCGGTCTCTTTTTTGAAATGGCGGGAAAAAGTACGGGTCGACATTCCCAGATGATCGGCCCAATATTCCATTGAATGCTCCAGTCCCGGCGACTCCTGAATCGTTCTGCATACTTCTATCAGTGCGGCATTATGCGGCCACGGTAGCATCAACTCCACCTCCGGCAGCTGCAAAATAACGTCAAGCAGCACGCTCACCAGTTGCCCCTCTTTACCGGAAATGTCATAGCGCTCTGGCGTGTTTGTGGTGGCATAATGAATGAATTCGCGGGCAAAATCGCTGATTGTCACCATTTTGCACTCGTTAATCGGCACGGGTAAAAATGCCGGTTCGATATCCACACTCTCCAGGTGGACATCATCCAGCGCCCATACCGCATGCGTGATATTGTGCGGGATCCAGATTCCATAATGCGCCGGAATCACCCAACATTTTCCTGCTACATCGATGCGCATGCTGCCGGTACGGGCAAAGTGAAATTGAGCGAAGGCATGGCTGTGGTCGGCAACATGATTATTGGCTTCAAGCACATACGAGCGAAAATAAACCGACTGCGGCAGCTCTTTCATCGAATCGTCCTGCGATGAAAACCACTTCTTAGGCTGTATGCTGGTAAAAGGGGGGCGCTTGTCGACCATAATGGCGTCTACTCGATAAATAATGTCCTGACATCATAATACATACCATCGTGTTATCAATGATAATCTCACGCAGAATATAATGTTGATGACGGATTAGGATTATGGCGACGGTTTGCTCTGACGTAATAAATGTTGAAGAATTGAATGATAATTGGTCGCGAATGGCTAACGAACTGCTGCAGCAGGCGGATATCAAAATAATTAACGGTTCGCGCCCCTGGGATATTCAGGTCCATCACGCTGATTTTTTTAAGCGCGTTTTTCAGCAGGGTTCTCTTGGTTTTGGCGAAAGTTATATGGACGGTTGGTGGGATTGTGACCGACTGGATGTTCTGTTCTATAAAATTCTCAAAGGCAAACTGGATAAACAGATGCCGGGAAATCTGAAAGATATTCTGCGCATTGCCGGTGCACGATTATTTAATCTTCAGTCGCGTCGGCGTTCCTGGATTGTTGGCAAAGAACACTATGATATTGGCAACGATCTCTTCGCTCGCATGCTTGATCCCCACATGCAGTATTCCTGCGCTTACTGGCGAGAAGCGGACACCCTTGAACAGGCACAGAACGCCAAGCTGAAGATGATTTGTGAAAAATTACAGCTCAAGCCCGGTATGCGTCTGCTGGATATTGGCTGCGGCTGGGGAGGACTGGCGGCCTACGCCGCGCAACACTATGGCGTTAGCGTTGATGGCGTGACCATCTCGCAAGAACAGCAGAAAATGGCACAGCAGCGTGGCGAAGGTTTAGACATTACGATCCTGCTTCAGGATTATCGCGATTTGGATAAAACATACGATCGCATTGTGTCTGTGGGAATGTTCGAGCACGTCGGGCCGAAAAACTATGACACCTACTTTAGCGTAGTCGATCGCTGTCTGAAGAAAGATGGACTGTTCTTGTTGCATACCATTGGCAGCAATGAAAGCGGCGTAAACGTCGACCCGTGGATCAACAAGTACATTTTTCCGAATGGCTGTCTGCCGTCGATTCGTCAAATCGCCAGCGTTAGCGAAAAACGACTGATCATGGAAGACTGGCACAATTTTGGCAGTGATTACGACAAAACGTTGATGGCGTGGCATCAACGTTTTAACGATGCCTGGCCCGAACTGGCCCTACGTTACACTCCACGTTTTCGTCGAATGTTT
Source organism: Kluyvera georgiana ATCC 51603 (assembly GCF_001654985.1). Taxonomy (GTDB): domain Bacteria; phylum Pseudomonadota; class Gammaproteobacteria; order Enterobacterales; family Enterobacteriaceae; genus Kluyvera; species Kluyvera georgiana. The sequence goes on from NZ_LXEU01000047.1 coordinate 45,228, forward strand.
AACTACTACCTGTGTGCCTGTGCTGGCGCATTTCGCGCCCGTGATATCGAACTTTGGCAGGTGCTGTTCAGCCGCGGTAAGGAAGGCGGGATGTACGTTTATCGTTAATTCGTGAAGGGTGGCATAGGCTGCTATGCCACCCTTGAGTCAGTCTGTTTTCAGAACATCCCGTAAAGCAGCGCTGATACCGTCAGAATTCCGCTGACCATCACCATAATTGAGACCACACCGCGCATCGGTTTCAGCGCAGCCCGGGTAAAGATTAACCAGGTAGGAATAATAAACAAGAAAATGGCGATTAACGGACCACAAAGCGTTTCGATCATATTAATAACATCCGGGTTAATATAAACCACCACCGATGTGACAATAAACATTAAGACCGAAATCATTAATTTAATCTGCTTAATATGGCTGGTCCGCTTAATGCCCAACAGGTCCGTTGCTAAGACGTTAAATGTTTCGGCCACCGGCATTGAAATACCTAAAAATGATTTAGTCATCCCCAGAATCGCAATCAACGGTGCCAGATAGATCATCACATTCATGCCGTCGTTACCGCCGATAACCGACAGCACGTTGAGGTTTTGCGCCTTGGCCATTTCGAAGGTTTCGCGCGGGGTGCTCAAAATGCAGCTCAGCACGAAGAAAATAATGCTGAAAAATATCAGACCATAGGCGCGACGAATAACGCGAACGGATTGGGTTTCCCCACCGTTGCCCGGTTCGCGATACCAGGATGCCAACGCCGGAATCAGCGGCGCGGAGCAGAGTGAAAAGGCGATCAGCGGCAGCGTTAGCCACAAATCCTTCAGCGAATTACCTACCGAAGTGGCGTGTGTCAGTTGCCAGGCGTGGGTAATATTGCTGATGTTCCACGCCGGGATTTGCGAAGCGGCCACCACGATAATGGCGATGGCAAACGGCAGCGCCAGTGCGCTCATGGTGCTGACTACTTTATCGCGGCCTTTACTGAGTACGAGATGCAAAATAGCGAGCACCACCAGCGTCAGTGACGCGCGGTTGAAGCCGGTAAAATGAAGGCGTTCGTTCAGAAAATGGCTGAGGGCGTTTATGAGCGAAACAGCGTACACCAACGTGACTGGATAATGCGCAACACAGAAAAACAGCTTCATCGCCTGACGGCCTTTGGCGCTGAAGAAAGAGCCAAAGAGCGGTAGCGTGCGGTCGTTTTGCGTTTGCCCAGCGTTATCACGCATAAAAACACGGCAAATCAGTACATGCGGCACTAACGATAGCGGGAAACCGAGTAGGAGCAGGAGAATAAAGACGAGCGGACCACGCGTGCCGATTTCTACCGGCAGAAAAAGCGTACCTGCTCCGACGGTAGCGCCATACACACCCATCATCCAGATGGTGTCCTTCTTCGTCCATTGAGGACGAGATATTACGGTGTCTTTAGTCATAGTACTCATATATATCGAGAATAACGCGAACGTTAATGGGCGAATTATTGGGTATCCAAACGGGAAGGAAATGTAGAGGGATGAAGTCTTTTTATTATTTATTCATAATGCTTGTTTTCGATACTACGGGGAGCGCAGCGGCGGCTGCAAGCTTTTTTTCTTATTATTCGTGAGATAAGAAGATATTAATGAATATAATTCACACCGATGTAACTTATCTCTATTTTTATTAAAGGAATCAGCCAGTAGTGGCTGATTCCTTGTGGTTATTATTTCCCCCAGCGGCTTTTTAAATAATCGACGGCCTTCTGCGTTTGCGGCTGTTCCAGATAGCCTTCACGGAACAGAATCGTACCGTTGATGTTGGCAGCTGATTCATTCAGGTCGATTTGCTTTTTCAGCTCGGGCACGCCGCCTTCGATGGTCCAGTCCGGCTCATTCCTGGAGGGTTCACCCACTTTATACAGCGCGATGCCAATATACAGGCGCGTGTTGGTCGGTTTAACCACATCAGCCCACCATTTGGCCAGCACGTCGTAACGCGCTGCATCACGGGCAAACGGCCAGTAAATCTGCGGGGCGATATAATCGAGCAGACCTTGTTGCACCCACTGACGGGTATCAGCATAGGATTCATCGTAGGCTGCCGCACCGCGAGTCTCCGAACCTGCCGGATCGTGCGAACGGTTACGCCACACGCCGGCAGGACTTACGCCAAACTCGACATTCGGCTTCAACTGTTTAATGGTGCGGGAGACCTGGGCGATTAATTCCTGCGTATTGTGTCGACGCCAGTCTGCTTTAGAAGCAAACCCCTGGCCGTAACGACGGAAGGTAACCGTGTCGTTTAGAGAGGAACCGGCGGTTTCGGTATAGAAATAATCGTCAAACTGCACGCCATCGATGTCATAGCGTGAAACCACCTCGGCAACGATGCTGGTGATCCAATCACGCGCTTCCGGAATGCCAGGGTCGAGGACAAAACGATCGCTGGCCGTGCGAATCCAGTCACGATGTAACACAAACACGCTCGGAGCCGTCATAGACAAAGTGTTATTGAGCGCGGTGACGGTAGAAGGTTTGGTATTGGTCGAAACCCGATACGGGTTGAACCAGGCATGGACTTTCATGCCGCGTTTGTGCGCTTCGTCGAGCATAAACTGCAGCGGATCGTAGCCAGGATATTCGCCAATATTCCCGGTCATCACATCAGACCAGGGGAGAATGTCCGATTTCCACAGCGCCGTCGCATCCGGTTTCACCTGGAAAAAAACGGTGTTGATACCGAGGCTTTTCAAGTTATCCAGCTTCGCTCGCAGCGCTGCCTGCTGTTGTTCAACGCGCAGGCTGGCGTTTCCTGCACTGATGGAACTTATCGGCGGCCAGTCCAGACGTGAGACCGTCGTCAGCCAGACGCCACGCATCGGTTCGTTGCTCTGCTGTGAACTACCCGGTTTCACGGTAGAGGATGGCGTCGTCGATTGTTTCGAATCGCAGCTAACCAGTAAGAACGCGGCAACGATCAGCGCGCTGGCCTTTTTCAGGGTGGAGAGGCGGGAAAAACGAAAAGAGCTGGAAGTCATAGGTGCCGTTATTCGGGTTGTCACGAGTGGGGAACATTTTCGTACTATTTGCGGCGAAGTCAATCGCTTAGCCAGCAGGGAGCGTGACCTTTACTGACCCTGACCAGCGAATGTTCGGTTAATGCGCGCTAAGCCATTATTATTTTGATAAAAACCGATTATTACTTTGATAATTTCCGTACAGCACGGCACGAATTCTGCCCATTCCTCGTTCGACAGACCGTTTTCGCCCTGTGATTTACCATTAACGCGGGCGCAATCAAAAAAACGCACTCTAACATCCACCTCGTTGATTTCTGGCACAAATCTTGGATTCGTACGTAACGATGGGCTTTTCCCGTAACGACTTACAGGATTGATAATAAGGGGGAACGTTATGTGCGCTTTGCGTTCAGCGTCGCCAGGACGCGTGGATGGATTGGCGAAAGTCAAAGGAACCGCCATATACGGCGATGATATTACGTTGCCGGATATGCTCTACGGCGTTTGCCGCTATGCGGATATCCCAGCGGGAAAATCGAAGAGCTGGATCTCAACGAGGCGCTGGCGGTAGAGGGCGTAGTCAGGATTGCGACCTGGCAGGATATTCCCGGCACGCCGGTGGTCGGCGTTATCGTTAAAGATTACCTGCCTATCGTCAAAGATGAGGTGGTCTTTCACGGCGACGTTATCGCCGTTGTCGCCGCGACCACCTATGAGGCGGCATGCGAAGCAGCCGACAAAATCCACGTGCGCTACACGTCTTATGCGCCGCTAACCGACGTGGAATCCGCGCTGGCGCCGGATGCACGGCGAATTCATCCGCATCGTGATGACAATATTGCTGCGCATCACCACACGATTAAAGGTGATATCGAAAAGGGATTTGCCGATTCCCGGCAAATCCTTGAGCGTGAATATGAGGTGGGATTCCAGGAACACGCCTATATTGAGCCGGAAGTGGTGCTGACCTGGCTTGATCCTACCGATGGCAGCCTGATTATTTCAGGTTCCATTCAGAACCCGCACCGGGTGCGCGGCTTTGTGGCCAAATTTATGGGCTGCCCGCAGAGCCAGATTAACGTCAAGCGCGCGGTGATGGGCGGTTCATTTAGCGGTAAAGACGATGTGATTGACCATCTTGCCTGCCGCTCCGCGCTGCTGACACGGTTGACCGGAAAACCGGTAAAGTTCGCCTATACCCGCGAACATTCCATCATTGAAAGCTGCAAGCGCCACCCGTACAAAATGAAATACAAAGTCGGCTTTAGCGATGCCGGACGTATTCAGGCAATGAAAGTCGATATTTTGGCCGACAGCGGCGGCTATGCGGCCTCATCGCCGTTTGTCACCTGGCGTTCTTCCGTACAGGCGGCAGGGCCTTACGCCATTCCTAACGTGTATATCGATGTGAAAGCGATATACACCAACAACAGTTATACCTCGGCGATGCGCGGTTTTGGTTCACCGCAGGTGGTTTATGCGAATGAATCGTTGATGGATGAAATTGCCGAGTATCTGAATATTTCACCGGTTGAGATACGTGAAATCAACGCGTTACGTCAAGGTGCTACGTCCGTAACTGGCCAGGTTTTCGATCAGCATACCGTGTCGGCACGTGAGGTGCTGAAAAAGGCCGCCGCCTCGGCAGAGTTTATGGCCAAGCGTAAGCATTACCATGTGTTGAACGAACAGGGGGGCGTCTATCGTTACGGCATTGGGTTAGCGCTCAGCTATCGCGGCTGCTCCATTGGCGCGGAAGGGGTCGATACCTCAACGGCATTGATTCAGGTGAATGAGGACGGCAGCGTTAACCTCTCCACGTCGGTGTCGGAGAATGGTCAGGGGTTACAAACCACCATGTCTTTGATCGCTGCAGAAGCCTTCGGGATTGCGCTGAGCGATATTCACTTTAGTGAACCGCCGACCTCGGTCATTGGTGACGGGGGATCGACAGCGGCCACGCGCGGGACGATGGTGGGCGGCGGGGCAATTCTGGACGCGGCAGAAAAGATTAAGCGACGTATTCTGAGCGTCGTGGGTGAGACCATCGGCGCGACGCGGCTTGAAGATACCCGCTGGCAGGACGGTTTTATCATCAATAAACAGGATGATAGCCAGCGGATTGCGTTTAACGACGCGGTCAACAAAACCAAATGGGCTAGCGTCAGCCTGACGGAATACGGCTGGTTTGTGCCGCCGCCGATTCACTGGGATGAGGAAAAAGGCTGCGGCAGCCCGTACTTCACATGGGTATATGGTTGCCAGGTGGCGGAAGTGCGGGTGAACATCAGCACGGGTAAGACCGACCTGCTGCACGTCACCGCCGCGCATGATGTGGGGCATGTGATTAATCCGGTCGGTTTTGAAGGCCAGGTGTGCGGCGGCGTGGCACAGGGCTTCGGGTACGCCTTGCTGGAAGATTTTAACATTGAGCATGGGCAGGTAAAGTCGGAGAACTTTGATAGCTACCTGTTGCCAACCATCAAAGACATTCCCGCCATTACGGTGATCGGGGTGGAAAACCCGGATAAAGCGGGCCCGCTGGGGGCAAAAGGTATCGGCGAACCGGCGACTGAGCTGGCGGCGGCGGCCATCAATAACGCCGTGAGCTTTGCGCTAGGCACGCGTTTTAATAAGCTGCCGCTGACGCTGGAACAGGTGATTCTTGGCTACAACCTAAAGAAACCGGCGCGGCAGAGTGAACTGATGATTGAGCAGGAGAACAAAAAGCAGGTGCTACGGCTGACCGACGTGACCGTGACGCGGCCGAAGACGCTGGATGAAGCCTTGGTACTGCTGAAAAGTGACGGTGTCACGGCTATCGCGGGCGGTACCGATGTGATAGTTCAGGGGCGTCTGCAAACCAAATCGATGAAGCTGGTTGATATCTCTCGTCTCAGTGAACTGACCCAGGTGACGGAAGATCCGGACAGCCATGAGGTGTCTATTGGTGCGGCGGTTACCTTTAACCGTATTACCGATCATCCTTTGCTGCGTGAACGTTACCCGCTGCTGGTGCAGGCCTGTCATACCGTCGGCTCTCATCAGATTCGTAACCGCGCCACCATCGGCGGCAATATCGTCAACGCCGCGCCGTGCGGCGACTCAATCCCACCATCGATTCTCTACGACGCCAGCGTTGAACTGCGTTCCCACGCTGCCACGCGTCGCATGTCGCTGGCCGAGTTCCTGCTCTCAGGCTACAAAACCCAACGCCAGCCGGATGAGTTGCTCACCCGCGTGATCCTTCCGCCGCCAGCGCATCCAAAAGCGAAGGGATTCTATCATCAGCTTGGACGACGCAACGCGCTGAACATTACCCGTCAGAGCTTAACCGCGCTGCTGGAGTTCGACGCTGACGGTACCGTGAGCTACTGCCGCCTGGTTGACGGTGCGCTGTTCAGCAAACCGCAGCGTCTGCTCGACGTTGAGCGTTGTCTGCTGGGTCAGCGCATCACGCCGCAAACCATTGATAGCGCCTGCGAGGTACTGGACAAGCTGATTTATGCCGCGATCGGCAAACGCTGGTCTGCCGCCTATAAGCAGCCGGTTTTTGTCAGCATGTTCCGCGACATGATGGCGCAGGCATCCACTCAATAATCAATGAAAGCAGGGCGCTCTGCGCCCTGTCGAGGATAAAACGATGAGTATCATTAAAGTTAAGGTCAACGGCAAACTGGTGGAAGCCAAAGTAGAAGGTAATATGCGTCTGCTGGATTTGGTTCGCAACACGCTGAAGCTAACCGCGACAAAAGAAGGTTGCTCTATTGGTGAATGCGGTGCCTGTACGGTGATGATGGACGGCAAAGCGGTCTGTTCCTGCCTGGTGCTGGCAGAACAATGCGACGAGGCCGAAATTACCACCCTGGAAGGGTTAAACGATAACCCGATCACCCAAAAATTGCAGAAAGCCTTTGTTGAGAAAGGCGGCGTTCAGTGCGGATTCTGTACGCCGGGCGTGTTGGTAAGCACCACTGCGTTACTGGAAGACGTCCCGCAGCCGAGCGATGAACAGCTAAAGGATGTGCTGGAAGGGAATATTTGTCGCTGCACCGGCTACCAGCCGATTCTTGATTCAATCCACCACGCCTTAAAGTCATAATGCGGGTATGGCGCGCCGGGGAGGTTGAAACCTCCCCAACGCCGGTTACGCGTGACTCTCGCTGCATTCCCGCAGCTGTGCTTTGAGCTTCGCATACTCTTCTATGACATAGCGTTCTGCTGCCGCCTGATCGGCAATCGCCTCTACCCGTACCGCACAATACTTGTATTCCGGCGTTTTGGTGATGGGGCTAAGATTTTCCGTGACCAGCTCGTTACAGGTGCCGATCCACCACTGGTAGGTCATGTAAATCGCCCCTTTATTGGGCCTTTCGCTGACTTTGGCCCGGGTAATAATTCGCCCTTTACGCGAGTTCACCCACACCAGCGCTTCATCGACAATACCTAAACGCGCTGCGTCGGCGGTATTGTTCTGAGCGTAACCCGGTTCGTCGGCCAGCGTCGAGAGCGCCGAACAGTTGCCGGTCATCGAACGGCAGGAGTAGTGTCCCACTTCACGTACCGTAGAGAGCACCATTGGAAATTCTTCGGTTAATTTATCGATTGGCGCCACCCAATCACAGGTGAAGAGTTTCGCCAGCCCGTTGGGCGTGGAGAAGCGATGTTCAAACAGCCATGAGGTTCCCTTATCCTCCGGCGATTCATCCCGACATGGCCACTGTACGTACCCGAGTTCGCCCATTTTCTCATAGGTGGCGCCGAAGAAATCGGGACATAGCAGCCTTAGTTCATCCCAAATTTCCTGGGTATTGCGGTAGTGCATCGGATAGCCCATACGGGTGGCAATTTCACTGATAATCTGCCAGTCGGTTTTCAGATCCCACTGCGGCTCTACCGCTTTAAAAAAACGCTGGAATCCGCGGTCTGCGGCGGTATAAACACCCTCATGTTCACCCCACGACGTCGAGGGGAGGATGACGTCGGCCGCTGCGGCGGTTTTGGTCATGAAAATGTCCTGCACAATCACCAGCTCCAGCGTCTCAAACGCCTTACGCACCGCCGACAGCTCGGCGTCGGTTTGTAGCGGATCTTCGCCCATAATGTACGCCGCGCGGACTTCCCCATTGGCCGCACGATGCGGTAGCTCGCTAATACGATAGCCGGTATGCGCCGGCAGGTTTTCGACGCCCCAGGCTTTCGCGAACTTCTCGCGGTTTTCGGCGACGTTCACGAACTGATAGCCCGGATAGGTATCCGGCAGGGCGCCCATATCACAGGCTCCCTGAACGTTATTTTGCCCGCGAACCGGGTTGACGCCGACGCTCGCTTTGCCCAGATTGCCGGTCAGAATCGCCAGGCTGGTTAGCGCGCGCACCGTCTCTACGCCCTGGTAGAACTGAGTGACGCCCATACCCCACAGAATGGTGGCCGTCGTGGCGCGGGCATACAGTCGGGCGCACGCGCGAATATCCTGCGCGCTAACGCCGGTAATCTCTTCAACCGACTCCGGCGGATAGCTTTCGACAATTTTGCGGTACTCTTCAAAGCCCTCAGACCGCTGGGCAACAAAAGATTTGTCGTAGAGATCCTCCGCAATAATGACGTGGCCGATGGCGTTTAACAGTGCGATATTCGAACCATTTTTTAGGGCCAGATGCATATCGGCAATCCGGGCGGTTTCAATACGCCGGGGGTCACAGACAATAATTTTTGCGCCGTTTCGCTTCGCATTAAGCACATGATTGGCGACGATAGGGTGAGAATCTGCCGGATTGTAGCCGAAGATAAACACCAGGTTACTGTTATCAATTTCGGTGATGGCATTGCTCATGGCGCCGTTACCGACCGATTGGTGCAGACCTGCAACCGAAGGGCCGTGTCAGACGCGCGCGCAGCAGTCGACGTTATTCGTGCCGATGACCGCGCGGGCGAACTTTTGCATCACATAGTTGGTTTCGTTGCCGGTACCCCGCGAAGAGCCGGTCGTTTGAATGGCATCGGGGCCATATTGGGCTTTGATCTCGCTAAGCCGCGTGGCGACATAATCCAGCGCCTCGTTCCACGAAACGGCTTCCAGCTTGCCGCCGCGCTGGCGACGTATCATCGGCGTTTGCAAACGTGGCGTCAGAATGCGGGTATCGTGGACAAAATCCCAGCCGTAGTAGCCTTTCAGACATAGCGTACCCTGGTTATTTTTGCCCATCGCCGCTTCGGCGCGCACGATTTTACCGTCGTCGATAACCAGCCTTATTTTGCAACCTGCGGCACAGTAGGGGCATATGGTAGTGACGTTTTTCATGGCGAACATCTCCTCCTTAAAAAGGGTCGGTCGATGAAACGGCTAAAAAAAGGAAAACAAGCAAAACCGACTCTGAATTCCTAATGCCACAGCCGTCTGGACAACCGGCATACTGAGCAGTACCAGCACGAAAGCGGCGATCGTTAAACGTAATAGCATGGTGGCCTCCCTGTGTGGCAAGCGTCGCCGAACGACGCCTGCGAATCAGCGATTATTCTTCCTGATTTTGCTGTTTTTTGACCTTACGCATCAGCAGCAGCATGCGCATGGTGCGCGGCTGGCGGTGAGAAACATGAGGATCGGGAATCAGGCCGGTATGCTTGTTGTAGCCGTTAAAAAACAGGTTCAACGTTACGGCGCTGAAGGTGGCAAGCATAATTCCGCTATGCAGCAGCGGTTGTAACGCGCTGGGGAACTTCGAGAAAAAATCGGCGGAAAGCGTTGGCGTGAGGCCAACCCCCAGACTTATTGCGACGATATAGAGGTTATAACGATTAGTTGAATAGTTGATGCGGGCCAGAATACGGATCCCTGTCGCCAGAACCATGCCAAACATGACCAACCCAGCCCCCCCGAGGACGAACTGCGGAATCGAGGCCACCAGCACTGCCATTTTAGGTACCATGCCAAATAAAATCAGGATCCCGCCGGACGCGACACAGACCCAACGACTATGAACACCGGTGACACCCACCAGCCCAATATTCTGCGAGAATGACGTGTGAGGGAAGCTATTGAAAATGCCGCCAAATAGCGTTCCAAAACCATCGACACGTAAACCACGTACGATATCCTGCGGCGTTAATTTGCGACCCACGATTTCACCCAGGGCTAAAAACATCCCCATCGATTCAATAAAGACGATGATGACCACGGCAGTCATCGTAAGAATAGAGATCGGATCAAAAATCGGGGTGCCAAGCGCCAGCGGAGTCACAATGGCAAACCATTTCGCGTCGTATAATCCAGCGAGGCTGACCTCATTCATCATCATTGACAGGATAAAGCCGAAAATAATCCCCAGCAGCACCGCGACGTTAGACATAAAACCTTTCGCAAATCGGGTTACCAGTAGAATAAATAGTAATACCGCAAATGAAATGCCGAGATAAACGGGACTGCCATATTCCGGGTTACCTTTACCACCCGCCGCCCAGTCAATACCAACCTGGATGATGCTTAAACCTATAGAAGTAATAACAACACCGGTAACGAGAGGCGGAAATAGCGGCATTAATTTACCGATCAGCGGCGCAATAAGCGTGGTAATAATCCCCGCACCGATTGTTGCGCCGAAAATACCCATCAACCCAATATCGGGATTCACGCCAATCGCCAGCATCGGCGTGACTGCGGCGAACGTGACTGACATAATCACCGGCAGACGAATACCCATAAATCGGCCAATGCCAATACATTGTAATAGTGTCACTACGCCGCAGCAGAAGAGGTCGGAGCTTATCAATAGGGCAACGGTGTCTTTACTTAACCCTAACCGGTTGCCAATCATGAGGGGAACGGCAACAGCTCCCGCGTACATCACCAGGACATGCTGTAATCCAAGAATGACCAGCTTGCCCGGGGGAAGGACACGCTCCACCTCATCTACCGCTTTGTTGCTACCAGTGACCGATGGTGGCTGAGAATCAATGGCGCTCATAATATGTTTCTCCTTAATGTTTCACCGTTGGCCATTCATGGCCAACGGTGTTATCAACGAACAGCGATGAAATCTCTGAGATCTATGCTTAGGTAATGCCAGTTTTTTATCCGATGGTGATTTGATTGTGGAAATGCGTTTTTAATCACAGAAAGTGACATTGCCTAACGCTGAAAGCAGGCTTTTATGAGAGGACGGGTAGTGCTATTTCTCAGAGTGAGAAGACTTAATCATTATGACTCGCAATATGATTCATATCATGCTGATAGCGTAATTTTTTTTGCGGCGATTTCATCATCATTTTTTGATGCCGTTGGCAAAAATAAACTTCATTTAGCAAGAAAGGAAGAAAGCGCCTGAATATTGCATCGCGACCCTTGAAGAATATCTGAATAATAAAAGGGAAGCCAATGAACCGATTTATTGTTGCTGATGCTACCAGCTGTATTGGTTGTCATGCCTGCGAGATTGCCTGCGTTACCGCCCATCATCAGGATAACTGGCCGCTACATCGCCACGATTTCATGCCGCGTATTCATGTTGTTTTCCTCCGCAAAGAGAGCCGTACCGCCACCTGTCGCCACTGTAATGACGCGCCCTGCGTGGCTTCCTGCCCAACAGACGCCCTTTATTTCGCCGATAACAGCATCCAGTTGAAGCAGGAAAAGTGCATTGGCTGTAAGAACTGCGTCATCAGCTGCCCATTCGGGGCCATCGAAATGGTGGCAGCCAACGAAGACGCGCCGCCGCTGGCGCAGAAATGCGACCTGTGTAGCGAACATCCCAGCGGTCAACCGGCCTGTGTGGCAACTTGCCCAACGCAGGCGCTGCGCTTGATGGATGCACAACAGCTCGAAAAATTACGCCGTGAACGCCAGACGCGTACTGTGCTCGGACAGCCGGTGCAACCGCGTCAGCCTGGCCGTCGCGAAATGTTTCTGGCAAAACCGCCTCGCGTCGGGGCCAGGAAGATGGACGCCGCGCAGCGCAAAACGGATTTCGAGGAGATTTATTACGGTTTGTCCTGTTCAGACGCCGAATATGAGAGCAAGCGCTGCCTGAGCTGCGCGCAGAAAGCATGGTGCAACTGGACCTGTCCGCTGCACAACCACATTCCCGATTTTATTCGCCTGGTTAATGAAGGAAAAATCATTGAAGCGGCGGAGCTATGCCACCAAAGCAGTTCGCTGCCGGAAATCTGTGGCCGCGTTTGCCCGCAGGATCGTTTATGTGAAGGGGCATGTACGCTGAAAAACGAGGGCGGCTCGGTCGCGATTGGTAATCTCGAACGCTACATCACCGACACCGCGCTGGCGATGGGCTGGCGTCCGCAGGTGGTTGGCGTGACGCCGCGTAAGGAGCGGGTTGCCATTATTGGCGCGGGGCCTGCGGGGTTGGGCTGCGCTGATATGCTGGCGCGTGCGGGCGTGCAGGTGGATGTTTTTGATAAGCATCCGGAAATTGGCGGGCTGCTGACGTTCGGCATCCCGCCCTTCAAGCTGGATAAAGGGATCCTCGGTATGCGCCGGACGATCTTCAACGAAATAGGCATTCAATTCCATCTGAACCAGGAAGTTGGCCGTGATGTCGACTTTAACGATTTAGTCGCCAGTTACGACGCGGTGTTCCTCGGCGTCGGTGCCTATGGCCTGATGGCGGCGGGGCTCGAAGGTGAAGACGCGCCGGGCGTGATCCAGGCGCTGCCGTTCCTGATCGCCAGTACCCGTGAGGTGATGGGTCTGGAAGAGAGTCCTGAGTATCCGCTTATCGACATCCAGGGCAAGCACGTTGTGGTGCTGGGCGGCGGCGATACCGCGATGGACTGCCTGCGTACGGCAGTGCGACGCGGGGCCGCGAGCGTGACCTGCGCTTATCGTCGTGACGAGCTGAGCATGCCGGGGTCAAAAAAAGAGGTGGTCAACGCGCGGGAGGAAGGCGTGGAATTCCAGTTCAACGTCCAGCCGCAGTATATCCAGCGCAACCGCAAGGGGCAGGTCAGCGCGGTCGGCATGATCCGCACCGACATGGGCGAGCCGGGCCCGGACGGACGTCGTCGCCCGAGACCGATTGTCGGCTCTGGCTTTGAGCTACAGGCGGATGTGCTGATCATGGCATTTGGTTTCCAGGCCCACGATATGCCGTGGCTACGCGGCCAGGGCGTACAGTTGGACCGCTGGGGGCAAATCCGTACCGGTGGAGCCGGTCGCGGCACCACGCAAACCAGCAACGACAAGATTTTTGCCGGCGGTGACGCGGTACACGGCGCAGATCTTGTCGTCACGGCGATGGCGGCGGGGCGTCAGGCCGCCAGTGAAATGTTGACGCTGTTCAACAGCAAGGAGGAGGCATGACCAGCTTTATCATGGCAAATCCAGCGGCTTGTATCGGCTGTCGCACCTGCGAGATAGCCTGCGCGCTGGAGCATGCCACAGAACACGCGGCGTTCGCGCCGCGCTTAACGGTGCTGCGTCTGGATACGCTTAGCGTGCCGGTAATGTGCCATCAATGCGAAAATGCCCCCTGTGTGGGGGCATGCCCCGTTGGCGCATTAAGCATGGGGGACGAGCGAGTGGAAGCCGATGCCGCCCGCTGTATTGGTTGTCAGAGCTGCGTGGTGGCCTGTCCGTTTGGTGTGATTACCGTAGAGGTGAGCAAAAATCAGTTGGCAACAATTGTGAAGTGCGATTTGTGTCATGACCGCGAGCGCGGCCCGGCCTGTATTGACGTCTGCCCAACCTCTGCGTTAAGCAAAATCACCGGCGAGGCGCTGGCGGAAATGCAAAAGCAGCGCAAGATAACCACCGCGTTCTGACGTGATTGCCGGGGACGAGTGGCTTCCCCGGCAACAATAGGTATAGCAATTTGTTTTAGTTGGCCCGGTAAACCTTGCGTTTACCGGCCATTGATTGTGGATCAGTCTAGCCCATCCATCCGTTTCCACATCTTCGCCGCTACGTTGCGCGCCTCGGCAAAGATCGGCTCGCAGTCGAAGGTAAACTCACGGTTTTCATACACCATCACGCCGTTGACCATCACGCTGTGCACGCTGCTCGATCCCATGCCAAAGGCGATATGTCCGGCGATGTTCTCCGCCACTAGCGGGGTAGGCGGCAGATAATCGCAGACGGTGAGATCCGCTTTATAACCCTCTGCAATACGGCCAAACTGTGCATTGAAGTTGCGACTGAGCAGGGTATTACCGTTGCTGAGCGCGCGAGCAAAGCTGTCTGGCCAAAGCGGGCCACCGGCGTCGCGGTGTTTAAAGAAGGCGAACTTCAGCTCTTCAAACATGTCGGAACCTATGCCGTCGGTACCCAGCGCCAGATTACGATAGCGGGTGAGCTTGTGGTTATAGCCCACGTGGTTATTCATGTTGGAACGCGCGTTATGCACCAGGAAACCATCGTGCTCATTGAGCAAGGCGATATCGGCATCAGAGAGATACAGGCCGTGAGCAATCAGCGTTTTACTGTCGATGAGGTCAAATTCCGCCAGGCGAACCAGCAAATCCTTACCGTAGTGATGGTGGCTATGTGAGACGTCGTAACTGTCCTCCGCCGCGTGGATATGCAGCCCGCGCCCGGTCGCTTTTACCGCTTCGCTGAGCATGGATAAACCCTCATCGGTCACGGTGAACGGCGCGTGTGCGCCGATATGCGCCTCGACCAGATAGGGCTCTTTCCCCGTTTCCCGCGCGCGGTCTATTTCGCGCGCAAAACGGATATTCTCTTCCACGCTGGCCTGTAGCTCTTGCTGACCGCCGTTACGATCGGTGGTTTCAAAGCAGGTCATGCCGCGCAGACCGACTTTCAGGAAAGCGTTACGCAGTTGGCTGAGTGACCCGGCAATGTAATTTGGCGAGGCATGATGGTCGATGACCGCCGTACAGCCGCTGCGAATCGCCTCCATCGCGCAGATAAGCCCGCTGTAGTACAGCGATTCTTCGTCCAGCGCGCGGTCCAGCCGCCACCATAGGTTTTTCAGCGTGGAGATAAAGTCCGGGCTCGGGGCGATATTGGCCTGAATGCCGCGCGATAATCCTGAATAGAAGTGGTTGTGGGAACAGACCATCCCCGGCATCACCAGCTTGCCGTGCATCTCTTTGATTTTTGCCTGCGGGTATTGATGGCAAAGATCGTGCCCGACCGCGACGATATCCGTATGTTCAATCACGATATCGACATTTTCCTGCACCATTGCCGGATAGAGTTGGGCGATGGTGGCGTTTTTCAGCAGTAACTGGCTCATACTTCAACGGCCCCCAGAAGATAGTGGTGATGACGATGGACATGGCTGATGATGCGGCACATGGCGTCCAGCTGCGGTGGTATCTGATTGAACTCCCCTCTGTCGTCGAGGGTCAGCAGCCAGGTCTGTTCATTCTGACGAATATGGACGCGATTTCCCTCAACCAGGAAGCCTGGATTGCTGCTGTTGGTGAAATCCTGCGGCAGGCTGAAAACGGTGATTTTGTCTTTGTACGGTTTACCCTGCCAGGGGCAGAACTGGGCGCAGTTGCCGCATTCATTACAGTAGGCGTCAAGGTGCAGCGTCTGATAGCGGTTTTCAAAGCCGGGAACGGCAATGGAAACGTTGGCACGGTTCGGGCAAACATCCACGCATTTGCTGCACACATAGTTGCATTCCAGGCAACGGGCGGCTTCCTGAGCAACGAAAGCATCGCGATCGTCTTTGCCGACGTTGGCAACCACGATGGCCCCTTTACGCCGGTAAACTTCGGCGGGATCGACGTTGTTCCAGTGCTTGTCACCATGGTGGCTGCGGATGTTTTCTCGCGCCAGAATGGCATCCGTTGCCCGGCGTGCGTTACCGATGGCAGAAACAATTGACGACGGGCCGCGCTGAACGTCGCCAATCAGGAAAACGCCCGATTTACGGGTTTCACCGTCGGCGTTCACTTCCGGCCAGCCGTTTGCGTCCAGCGGAATGCCCATCTCAGCCAGCGCCTCGCCGTCCTGTTGTTCGCCGATGGCGGTAATCAGCGTGTCGACCTGTAGCGTACAGGTTTTTGCTGTCTCAACCGGGCGGCGACGGCCTTTTTCATCAACATCACCCAGCGCCATGACGCGTACGGTTAGCGTACCGTCGGCATCGAATCGCTCTGGATTATTCAGGAAGCGGAAGGTGACGCCATCGTGTACCGCTTCTTCATACTCCTCGCGCCAGGCGGGCATCTCCTGCTGCGAACGACGGTAGATGACGGTTGCCTGCTCGACACCCGGCACGCGCAGGGCGGCACGGGCACAGTCCATCGCGGTATTCCCCGCGCCTATAATGGCCACGTGCTTACCTAACTGCAGGTTATCGCTGCGGTTATATTCGCGCAGGAAGGACAACGATTTACGCACGTTCGGGTTATCGCCCTGCAGCTTCACGCCGCTGTTTTTATCGGTACCGGTGCCGACCAGAACGTAGCGGAAGCCCTGTTGCTGGAGTTTTTCCACCGTCAGGTGCGGGTCGCAGCCGTAGACAATGTTGACGCCGTGGCTCACCACAAAGTCGATATCCTGCTGGATAAGCTCGCCGGGAATACGGAACTGCGGAATGATATTCCGCACCACGCCGCCCGCGTTGGCTTCGCGTTCAAATAACGTGACACTGTAACCTGCGCGCGCGAGAAAATACCCCGCAGCCAGACCTGCTGGCCCTGCGCCAATCACCGCCACCGGATGCTGGGTACCGGAACCGGCGGGTTTATGCCAGCGACGCTGATATTCATCCCAGCCTTTTTCGAGGGCGATTTTCTTTAATTCACGAATATTCAGCGCGCTGTCGTAGTCGAGGCGCGTACAGTTGTACTGACACTGGTGGTCACAGATATGGCCGGTAATGGCCGGCAGCGCGTTGCGCTGATAGATAAGTTCCAGCGCGTCGACATAACGCTGTTCACCCATCAATCGAATGTACTCTGGGATATCTTGCTTGATGGCACAGGCGCTCACGCAGGGGGCAACGTAGCAGTCAGTCAGCGGCAATTTTTCACCGACATCGATACGATCGTCCGGCTTCCAGTGCTTCTGGGTATACTCCATGCTGACCGCTTTTTCCGCCAGCGCGTTCAGGCGCTTCACGTCGACCTGCGTCATCTGCCAGCCATCGGCCTGTTCCAGTTCGCGCATGCATTCGCTTAATCGCAGATAGCCGCCGGGTTTGAGCAGGTCGGTGGCCATGGTGATCGGACGAATGCCGGTCTCGAAAATATCACGAATGTTAAGCTGGCTGGCGCCGCCGGAGTAGGAGATGGGCAGCTTGCCGTCAAACTCACGCGACAGGAGGGCGGCCACGTTGATCGACAGCGGGAACAGCGCGCGCCCGGACATATACATTTCGTCGCCCGGTAGTGCGCCCTTGTTGTTCACCGTACCGAGGGTATTAGTCAGCTTCACGCCGAAGCCAAGATGTTTAGTTTTGGCCAGCGTCATCAGACGCTTAAGCATCTCCAGCGCCTGCTCAATTTTCAGATCGTGGTCAAAGGAGGCTTCATTCAGGCCGATATAGCCAAAGCCGCAGGTATCGAGAATTTCACGTACCCGCGCGAAGCCCAGCAGCGTTGGGTTGAGTTTCACGAAGGTATTCAGCTGCTTCTCTTCCAGCATATAGCGGCAGATGGCTTCAATTTCGTCAGGCGGACAGCCGTGCATCGTGGAGAGCGTGACGCCCTGAACCAGTTTTGCCGGAATGCGGCTCGCCAGCGCCGCTTTTTCTGGTCGATTTTTCTGCAGCCAGCGGGTCAGTGTATCGCGATACTGGGCAAATTTTGGCTGCGATCCTGCGTTCATCATGTTGTCGATGAACTGTTGCATCGGTGGCTGTTTGATACCTTCGAGGTTATAGCCCACGCTCATATTGAAGATAAACGACTTGCCGTCTTTGACCGGCGTCAGCGGTAGAATCTCCTCCAACAGATGCAGAATAAACCACGCTTTCAGATACTCATCCCAGGCTTTCAGCAGGGTAAATTCGGTGGACCATTCGGTATTGAAACATTCATCTTCCGCGTCGATACAGGGTTTTTCCAGTTCCAGGCGGTCGAGGATCTGTACCGTTTTGAGTTCGATAAACCGTCCGCCGGTCAGCCAGGACGTAATAATGTTTTGCGCCAACTGGGTATGCGGCCCGGCAGCCGGGCCAATCGGCGTCGCGCAGGTTTCACCAAACACGCCGACCTTATGCGGAGCGTTTGGCGTGTAAAATTGCTGTTCCGGGATACCAAAGATGGAACGATGATTCTGGTATTCATCAAAAATACGCGTTAAAAGTTCCTCAAACGGAACGGGACGCATGATATCGCCCATAATCCTCTCCTTAGACTTACCTGTTAAATCATAGTGGCCGGTATTGCGATAATTCCGACGGATAAGAGGAGGTCAGCAACAATCACACCAGATATTGAGATAATAGAGAGAATTCGTGTAGAAATGTGAGAGAGATCTAAAGTTAAAACGGCGTAATGAAGCGTGATTTGGTTTGTTGATGCGAATTAAAATCACTCACACAACGGCGGTATGCTTATTTATCAATAATGATAGTGGTCTATCAAATTGATAATATCATTTGTGCATTGATTTATCGGTTCCGTTATTTAAGCGAATAAAGTCTTCCGGCGTATCGATATCGAGGATAATCGCTGGATTATTAAGCGTGAGAGTACGACAGGGGCCGGAGAGCAAGGATTGCCTTACTGACGTTCGGAGAGGGCCGCTTAAGCACCGCCGTAAATTGTTGGTAGATGAAAGAATGGGATGACCCGGAACCCCCGCGTAATGCGGCAACAGCGTGCCTTCGAAGCGCTGCTGCCAAAGATCATGATAAACGCCATCATTCAGGCACGGCAAATCACCGTGAGTGATAAAACAATAATCATGGCGTAATGCCTGAATACCCGCCTTCACCGAAGAATAGAGGCCTTGACGGAAGTCAGGATTATAAATCAGGGTCATATTGGGCAGGTCTGAATAACGCGTCATGAGTTCCCGATGCCGAAATCCCACCACTAAAATAATATGCGAGCAGCAGCGCTGCGCATTTTTAATACTTGCATCAAGTATTGTGCCATTCTGCCAGGGTAACATCATTTTCCATTGACCCATCCGAGAGGACAGCCCTGCGGCGGTAATAATGCAATCAACCTCCATTTTTATCTTTGCTCCTCAATCCAGGGAATTGGCGTAACATGGAAAATATACCGCACGTTGACGATCTGTTATGTGATTTAAACGCCACTGCCAGCCCTTTATTGATTGCCGCCGTCGGGGCGGGCGGTAAAACCAGTACCTTGTTCTGGCTGGCGGAGCTGTTTCAGCAGGCAGGGCGCCGCGTGCTGTTGACCACCACCACCCACATGTTTATGCCCGACACGTTGCCGGTAACCCTCTGCCGCGATCCGCAGACATTGCCCACCGCATTCTGGCAACAGCCGCTACAGGCCTGTTTTTCTGCCTGGCTGCCGGAGTCAGGAAAGGTCAGCGGTTTCACGCCAGCCCAACTGGACGCGCTCATGGCGAGTGGCCTGGCGGACGTGGTGCTGGTAGAAGCTGACGGTGCTCACGGTTTTGCACTTAAAGCGCCAGATGAGCACGAACCTTGCATCCCTTCTTCCTGTTGTTGCGTAGTTGCCATTACAGGGGCTGGGATGCTCGGAAAACCGATTGGGCCAGCCTCTGTCCACCGCTGGCCACTTTTTTCCTGCATTACCGGGGCCACGGCACATGACGTGCTCACGTGGCCGATGCTGCATCGCCTGGTTCAGCATCCGAATGGCGCATTTAAAGGTGCGCCGAGCGGCTGTCGGCGCATTTGGTTGCTCAACCAACTTTCTCAAAATGAGAATTTGCAGTCTGGCAATTTGATAATGAGAAAGGATGTCGACGCCATCTGGGCCGGGTCGGTCCAGTCGCGCCCGGCGATTACGCGCAGACGAGTGAGAAAGTGACTCCATTCTGGGGTAATGAAGGGATATCCATTTGAGGTTGTTATGAATATTTTCTCAGAAGCGGCAAGACTCGAAGCACAAAACCGTCCGTTCGCGCTGGCACAGATCGTCGATAGTCGTGGCTCCACTCCCCGACATTCCGCGCAGATGCTGATCCGTGATGACGGCAGTATTGTCGGCACCATCGGCGGCGGCATGGTTGAGCGCCGGGTCATTGATGAGGCCCTCGATGCCCTGCGCGAAAAGGCTTCGCGCATGTTTCATGGCCGAATGGCGCGTACCGGGGCCGATGCGGTGGGTTCGGATTGCGGCGGTGCGATGTCAGTTTACATCAGCGTTCATGGCCTGCGCCCCAGACTGGTATTGATTGGCGCCGGTCATGTGAATCGTGCAGTAGCCCACAGCGCTGCGCTGCTGGGTTTTGAACTTGCGGTGGCGGATATTTATCCGGAAAGCCTCAATCCTGAACATTTCCCGCCGTTCACCCAACTGGTCCACGCCGAGAGCTTTGGCGCAGCCGTGGATAAACTGGCCGTTCAGCCGGATAACTATGTGCTGATCGCCACCAATAATCAGGATCGCGAAGCGCTGGATAAGCTGATCGTGCAGCCTACCGCCTGGCTGGGCCTGCTCGCCAGCCGTCGTAAAGTGCAGGTGTTTTTACGCCAGCTGCGCGAGAATGGCGTTGCAGAGGAACACATCGCCCGGCTGCACGCACCGGTGGGCTATAACATTGGCGCCGAGACGCCGAATGAAATCGCCATCAGCGTATTGGCGGAAATACTACAGGTTAAAAATCACGCACCAGGCGGGCTGATGATGGCCAGCGACTCTCCAACGCAGCCGCTGCGGGTGGCTATTCGCGGGGCGGGAGACATTGCGACGGGGGTTGCGCTGCGACTGTGGCATGCCGGTTTTAAAGTGGTGATGCTGGAGGTGGAGAAACCGACGGTAATTCGCTGTACAGTGGCCTTTGCCCAGGCGGTTTTTGACGGTGAAATGACGGTAGAAGGCGTCAGCGCGCGCCGCGTTGCATCTGTCCAGGAAGCGATGCGGGTGGCGGAGAACGGTGCCATTCCAGTGCTGGTTGATCCGCTGTGCGAATCGCTGCGTGAGCTGAAGCCAGACTGCGTGGTCGATGCGATCCTTGCGAAAGAGAATCTGGGGACTCACTGCGGGCTGGCCCCGTCGGTGATTGCGCTTGGCCCGGGGTTCTGCGCCGGAACCGACTGTCATGCGGTGATTGAAACCAACCGCGGCCACTGGCTGGGGCAGGTTATCTATCAAGGCCGCGCGCAGGACAACACCGGCATACCGGGAAATATTATGGGGCACACCGCAAAACGAGTCATCCGCGCGCCCGGTGCGGGCGTGATGCGCGCTCGCGTGAAGCTGGGTGATATTGTGAACGAAGGTGATGCGATTGCTACCGTTGGTGACATTGAGATCCTGGCGCCGCTGAGTGGCATGGTGCGCGGGCTGTTGAATGACGGTCTGGTGGTGGATATTGGGTTTAAAATCGGTGATATCGACCCTCGAGGTGACAACGCGGACTATACCAGCGTATCGGATAAGGCGAGGGCGATTGGCGGTGGCGTGCTGGAGGCACTCATGACGCTAACAAACCAGCGCATTAAACAGCAGAATCGTCGCCCGGTAGAGGCATAAACCCACGCCGGGGAGGCTCAAAGCCTAACCCCGGCGTCACGTTGTTCGGTTTTTATCCCTCGATGATCGTGCCGGTTTTTCCTTCAATAGCTTCTTTCGCTTTGTTCAGAACGGTAATCAACGCTTTACGCCCCGGACGAGAACGGGCAAAAGAGGCCGCAGCCTCCACCTTCGGCAGCATGGAACCTTTTGCGAAGTGGCCTTCTGCAATAAAGCGGTCGGCGTCGCTAAGCGTGAGTTTATCCAGCCACTGTTCGTTGGGTTTACCAAAGTTAATGGCCACTTTCTCCACCGCTGTCAGGATGATGAGCATATCGGCATCAATCATCGCCGCCAGCTTCGCGCTAGCCCAGTCTTTATCAATAACCGCGCTGGCGCCGCGCAAATGGTTACCTTCGCGGATCACCGGGATCCCGCCACCGCCGGCGGTGATCACCACATGGCAGGCATCCATCAGCGCTTTCACCGTCTCTTTTTCAATAATATCGACAGGCTTCGGTGAAGCGACCACGCGGCGATATCCGCGCCCGGCGTCCTCTTTCAGGATGTAGCCCTTCAGGGCCAGCTGTTCCGCCTCTTCTTTGCTGAAGAAGGAACCAATCGGTTTGGTTGGGTTGTTGAATGCCGGGTCGTTGGCGTCTACCTCTACCTGAGTAATCAGCGTGGCGACCGGAATATGCATATTGCGTGACAGTAGCTCTTCACGTATCGCATTTTGCAGGTCATAACCGATATATCCCTGACTCAGCGCCACACAAACGGACATCGGTAGCATCGGCGTATGGGCATCGGTTTTTGCCGCGGCTTCAAAGGCCAGGTTGATCATCCCCACCTGTGGGCCGTTGCCGTGCGTCACCACCACCTGGTGGCCGTGAGCAATCAGGTCGACAATCGCCTGCGCGGTTTGTTTAACGGCCTGCATTTGCCCGGCCAGATCGTCGCCCAGCGCGTTTCCGCCCAGAGCGAGTACGATTTTTTTACTCATGACATCCTCTCTTTAAATGGGTATTCCGCTCATGGGAATCGGAGCGGAAGAAAAAGGGCTGCGCCGCAGGAAACGGCCCTGGCCGGCGACGCCGCAGAAGGTGCCGTTACTGAAGATGACCCGGCCGCGCGATAGCGTCTGGCGAATAGAGCCCTGGCAGATAAAACCTTCCCACGGTGAATAGTCGGCGTTGTCGTGCAGCATTTCGTGACGAATAGTGGTGGTTCGGCGCGGATCGATAATAACGACGTCGCCGTCCGCACCAGCCGCCAGCACGCCCTTATGTGGCCACAGGCCGAACAGCTTCGCCGGGTTAGCGCTGGTGAGGGCGACGAAATGCTCGGGCGTAATACGTCCGGTCATCACGCCGTGAGAGAACAGCAGTAAAAGACGGTTTTCTACCCCCGGCAGACCGTTCGGGCAGCGGCTAAAATCGCCGTTTGACAGATGCTGACGCTGGGCCATTGAAAAGGCACAATGATCGGTGGCTATCACATCGATGGAACCGTCGCTCACCCCGCACCACAGCGAGTCATTGTTGCTGGCATTACGCAGCGGCGGGCTGAGCAGATATTTCAGCGCATCCTCGCGTTCATAGCAGCGGTCATCGAGCAACAGATACTGCGGGCAGGTTTCCACCCACACCGGCTGATGACGCGAACGCGCCAGCTTCAGGTATTCCAGCCCCAGTCCGTTCGACAGATGCACGATGTACAGCGGCGCATTGCCGGCGAGCTGCGCCAGATTAATCATGCGCGCGATAGCCTCCGCTTCGCATTCCAGTGGTCGACTCAGGGCGTGATAGCGCGGCGCGGTTTTACCCTGTGCCAGAAATTCAGCACGTTTACGGGCAATGGCGGCGTCATTTTCCGGGTGCACGGTAGTGAGTGCGCCAGCGCTGTGCAGATGACGCATCACCTGAAATACGTCGTCATCGCTCAGCTTGTACTGGTAGGTTAGATAGAGTTTGAAGCTGCTGATCCCCGCATCGACCATCAGGGGAATTTCATCGAGGATCGCGTGATTGATGTGCTGAATGACACCGTGAAAGCTGTAGTCAATTACCGCTTTGTAGGCGGCGTAACCGAGATAGGTTTCCAGTTGATGGCGCAATCGACAGCCCGCCGGGCCAAATCCCATATGATCGACAATCGTGGTCGTACCGCCACAGGCCGCTGCGCGGGTACCGGTAAAAAAATCGTCGCAGCTGCGGGCCAGACCGGTATCAATGTTGAAATGGGTATGAACATCCACGCCGCCGGGCATCACGTAGCAGCCGCTGGCGTCAATGACTTCACAGGGTTGTTCAACGGTTATCTCTTCGGCCAGTTGGCTGATCAGGCCATTTTCAATGAGCAGGTCCTGTCTGGCCCGTCCGTCGGCGTTGACGATAGTGCCGTTTTTAATCAGTACGCGCATATAAACTCCAGACTCCCGCCGCGAGCGGCGGGAGGAATAGAGGACTACAGTGACTCGGTGGCCAGCCAGCTCAGCGGAATTGCGGCATACATTGCGGCGCAGGTGACCAGGTGAGACTTCCAGGTTTTTTCATTTGGCGCGTGGGCTTCCGGTTCTTTACCTGGACCAAAGCCAATGACCGGAATGCCGTGACGGCCCATAATCGAGACGCCGTTGGTGGAGAAGGTCCACTTATCGACCACCGGGGCTTTGCCGAAGAGGCCTTCATAGGCATTGCTCAGCGCACGCACGGTGAAGTGATTCTCTTCCACCTTCCAGGTTGGGAAGTAGCACTCGGTCGGATACACCAGCCCGGTCCATGATGGACGGTCATAGTTGTACATAGAGACCACCGCACCGGCTTTTTGTACCGCAGGCAGGGCACGAATTTCCTCCAGCGCGCCTTCCCAGGTTTCGCCCCAGGTCAGACGGCGGTCAATGGAGACGGCACAGCTGTCGGCGACCGCGCAGCGGCTTGGTGAGGTAAAGAAGATTTCTGATACGGTGAGGGTGCCTTTACCCAGGAATTCGTCGTTGCCCAGCTTATGGGAAAGATCCTGCAGTTCGTTGAGAATGGGCCCCATTTTAAAGATGGCATTATCGCCGCGTTCCGGCGCGGAGCCGTGGCAGCTGACGCCGGAGACATCGATGCGAATCTCCATGCGTCCGCGCTGGCCACGATAGATCTGGCAGTCGGTCGGTTCGGTACTGACCACAAACTCCGGACGAATGCCGGACTGTTCGATAATGTACTGCCAGCAAAGTCCATCACAGTCTTCTTCCTGCACAGTACCGGTCACCAACAGGGTATATTCGTCTTCCAGCCCCAGATCTTTAATAATTTTGCCAGCGTAGACCATCGACGCCATCCCGCCTTCCTGGTCAGACGCGCCGCGCCCGCCAATGAGTTCGTCGGTTTCCATGCCCTGGTAGGGGTCGAAGCTCCAGTTCTTGATATTACCGATACCCACGGTATCAATATGCGCGTCCATCGCCACCAGGCGCGGACCGTGGCCGATATAGCCCAGCACGTTACCCATGGGGTCGATTTCCACCTTATCGAAGCCCACTTTTTCCATCTCTTCTTTGATGCGGTGTACCACGCGCTTCTCGTCGCAGCTTTCGCTCGGGATGGCAATCATATCGCGCAAAAAGCGGGTCATGTCCTGTTGGTAGTGGTTGGCTTTTTCAACAATCAGTTTAAAAGGAATATGCTTAGCCATGAAGATGTTCTCCAGTTCTGAATTTGTAGGATTTATTGCGCTGCCGGATGTTTGCCTTCCCAGACAATTTCCCGATAGTGTTTGACGTCGGTATCGCCTTCGGTACTGATAATCAGCACAACGGATTGGCTATCCAGCTGCAGTTTGTTCATCAGCGCGTCGCGCTGTGGGTGATAGTGAACAGCGGCGAGCACGCCAAGACCGACCGCACCGGACTCCCCGGAAATGACTCGCGGATCGTGCCCCAGCGGATTGCCCAGCACTCGCATACCGAGCGCGGACACTGCGTCCTGGCAGGAGATAAACTGGCTGGCGCAGTTGCGAAGAACTTCCCAACCGAGCGGGTTGGGTTCACCGCAGGCCAGCCCTGCCATGATAGTGGCCATATCGCCGCCGACGTTTACCATCTGCCCCTTGAGCCCGGAGCGGTAAAGACAATCGGCCAGCTCAGGTTCCACAATGACAGAATGCAGATTCCCCGCACCGTAAACGTCGACCAGGTAGCCAAGCACGCCGCCAGCCAGCGCGCCGACGCCGCCCTGCAAGAAAACGTGTGTTGGGCGGGCGATGCCCATCGCCGACATCTGTTCCACGGCTTCATCGGCCAGCGTGGCGTAGCCCTGCATAATCCAGGTGGGGATTTTGGTGTAGCCATCCCATGCGGTGTCCTGCACCACCTCCCAGCCGTTTTTCTGCGCCGTCTGCATGGTGAAACGCACGGTATCGTCATAGTTCATATCGGTGACGATACACTCTGCGCCGAGTCGCAAAATGGCGTCCACGCGTTCCTGAGCCGAGCCTTTCGGCATGTAAATCACCGCGTTTTGCCCAAGCTGCTGCGCCGCCCACGCCACGCCGCGACCGTGGTTGCCATCGGTCGTCGTGGCGAAGGTCATTTTCTCTTTAATGCGTGATTTCAGGTCGTCGAGCGACAGTTCATTGATATTCAGCTGATACTTCTCACACAGTAATTGTGCGATCGCGTAAGAACCGCCCAGCATCTTGAAAGCGTTAAGGCCAAATCGCTGCGACTCGTCCTTCACCAGTATTTTATTTACGCCAAACAGGGCGGCCAGTTCATTCAGCGCGTACAGCGGCGTGGGCTGGTAGCCGGCAATTTTATGATGGAAACGGCGCGCCTGTTGCGCAGGCTGGCGCGAAAACAGCGGCGAAGGTTCGCCGGTGTAAAAACGGTTATCGGCAATATCCATTTTCAGTGAGAAAGCAGACATACACTGTCCTTATTCGTCATTACGGGAAGTGACGCTGGCCCGCAGGCCAGCGGAGGCGGCTATTTGATGCGTTTTTGCGCTTCGCCCAGCAGTTGCTCCAGCAGCTTGCCCGGTTTCGCGTATTTGCGGCAGAGGATCATGGCAGCGATGATGTACGGCTTCCAGCTGGCCTCTTTGTAGGTGGCGATACGGTATTTTTCGAACACCGCTTCGGTGACTTCGCCTTCGTTACAGGACACGCCGGTAATATCCGCCGGCAGGCAGTGCATATACAACGCGTCGCCGTCGCGGGTTTTCGCCATCATCTCTTCGGTGCAGTGCCAGTCTTTATGCTGGGCGTTCTGCGCCAGACAGGCTTTCTCCAGCGCCTTCAGGCCATCATGATCGTTGGCACGCAGTAGCTCGGTACGCTGTTCCATGACCTGATACGGCGCCCATGACTTCGGATAGACGATATCGGCATCTTTAAAGGCTTCTGCCATATCCGTTACCTGACGGAAGCTGCCGCCGGACGCTTTGGCGTTATTTTTCGCCACTTCAATCACATCAGGAATCAGGTCATAGCCTTCCGGGTGGGCGAGGGTGACGTCCATCCCAAACCGGGTCATTAGGCCGATAATGCCCTGCGGCACGGAGAGCGGCTTGCCGTAACTAGGGGAATAGGCCCAGGTCATGGCGATTTTCTTGCCTTTAAGGTTCTCCAGCGAACCAAAGTGTTCACGTAGCCAGGCCAGATCGGCCATCGCTTGCGTTGGGTGGTCAATATCACATTGCAGGTTAATCAGCGCCGGACGCTGCGGCAGCACGCCCTGTTTGTAGCCGTCATCGAGTGCTTCGCCCACTTCACGCATATAGGCATTACCTGCGCCAAGATACATATCGTCGCGAATGCCGATAGCGTCGGCGCAGAAAGAGATCATATTGGCGGTTTCGCGCACCGTTTCGCCGTGAGCAATCTGCGATTTGCCTTCGTCGAGATCCTGCTGCGCCAGCCCGAGCAGGTTTAGCGCAGAAGCATAGGAGAAGCGGGTTCGCGTAGAGTTATCGCGGAATACCGAAATTCCCAGCCCGCTGTTAAACACTTTGGTGGCAATGTTTTCCGCACGCAGCGTTTTTAACGCTTCCGCGACGTCCAGCACCTGTTTGAGTTCGTCCGGCGACTGTTCCCACGTCAGCAGAAAATCCTTATCATGCAGATTGGAATTCAGCGTGTTGATATCCTTAATCAGTTCGTTAACAGTTTTCATATTTCAATCCTGGTCGTGAATGACGGCTTATTGATTGCTGGTGGCCGCTGCGGCGAATGCCAGCGCTGATATTTCACTAACAATAAGCGTGCCAATTTCAAAGGGACCGAATGAGTTGCGGAGGAAGAGCTGAAATTATGAGATGGGCATCACGGAAAAGAAGCTATCACGGGGCGTGACAACAAATAGGATGATGAATAATTTCGCCATATTGTTATTTGCGTTTCGAGGCCGTTGACGGAATATTCAGGGGGCCGAGAGAGAAGTGCACCAAATTGATAAAATCACCCTGAAAATTATCACATTGATATGAAAGTGTGATACCACTTCCATATTTGCTTCAAGAACTGAAAAAGAGAAAGCACCTGCATCAATTATTGCTAAGGGCTGCGGTAGTATCATCGTAGAGAAATAAATGTTGTCGTTCACCCAGTTAGCTTTCAGTGAGTGATATTATGATACCTTCAAGCTCGTCATCTATCTTGATGCAGATTCAGCCGACAATTCAACGCTTTGCCCGTATGCTCTCCAGCGTTCTCCAGCTTGAAGTTGAAATTGTCGACAATTCGCTGTGCCGCGTGGCCGGTACGGGAAGTTACGGAAAATTTCTCGGTCGCAGATTAAATACAGATTCGCGACTTCTTCGTTACATTATCGAAACAAAGAAGGAGAAGGTAGTTACCCATTCTCGTTTTGACCCGCTCTGTAAAGGCTGTGAAAGTAAGGATACTTGTAAAGAAAAGGCCTTCCTTGGCACGCCGGTGATTTATCAGGAGCAGTGCGTCGGCGTTATTAGTCTGATTGCGCTGACGCGCGACCAGCAGGAGCGAATAAATGATAACATCACCGAGTTTTCCGATTATGTCCGTCACGTCTCTTCCATATTTGTCTCCCGCTTACTTGAGGATCAGAGCGGTGGCGACAATATCCAGAAAATGTTTTTAACGATGCTTGACAATATGGACCAGGGAGTACTGGTTGTTAGTCAGGAACAGAAAGTCAAATTTGTTAATCAGGCAGCGTTAAAAATCCTTGGGGCCACTCAGGGTAATATGGTGGGTAAAGAGATTCATTTTCGGCCGCTGACGTTCGCGCAAAATTTTATTCGCGGTCACGTTCAACATGTCATTTCTATTGATGATAAGAAAGAGCTTATCATTGGTCAGTTGCACGCAATTCAGGATCAGTGGCTGTTCCTGATGGCGTTTCATCAGTCACACTCTTCGGCAGATATTACCGCGCCGCAGGAAGGGCCGCAGATTGAACAGATGGTTGGAGAATGTCGGCCAATGCGGCAGCTGAAAAAGCTGATTACTCGCGTTGCCCCAAGCCCATCAAGCGTGATGATTGTCGGGGAAAGCGGAACCGGTAAAGAGGTCGTTGCCCGTGCGGTGCACAAGCTGAGCGACCGCAAAGATAAGCCGTTTATTGCCATTAATTGTGCAGCCATTCCCGAACAGCTGCTGGAAAGCGAGCTGTTCGGTTATGTGAAAGGGGCTTTTACCGGTGCATCGGCGAATGGCAAAACGGGGCTGATTCAGGCCGCTAATTACGGGACGCTGTTTCTGGATGAAATTGGCGATATGCCGCTCACGCTGCAGGCCAAGCTGTTGCGCGCTATTGAATCCCGTGAGATTCAGCCGGTAGGGGCAAGTCATCCGGTTCCGGTGGATATTCGTATCATTTCCGCCACCAATCAGAATCTCGAGCAGTTTATCGCCGAAGGTAAGTTCCGTGAAGATCTCTACTATCGGCTTAACGTTATTCCGCTACGTCTACCGCCGTTGCGTGAACGCCAGGATGATATTGAACTGCTGATTCACTATTTCCTGCATCTGCATACCCGACGGCTGGAACTGGTCTATCCCGGCGTCGCGCCGGAGGTGATTGCGCTGCTGAAAAGCTATCGCTGGCCTGGCAATATTCGTGAACTGAGTAACCTGATGGAGTATCTGGTCAACGTGGTACCTTCCGGCGAAGTGATCGATGTTTCTCTGCTACCGCCAAACCTGGTAAGCAGCGGCAAGGCCGGCGAGCGCGCGGATACACCGGGGTCAACTGTGGTCAGAGCCGTGAAAGATGAGGAGGGAGTGACCGGGCTCGAAGAGATGGAACGGCAGATGATTCGTGATGCGTTAAGCCGCTATAGCAATAAAAAGCAAGCGGCAGACGAGTTAGGCATCGGGATTGCCACGTTGTATCGCAAGATCAAAAAATACGATCTCATCGTAGTCTAGGCCGGTCGGCTTGCTCGATATAAATGACGGTAAGCTGGTGGCAGTACGGAGGGGAAATCGCAACCACGCACAACCGGTGGTTGCGTTCTTTATATTAACTCTCGCGCTTAGCGCGGCTGTTCGCCCATGGATCAAACGTCGGTTCCGCCGGCGTAATTGCTTTTTCGTCAGTCAACGAGTCCAGATACAACGCTTCCACTTCCGCACGAGCCCAGGGCGTTCGTCGCAAAAACTTCAAACTTGATTTCACGCTTGGATCGTTCTTGAAACAGTTGATGTTGATAAGCTTCGCTAACTGTTGCCATCCATAACGGTCAACCAGCGCGTTAACCTGCATTTCAAGGGTTACGCCGTGTAAAGGATCTTTGGAAGTCTGCGTGGTCATTGGATTCCGTAATTACTGATGGATAGGCGAGGGAAGGGTACAAGAAACCATCGCCAGCGGCAACGGTTGCGTTTTGCGGGATAACGACATTCCGGGTGTTAAAAACATGCTCGCTGAGTGATGTATTTACCCACATCGACCACTGTCAGCGTTTGCGGATCGGCATTGAGTACCACATTGCGAATCTGCGGGCAAAAAAGTTCGCTGCTCGAACGGCTGCATTCAAGCTGTATTAATGGCTGACTGGCATGTTCGGTTTGTACATGACGAAGCATGCCCTGATCGTTGCATTCATATCCCTGGCGACGAACTTTCTCTCTGGCATCGCCAAGGCGCATGCCAATCACGTTCAGATTCGCGACTTCTTCAGCGTGTGTGGTATTAGAGACACGCGTGAGCGAACAACCGCAGGTGGTGCCGAGCAGGAACAGTATACAAAACGCAGAAACGAGTTTATGTTTTGGCATCATAAGGTTAAGAACCTTGGCAAGGTACGACAAAGGTAGACGCTTACTCTTATTGCTGCAATAAAAAACGGGTTAGCGTCGCTACGTCAATTCTGAGGGAGAATGACCCGCGGCAAAACGCAGATTTCACGTAGCGCACGATACCCTACAATACCTGCGCTATCACATTTGTTATTTTATTTATATATTTCCAGCGTAGATAAATTATTAAAATAAATAAAAAACAGGCTCAAAAGAAAGCATAGGCATTGTTTATCTATAATGTTAAATATTGATAGAGTTAAAGTAACATTCCGAAAAACTTAGCTTTTCCATTTCTCATGGACGAATATTTATACATTGTGATATAATATGGCGGATAAAGCAAATAGATTATTATTCTGCCAGTAATTGTAAATAAATTGTCGAGGAGAGCATCCCAGTGGGACGTAAATGGGCCAATATTGTTGCTAAAAAAACGGCTAAAGACGGTGCAACGTCTAAAGTATATGCAAAGTTCGGTGTGGAAATCTATGCTGCTGCTAAACAAGGTGAACCAGATCCAGAGTTAAACACGTCTTTAAAATTCGTTATTGAACGTGCTAAGCAAGCTCAAGTTCCAAAACACGTTATTGATAAAGCCATTGATAAGGCTAAAGGCGGCGGGGATGAGACGTTCGTACAAGGCCGCTATGAAGGTTTCGGACCGAGCGGTTCAATGATTATTGCTGAAACATTGACTTCCAATGTTAACCGTACGATCGCGAATGTCCGCATGATTTTCAATAAGAAAGGCGGCAACATCGGTGCGGCGGGCGCGGTCAGCTACATGTTCGATAATACTGGCGTGATTGTATTTGAAGGAACAGACTCCGATCGTATTTTTGAAATTTTGCTTGAAGCTGAAGTTGATGTTCGTGATGTAACCGAAGAAGAAGGAAACATCGTTATTTATACCGAACCTACAGATCTTCATAAAGGTATTGCAGCTCTGAAAGCTGCCGGAATTACTGAATTCTCAACGACAGAATTAGAAATGATTGCGCAATCTGAAGTTGAACTTTCACCAGAAGATTTGGAAATCTTTGAAGGTCTCGTTGACGCCCTTGAAGATGACGATGACGTCCAAAAAGTATATCACAACGTTGCAAACCTCTAATTGAGGTTGTAATCGTTGAGGTTGGGGAGCGGCGTTTTAAGCAACTATCGTTTTAGTTTGCTGCTCCTTTTTGTTAACGCGTATAAAGCACAGCATGCTGCAGGGTACAGGGCTCTGTTTGACACTAACTTATCTGTTCGGATAGCATCGGGAGATGGATTGATGAAGCTTAAGCTAACCGTGATGAGTTCTGTGTCTACCAAATGCAATTTAACATAATA
>NZ_LXEU01000048.1 GCF_001654985.1 Kluyvera georgiana ATCC 51603
TACATTATGCGCACCAATGTAGAGTCAGACGGAATCCGGCGTTTTGTGGTCATGGTTGTCCTGATCGTTCAGCGCCTCTGAAAGCTCTTTCTCCAGCGCGGATACTAACAAACTCGCCATTTGGTAATGATGGCTTCCACCACGATTCTTTTGCCAGGCATCTCGTTCACGACGAGCCTGCACAAGCTGTTGCTCAATTTGTTCCACTGTTCTTACCATTCAATCTTCTCCATGTTCTGAACTCTGACAAAAATCGACGTCTACATCTCCGTAACTACGATAAGAAAGTTAGCCATTTTTTGCTATTATTAGACGGTCTAGGCACATGGTACATCTCCTGATAAGTGGCGGTTTCGATCGCCTCTTATCAGTTTCAAATTAGCCAGAAATTTTGCGCATGCGCAAAACGAGTCCCAACCTCTGACGCGCCTTCGGCTTGTCCAACCCGACAAAATCCCGGAAAAAATTTCCGTCATTTTGACGCGTTTTGTTTTCGAACATGTCCGCTCTCGAATCACCAATCACCACTGCTCGCTCTGCCAGAAAATGGCTATCTGCCTTCTCTGCTTTGGATAAAGATGGCCAGTCAGGTTTCGATACACGATCGCTATTTTTACGGTTACTCATATATCGGCCTCCCGAATCCGACCCATACTGGACAGTGTTTAGTTCTTCTACAGCATTATTAGTATCTGACTGTTTTTAATACAGTAAATTTTACATTACCCACAGAGCCTGCCATCTGTACTCTTGCATTTTTACTTTGTTCTGAATCAATAAAGTCGTGAACATCTTTGATGCAAAACACAACATATAGCACTTAAAATGCGACTTGGAAACAATGACATACAAGATGTTGTATTCTGAGGACTCTGTTCGGTGATTCTGCCAGATCACTTATGCGTATAAACAGAGCATTTTTTTGGTGGTAAGACTTCGCTCAAATAGTCGTTCCAGCACCGAAGCGCAGATAGTGTTGGATGCCGCCCCGATCTTACGGGAGGAACTATGAACAGATGGCATTATTGCATTCTGGTTCTGGCGCTCTTCTTTGGTTATCCAGTAGATAATCAGAGTGGTTTGTCGCTGAACATTAGTCATGTCAGCGTCAACATCTTATTGTAATCTAATGAGTTAGATACAAAAAAACCACCTGCCAGGGTGGTTTTTTTGCGCCCTTCTTACACAGAAGAACTGGCAAGACTTCGCTCAGAACGAATTATGCTTTGTCATATTGGTTCTCGCAACGGTTTTATTGACAGGCACTAACCAAGATCAACATACCGATAATTTTCTATCTTCACTGTTGCTCAAAGTACCTTGCTAATGCTGTATAGATGATGCGATTTATCGGCTGATTATCCTGCAATGACAACTGTTTCACTTTCATAACAGTACTCCGGTGAAGCCTGATCCCGACATAATCAGCGTCTTTTGGGCTGGAAAAATAACGTGCAGTTAAAGTGCCATCAGAGCGGCGAGCCAGAAACCATTCGACAATCTCACCGGCAATCTCAGCTTTCATTTCATCACGGGTACTGGCCAGATTGTTTATTGGTTGGATCAGTTCGGGTTCGACACGTAATCGGATAAATTTCAGATTTGAAGTCATCAACGCTTCCTTTTTTCATCTGCTATTTTGCGCATGCGCAAAATCAGGTGTTATGGTTTTCATATCAATCGGTCAGACGATGGCACTGAACGCCCAGCTCCTCGCGGAGCTGCGGTGCTGGGCGCCCCGCTTCATCGTCTTATTTTTCTGGCCTGAAGAACAATAATGATGTCCGTTTTTGTTTTTTCTGTTGCGGTAGTCCCAAACCATGACGGCAAAAATGACAGGCCTGTATCAGCATTGCTGTCTTTATTCTCTGCCAGTCCACCCAGCAAAATAATGTCGCCATCTTTTAACGAAACATCTGTATTAACCTCCCGTTTAATCAACGTTGGGCTGTTGTTGACTCCAGTCTCTGTCTTTGCAAAATTTGACAGCTGCTGATGAATATTGAGATCGATTGTTAACGCCCGAACTTGAGGTAAAACGTTGAAAATGACCCCACTGGAACGGTATTCAATGGATTGTACCGGCCGACCATCTTCATAACTAACCTGACCAAGCACTGGGACATCAGAACCAACGGAAAAAGATGCTTTCGAACCGTTTCTGACGCGTAGTTGCGGTGAACTGACGACATGAAATCGACTGTCAGTTCTGAATAATTCATAAAGTGCATCCAGAGAGCCTGAACTGAATCTGACAAAATTATTCAGCCCTTGTGCTGTACCTGTTTCGATGGTGAATTTTCCTGACATTAATTTAGCTGCAAGGGCCAGACCTGAACCATTACGTTCTGCGGTCTGTACTTCAAAAACGTAACCAGAAACAAGCACCTCTTCAGCTGCCTGGTCAATAAGAGGAAGCAAATTTTCAATACGCTGAATATCTTTCTTTGTACCATAAAAAACGAGCACATCACCATTGCGGCTCAAAAAATCGGAAGCCGAGTTATCTTTTACAACAGCAGGTGATATATCCCCATTGCCAAGTTTCCCCCCATTTGAAAAAGAGCCAGTTACTTGTGACTGAAGAATATCCGCAAGATATGCGACAGAACGATATTGTGGCGTATAAACGAAAGAATACTTTGGTGCTTCATAGATTTTTTTATCCGGGATATAGAAATAATCAATGCCATTTTTACTTGATACACTGACACCTGCATTCTGGAGATAACGCACCATAAAGGCATGTTCATCCATATCGGGTGTGATACTAAAATTAACGGTTCGTTTATCAGAAATAACATCAGGTGAAACCATAAAGGGCTTTCGTATCACTTCGGAATAAAACAATGTTATAGAATCATTCAATGTTATACCAGAAATGTTAAGAGACACGCCTTTTGCAAATGATTGCGGAACTATAAAAAGAAGAAACATGAGATAGAATAACTTCATATTAGTTTCCTGTAAAATAAGTTATGATTTCGCCATCAATATTTCCACTTAATGCCATCCCTTCCCCATCAAATTGATTAGCCGGGAGCATGCGTAAGCGACCAGAGTTATCAGTCAGTATTACTTTATTGAGGTAATCCGTTTTCAGCACTCCGACAATATGCCATGTGGATGAGTAAGAATGGACTTCTTTCGCAACCGGGACTGAGGGTTCAATGATTGTAGTTGGTACTGTTTGCTGTTCAATAGCAGGTATTTCATGATTCATCCCAGCCCATACCTTTCGCAATGTATAGACAGAGCCCATGACTATAAGCAGTACTGCACCAATTTTTACCCACAAAAAAATGGATGAGAATGCATTCTGCCTTTTATCCGTTACAGCTTCTCTACCATTTTCACTTTCATAAGATTTGTATAATGCAAAAATGCTCTTTTTATACTGATAGTTCCTGGTGCTAACCTTGTTCGATTTAAATAATTTAGCACCACTAAAAACATCGACACGGTACGATTTTGCAAGGCCAAGTGACTTTAGTTTAGTCATGCGGTATGTCGCTTCAATACGTTCTTTAAGGTAACGCGGCACGCCGTCAACCCCCTGGTTAACAATAATAAGATCACAGGATACCCCAGTGATCTTATGGGTCATATGTCGATGCATAGAGATAAAGCGTCTATGTGATTCAGAAAGACGGGAATCTGACGGCCATATAGACCATAATTCATCAAGACAAATAAGGTCACCATATTCACAAAAAGTATTAACCTGCTCAACAGATTCTGACTCATTGTAATATGGAAAAAAATCATCTTTCAGAACGTCTTCTGATGATGTAAAAAGAACACGTCCAGGGCTGTTTGACTTTAATTTGGTACGACAGTAATCATGGATTCTCTCTTCATTTATACCTTTTATATTAGTGATAACACGACGACCTGATGCAACGGCAGGAACAATTACACTATGAATAACCTCATACGTTTTACCACTTCCCATAACGCCCATATATAAAGAAATAGCCATCACTTTACCCTATAACTGGAATTCGACGAATAATAAAACGAGTAATCAAGGCGGATAACATGATGTTAATTCCATCCATAATTCTAAAAACATTAAACAAGTATTTTAAAGCTTCAGGTATGTTCGTCAGTAAATGCGTGAATGATAGATTGCTTTGAGCCAGACCCAGAATAAAAGGTGTAAATTCCTGAACAACAAAATAAAGAGCGAAAAAAATAAAAAATTTGACCAGTATTGAACGTAGAACGAAGCCAAGCACACCGTATAATACGGATGTCATTATACCGAACATAAGTCACCTTTATGCGGAAAGAATGATTCTGAATCCTGCTATTGAATAGACGACCATAAAAATAAGGCCAATTATTGCTGCGTTCTTTTCAAGTAAGGAGCAGTGTGTTTCCAGACGATACTCTCTGTTAAATATACTGAATTCAGGTCGAGGGCATTCAGCTTGTTTTATACGCTCACCCGCTAATTGTAAATCAGCTGCTGAATTTTTCAGTGGGTCAAATGATAACAATGGAGCGAGAATCTCTTCACCAGTTGGGATTTTCTCCAGTTCAGGCGGTGCAATACCTGGATCATCCCCTAAATTCACTTGTTCACTGGTTGAAGGATTTGTTGGAATAGTTCCCGTAGAATCAGTGGGTAACGTAAAATCAGGTGTTTCAGTCGGCCTGATGAAATCGGCGACGCTGGCCTTTCCGGCATTATTCACAGTGGCAATATCACTCGCCGTTACAGGCCGGGATGCATCAAATGGAAGACCCGCGTAACCTGGAGCAGACGCTGCATTGCTCCATGCATTATTAACGACATCAGCAATAACCTCAGGAGACAGTTCGGTATCCATTTCATTGGGGGCGATCGTGTTAATGGCATCCTGTAAACTCAGTGTTTTAATGACTTCCTGAGTCACAGGAACATAATCTTCTCTGCACGTAGCAATTATTTTATTTGTGCCGCAGTTGACCATGCTTGCCGTTCTTGTAGTCCATAACTGACTTTTTGAGTTATCAATATAAAATTTAATAGTCCTTAAATCAGTGCGTGAGGGGTCAGGGTTATATTGCTCTATAATATACGATTGACAAAATGAAGCGTTTTTTTCACAAATACTCTGAGCACCTTCAGATGGCGTTGCATAATTATCAGCACCAACAGCCCAGTAAAAGCCTTTTACACCCTGCTCTCCCGTAACTTCCTTGATCTTTACTTTTACAGTGTCATTATCATCTAAAAGCCATGTTACAGCTCCTGTTGCTGCCAGAGCAATAAAGGTTCCACGACTGAGTAATACACCTCTTAATCCAACAGACAACCATGAACGCCCGGTAATACCTGCCAATGTATAACTTCTGGCCGTGGTCGATGTCGTATTAAGATAACCAGAAATGCCTTTCAGTGTCCCATAATAGCGGGGGTCATTGGCAGAAAAACCTCTCTGATTGATTTTGTTGATAATAGATTTTGAAATAATCTGATTTACAGTCTGAGCATTTACAGCGCTGTAAGAAGAAAAACTAATGCAGGAAAGAATGATTAAAGTTAAAAGAGGTTTCATCTACCCTCCTAATCCTTTGATAACAGCCCAGGCACAAAGCAATCCCCATAGAAAAACAGCGATTAGCCATAAATTCATTATCATAAAAAATCCTGAAGGCAGGGTTTCCCCTGCCTTTCATCAGGCTCCGCGGATCATACGTAAAACCGTTTTAGCACCGGCAATGGAAGCATAAAGTCCAACGAGAATACCTGCTACAGATAGGATAGCGGCAATAACGCTGTCAAATGACACTGCATTGGTTAATGCTGTAAAATCCACGCTGCCAGTTTCGGCTGCATTAACGAGAAAAGGTGCTAAAGCAGCAGCAATAACAGCTGATTTCAGAAGTGTTTTTTTCATAGCTAAGCTCTCTTTATCATGTTTAAGATAAGCCCAATACAATGCGATAGAAAGTAAAGGGCCACTACAGATGTAAAAGCAGTTCCCCACACAAGAGTTACCTGCTCTACCGGAGGGAGCTGCTGATATGGCAACTCAGAATAGCTCAGTGATATTGTCTGGCAATTATTTGTGGAATCATCATTACATATTTTTCCAGTAATTATATTCTGAGAAGCCATAGCAACACCTTATTTTGTTGATTCTTTATTATCCTGATATGGGACGAGGACTATTTTCCCAACACGTAACTTCTGAAAATCACCAACATAAATACTGGATGGGTGCAATGTATATAACCCTGCCGGATAAGGTGCCTGTCCATTCTCAAGATTCAGTTTGAACAGTTGTGGATAATCTTGCCCCAGAAATATATATGCAGCCTGCTCATTGATTGTATAGGCTTGCCCCGTTGATTTTGAAATTCCGGAACGTGTATCGGCAATCGCCTGCGATGGTTTAATTTCAATCTTAATCATTTGAATATCCTATTATGCAACATGTAAATAACGAGGTTTTATATACCATGATGGGATCAGACAATCACTTACTGAAACCTCCCTCACCTTTTTAACAATAATTGGACTGAATTTTGAAATATTGCAACGTTGGGCAATATCAATACCAATTTTGCGAAGCCTGGCGCGATGGGTCTGTACCTGAGTTTTAGAAAAATCGAATGAATGCCCGTGCATCCACTGA
Source organism: Kluyvera georgiana ATCC 51603 (assembly GCF_001654985.1). Classification (GTDB taxonomy): domain Bacteria; phylum Pseudomonadota; class Gammaproteobacteria; order Enterobacterales; family Enterobacteriaceae; genus Kluyvera; species Kluyvera georgiana. The sequence continues at coordinate 6,633 of NZ_LXEU01000048.1, forward strand.
ATGGCATACATGGCAGTAGTATTTGCTGAGCGAGTTGAGTCAACAATACCTTCACTGATTAGATGTTCACTGATCGTTTCAAAATCCATAGACGTCACCATAAGCTTTTGATCAAGTGCTAAAAAATCATTATGCAAGTCATTGAGTATTGAGTAATCTGATAAACCCCAGTAAATGAGTTGGTTACGTTGCAGATAGCGTGATTTAAGTTTTTGTTCAAATCTCACAACGCCTTGTTCCTGACAAAAATCTATAATCTTTCTGATGTAAGAGACTTCAGTTGAGGAATCGCCAAATTTATTTTTTATTTTGTTCAGAGAATGCAGCTGTATTTCGTGTGCTTTGTTATATACAGTTGGGTAAATTAATAAGGCATTCCCTTTTTTAGAAAGCCAGTCAACTGATTTTCCATTGCTATGCAGTCTCGGCTCACTGTTCCTGTAGCGCAGTGTTGATAAACCGGAAATATAATCATCGACATTATCCTTACCCACGGTTCGGTTAGAAGTAATGTGTAATTCTCGAATACATGCACCATCAGTTACTGTTCCGGCTTTCTCTGCTTCACTGGCCTGCCGCTGCCATAATTTCGTACATTTCGTGAATACTGGCAGACCCAGCTCAGTCAGTATCCGGTTATAAGTCTGCACACAAGCATCAATTGAGTTATGTCCAAATAAATTGTCAAGGCGATTCCATCGAGATGGATTACCAGACATCTTCAGAATTGAACCTTTTATCGAAATTGACACCTGATCACAAAAAGATCCTTTATGCTGGAACACCGGCTGATTAAGTGAACCGGCCTCGCCTGTTTCCAGCTGAACGCGTTGATACGCCACCTCACCCAGAATAGGAAGCTGGTAGCCAAAGTCCTGTTCAATGGTGAGCCAGTCGAAAAACATGTATCTCCCGGTTTTGACGCGCAAGGGTCTGAACTGATCTTTATTGGTGTCAGTTATACTAGTTTGATGAGATCTACGTGTCAATATAATTGATACTGAAAAATGTCAGAACTGACCTTTAGGGTCAGCATGCTAAAAACGGGAGGTAGAATGAATGCCTGTATGAACAAAACAGAGAGTTCACTGGCGATGGCAGCAGATAAAGCATGCGCAGAACGGATCAAACAGTCGATCCTTCAGAACTTCACCTACGACGATATTGAGAACGAAACGGGCATTAGTGTCAGTACTCTGAAACGCCTGGCTTCGGGTGACCGTGAACCTAAGCTTATTGAAATCCGGCAGATCGCAAAAGCGACCGGACGCAATCCAGTTTGGCTGGCGTTTGGTGCTGATGCTGATTACAACAAGGCTGAAGCCCCTTCTTCTACTACAACACTGAATGAATCTGTCATTGGTTACGACGTTGGGAATGCTGTTAACGCTGTAGACCAGGAAGTGAAAATAAGAGTTATCGCTGCCATCAAGGATATGCGACAGGAAGATGTTGTTTTTATTGAAAGAATGACAGAACTGCTCAATCTCCAGAACACAATTCAGAACATTTCTGGACGAAAAATGAAACCGCCGAGATGATAACGTGCCCCGGGAAACCGGGGTAAAGTTCGGGTGTCACAGAACCCCGAACCGCTTCGCGG
>NZ_LXEU01000049.1 GCF_001654985.1 Kluyvera georgiana ATCC 51603
TGGAGGGGTGATAGTTCTGAAGATATTAAAAAACAGGAATAATCATAAAGATGGCTATATCTAATATTTATTCAAAAAGACAAAAAAAACTTCGCGGTGAAATAAATGACGTTTATTCCTATGATGAAATACCAATTAAGCTAAGAGTGCAAATAGTACATATTATTAATGACACTATCGGCGGTTGTACTAGCTTCGTATACATGAATAGATATGGTTACAATAATAATCATCAGGATGAAGTATACCGACAAATTTGCACTACTCTGCGAAGAGAGTACGGTGAGTTTCAGTTGCACGCAAACTCAAATTCATTTTATGACGAAATATATGATTGTTTTCTCAATACAAGAAGCGTTGAAAAATGCCTTGATATCATAGAGTTAACATTTTCATACATAAATGAATATGTTCGTGAACACAGCCGTTCTTTCAAAGGGAATCCCGACGAGGCCATATCTGATTTGAATGAAAGATTAAAAGAGAATGGCGTCGGTTATCAATTCGAACAGAATGAAATCATTAGGGTTGATTCTACATTTATCCATTCAGAAGTAGTTAGGCCTACATTAAAAATACTAAGTGGCACTGATGAGTATGAAGGTGCTCTGGGTGAGTTTATGTCGGCCCATGAACACTATAGACATGGTAAATATAAAGAAAGTCTTAATGATAGTTTGAAATCATTCGAAAGTTTAATGAAGGCCATTCATGACAAAAATAATTGGGAATATAACTCTTATGACACTGCATCTAAACTGATTAATAGTTGTCTTAAAAATAATTTAATTCCTTCATATTTGCAGAGTCAATTTACAAGCCTAAAAACGATGTTGGAAACAGGTATCCCTACAATAAGGAACAAAAATTCCGGTCATGGCCAGGGTGCAGAAGTAACCGTAGTTGATGAAGAGTTAGTTTCTTACATGTTGCATTTAACAGCAACAAACTTACTATTTTTGGCTAAATGTGAGCAAAAAATATAATGATGGTTCGCATAATGACGTTATGCTAAAGAGGCCGCTGCGGGAGAGATTTTCGCAGCGGCCTTTTCAACATAACGCGTATGACATTATGCGCACCAACATAGAATCAGGCAGAATCCGGAGATTTGTAGACGTCATTGGCCTGGTCATAGATGGCCACGTTTGTGCGCATAACGATTGAAATGTCTTGCGGCCTTCACTGGGATTATCGGGCTCTCTGATAATTTATCTGATGGACCACATTCAAATGAAACGATTGATACTGACTCTGGCTACATGCCTTTCTTTTCCTGTTTCCGCGCTTGCTGACAATATCGTTTGTCACGATGGCTGGAGCATTGAGCGACACGTAACCGGAAGTGCTGATAGTGGTTTTCTGAGTTACGTAAAAGATGCAGGTATCATTAAACTATTCCATCGTGGCAAGCTGATTTCCGAAAAACGCATTCAGGACATTCAGCAATCTGTATATCAGACCGGTGGAGCCCCGCTTGTTAACTACGAGTTTGATGTTGATAAAAACAGTTTCTATATCCTTGCTCTGGATATGAGCACTCAGGGTGTATCAGGCGGTGAGCCGGATATCAAACTTTGGGGTACTGATGTAATGGGAATTGATTGCATTTTACAGGGAGGTGCTGAATGAAAAACTCAATCACCCTTCCCTTATTGATATCAATCTCCAGTCTGATGTTTGCAAGTCAGGCAATGGCAATAACTTCATCACAGATGCAGATGAGAATCAGTGCTACCTGTGATTCATATGCGAACTTTGCCAGAATCGCTGATTCAGATGTTATTTATGGTGCATGTATCACTGGGGCAAAAGACTCCATGCAGCGCCGTAATTCCACCTGCGAGAAGAAAATAAAGAAATTTAATGAACAAGCGGAAACTCTAATTGGAATGAAGCGAGCTGAGTATATTGAGGTTGCACAAGCGTATCGTACTGGCTGCAATATTGGAAAGCGAAACTAGACAGGGATAACATAAATGAACACATCTTTTTTGACAAAGTATCTTTCAAAGTTATCACTCATCATAAATCTCGTGTTGACTGTGATGCTGTGGTTCTGGTGTATCGGAACCAGCAATCCCGACTTCTTTAACTTAATGCAAGCTTATACTTTTCTCCCCGCCGATACGATAAAGGTCGCAACAACCATTATCTTTGTCATATGGGTAATCAGAAGCATAACAGCATATGAAGCGAAGGTTATCCAGTTTACTCAAGCTGACCTTTTAAAACAAATTCTTTCAGAGCTCAAATCCTCAGAAAGAAGAAATAAAATGAATGAAATTGATAAAGCAAAAGATAGAAAAGTGAACTTCGATGATGTCGATATTTAAATAACCCCCCCCCATAACTAATGAGAGCCTTCAATAATATGGAGGCTCTTTTCATTTTGTGATTTATCTTTTGTCAGCTCAAGCCGTAATGTTTATTTTGGTTTATTCTTTGTAAACTCAAGCCGTATGGCTCTCCTGCGGAGGGCTTAATACTGGAACAATATTGAGAGAGATTAAGATAAGATTCAGGGGTAAGGATAAGTACAGAAAACCGATTAAGATAAAAGAGTAATAATAGATATATAAAGAGATTAACCCCGGTTGGCGATTTGGCGATGGTAGCATGGATATTTTAATCTGTATATAAATTATATTTATTTTTTTATTTCCCCACCCTATCGGGTGAATATGGAGCAGCCCTACACCTGAATGCCATCCATGTAACGCCTCGTGGGCCACTTCAGCAACACAGGTAATGCAAAGGCATAGGTGATGACAGTGTCGCCCCAGAGCTGCACACAGAGAGCCTGCGGTCACTATATGTTCACACCTAATTTAACTGTATAAATAGACAGCGGTTCAGTTGCCTGACATTTCACACCTCTCCCGTCAATGCCCCCTTTTTATCCCCTGTTTATCGTGCATACATCACTCTCAGGACGCATTAACCCGCCATATAAGCCATTTACATGTGTCATTCTGGTGGCATCACACAGGGCTTCTGATGGGCTGTAACCGTATCTGTCACAATGCATCGCCTGAAATTTTGTTATTATTTATTTTTTTGAATGTATTCTTTATTTTAATCCTGACCTCTGGCAGTTGCGCTGGCCTGACAGAAGTTAAAGGGAAAAAGCAGGACCCGCCCCGATTCTTTTTCTCCCTTTCATTCGTCACTCAGGACATGTCAGATGACTTACTTTCGTAATAAAAAATATCACCAGAACTACAGCCATAACACGTTATTTCCCGGAGCTGTATTTGATACAAGGCATAATGGTAAATGCACCGTTCTTGGTCGCTCAGAAGATAAAACAAGACGTGGCTATTATGTTGTACAATTCAAAGACAGTGGCATAGTTAAGGAAGCCTATGGCACACATATTAAATCAGGCTCAGTCTCGGATGATGCATTCCCGTCCTCAGAAGAAGAACGCATAACGCTACTGATGAAGCCCCGTTATTATAACGTGGGATATATCGGAAACGGAAAACATTCCACAATTGAGAACACCAGAAGCCACCAGAGAACAAGGAAATTCATTCTCTGGCATAACATGCTGGCAAGGTGCTACATGACGGTTAAAGGGAAGCAGTATTTTAAAGGTTATAAAGGTGTGGAGGTTTGTGAAAGATGGCATAACTTCCAGAACTTCTGCAATGACCTCCCTGCACTTCATGGTTATGCCCTGTGGAAAAATAATCCCGGAGAATATGAACTGGATAAGGACTACTCACATCGACGAATTTACTCTCCCGATACTGTTTCATTTATCAGCACATCTGATAATGCACATGAAGCCAGATTAAGGACATCTGCAATGAGGATTCCCGGTGAGAGATATCATGAAATAAATAAAATGCGGGAAGAATTACTACAGGAGGCTGAAGATGTAATAAAGGAAAGCGGAATAAAATATGATGTTGTTCTTCATGGCAATATGCAGGTGATTGTTGCTGAAACCCCTTACGGAACGGTGGCATTCTACCCACTGACGCATAAAATCCAGCGAAATGGTTATATGACTGAAGGTGATGCTTTGGTCTATGTTCGCTACCTCCGCTGGCTCAGGTGTCAGTGGGAAAGCAGAAATCCTTTCATAGACTGCATTGCTGCAATCTCATGAAGATGCTATAAAATACACGTCAAATTAATGATTTACTATCATCTGATAGTCCCGGGATGAAGGCTAAATGCCCGCACTTCGTGCAGTCATTTAACATGTTCAATACATTATGCGCACCAATGTAATTCCAGGAGGAAAACCAGCTTTCAACGACGATGATTGTGCTGGTTGTTGCCCCGAACAAAATCCCCCTCAAATGCCGTTAACATCACGAAACCAGAACCCACGCTCGACATTGTGATTGTTGTGGGCCTCCCCGACGGATAAATTAGCGATATGCACCCAATCGGTATCTTCAGGAGAATGTATGTCCCCAGATTTATCCGGTCTGAACGTTATGTTCGTTGCAGGTTTTGGTCCTGTTACCCGCGACACCCATGCTAGCAAATCATTTTATATTGATGCGCTTAACCTGCCGCTGAAAGCTATGGATGGCAATAGTGATTATTTTACTCCGCTGTGTTGTTCCAGTTGCTGTACGGCCCTGGTGACGGCGGGACGATGAATTTGCAGGTTGACCGAAAAACCATTCGCCGTGAACCTGATCCCCACTCCGGAGAATGATATCTGGACGCCGGGAATTCTACAGGTGATCAAAGAAGAAGCGGTAAAAGCCGTGGTTTACACCGGCTACAGCGACGGCGCGATTATTCCCGCACTGTTCGACGAACTGAAAGCCGCCGGCATCGTCATTATTTATCGCGATATCAACCCGACGCCCGCGAATAGCCGCGCAGCGGAACGAGCAGGAGCCGATATGATTGTTGCCACCGGTTTTGATGAAGGTGGCACCCTACCCGGTACCGCGCTGGGCGCCGAAGGGATTTTACCGCCTTCAGCGGCCGAGGTGCGAAGAATAAGCGCCGTATCCAGACCGGGCGTTAGCGTGAGCACCAGTGCGGCAAGCGAAAAAGCAAGAAGGGAGTCTGCAACAGACATTTTCGACCTCCGAAAGCAAGGATACTATTGCAGGTTTTACTTTTTGGCAACATTTTTGGCCCGACGAGAATGCCGGGCCAGAGAGGGATCAGGCGAACTTGAGATAGCCTTTTCGCCCTCGATTTGCACCGGGTAAATCGTCATCCCTCGGTCAATGGGCTGCACATTGCGTTGCCGGTTTTGATACAGAAGCGCCCTTGATGGAGCGGGCACTCAATTTCACCGTTCTCCAGAAAACCGTCACTCAGGCGTGCATTGCCATGTGAACAGCGGTTATCGCTGGCAAAAATGCCCTCATCGGTACGATTCAGCGCAATATCGCGACCATTGAGGTCCACGCCAATTAACGCTTCGGGCTAGCCATTCGTCCGTGGCCCTATGAGTTGCTCCATATCCAGATTAACCTGTTCTGGCCCAGCCACGTCCATCAGGATGCCGCCAACGCCTGGCTACGTCGTTGTTTTATGAGATTGTTTACCGAGTAACGCAATGCAGTGAGTCGCTTTCCGGAACCAGCATGATCATTTTTAACGCCCGGTTACTTGCCAGCTGCCAACTCAGTTGGCGATAGGTGATGTCACCTTTTACGGCATGGTGAAAAACGCGCTCGCCCCCTTCCCGCACGATCACCTGCTGCTGAGACCAGAATTCGCGAAAATCACGGCTGTTGTCGCTCATTTGTTGCACAAACGCGTTGAGGGTACTGTCATTCGGATAATGGATCGCATCCGACCGGAGTTCTGCGACAATGCGTCGCGCACGCGCCTCCCAGTTATCAACCAGCGTTCGCGCCAGCGGATTCTGGAACATAAAGGTCATCATGTTAGGCGCAGACTCAACGTCCAGCCAGCCGGTAAAGAGCGCCTCAGCCTCGTTATTCCATGCCAGCACCTGCCAGGTAAGATCCAGCAGATAGCAAGGTTCCGAGACGTGATGCACGGTGGACAGAATTGTCTGTTCTACCGCAGGTACCTGTTCGCTGAGCGGATCGCTCTTATGCGCCAACAAAAAGAGATATTCACGCTCTGCGGGTTTGAGCTGCAGCGCCATGGCAATACCAGAGAGCGTTTGCGCGGAAACGGTGATATCACGTCCCTGCTCCAGCCAGGTGTACCAGGTGGTACTGATACCGCTCATTTGTGCAACCTCTTCACGCCGTAGCCCCTTCGTTCTACGGCGAGAAAGCACGGGAATGCCCAGCATTTCCGGTGAGGTGCTTTCTCGCTTCACGCGTAAAAATGTACCCAGCGCCTCTGGCCCTGTCAGCCCGGTTTTGTCCATGGTAGTAACTCGATATACCAGTATAAGTACCAATATTGTACCCGTATTAGTCGCGGCGTATAGTCCGTTCTAACAAGAACATAACAACAGAGGAAGACGGGTATGAACAACCATCATGAAGCATTGGTGAAGTCACAGTTTGGCGGTCAGGCGACAGCCTATTTACAGAGCAATGTCCACGCCCAGGGGGCCGATTTACGTCGCCTGAGCGAATGGTTATCCGAAGATGGCGAGGCCACGGTACTGGATGTCGGCTGTGGCGCCGGGCACGCCAGTTTTACCGCCGCGACACAGGTAGCGCAGGTGACGGCGTACGATCTGTCTGAAGGGATGCTGGAGGTGGTTGCCGAGGAGGCGGAAAAACGTGGGCTGCACAACATTACCTGCGCGCAAGGCCCGGCAGAAATTCTGCCGTTTGGTGATAACAGTTTTGATGTCGTTATCAGCCGCTATTCCGCCCACCACTGGCACGATATGCAGGCGGCATTGATGGAGATTCGCCGCGTCCTGAAACCGGGTGGCCGCTTTATCATGATGGACATTGCATCACCGGGAAAAGCGATTCTGGATGTTTGGCTGCAAACCATTGAAATGCTGCGCGACCCATCGCACATTCGCAACTACTCACAAGGTGAATGGCTGGCGATGGTCAATAACCGGGGAATGGTCGTCGATAAACTGGTGGGCGATAGGCTGCACCTGGAGTTCTCTTCCTGGGTTGCGCGGATGAAAACGCCGGACAACATCATTGAGGCCATTCGTTACCTGCAAGAAAAAGTCTCTCATGAGGTACGCGAGCATTTCGCTATTGCCGCTGATGGCAGCTTCACCTCAGACACCATTATGTTCCAGGCACGATAAATGTGCTGGTTGTCGTCAGAATTGGCGGCAACCTCTTTTCTTACTCTCCTGATGACGCCGTTTGATTTCGCTTAAAGGTGACACTGTCACCAATAAAGTCATCAAATAAAACTGAAATTGTCGAACTTTTAGTCCGTCACCCGCTTTTTTGTGCCCTTTCTATCGATTTGTCACCATCATATTAAGCGTTGCTCTATAATCTTGCGCGCTGCACCCGCCGCTGGGTCTGGAGTGAAGATAACGGAGTTAAGTCAGATGTTACCAGGCAAGAAAAATCGTTCCCTGTATATCCCCTATGCGGGGCCGGTTCTGTTGGAATTTCCGCTGCTGAATAAAGGCAGCGCGTTCAGTATGGAAGAACGCAGCAACTTCAACCTGCTGGGGCTCCTGCCCGAGGTTGTCGAAAGTATTGAAGAGCAGGCCGAGCGCGCCTGGATTCAATACCAGGGTTTCAAAACTGAAATCGATAAGCATATCTACCTACGCAACATTCAGGATACCAACGAAACGCTGTTCTACCGCCTGGTTGAAAACCATCTCGATGAGATGATGCCGGTTATCTACACGCCAACTGTCGGTGCGGCCTGCGAACGCTTCTCTGAGATTTATCGTCGTGCGCGCGGCGTTTTCATCTCTTATCAGAATCGTCACAACATGGACGATATCCTGCAAAATGTGCCGAACCATAACATCAAAGTGATTGTGGTTACCGACGGAGAACGTATTCTCGGTCTGGGCGATCAGGGGATCGGCGGCATGGGGATTCCTATCGGTAAACTTTCGCTGTACACCGCCTGCGGCGGCATCAGCCCGGCTTACACCCTTCCGGTGGTACTGGACGTCGGCACCAATAATCAACAGTTGTTGAACGACCCGCTGTATATGGGCTGTCGTAATCCGCGTATCAGCGACGAAGAGTACTACCAGTTTGTTGATGATTTTATCCAGGCCGTGAAACAGCGCTGGCCGAACGTGCTGTTGCAGTTCGAAGATTTCGCGCAGAAAAACGCGATGCCGCTGTTGAACCGCTATCGCAATGAAATCTGCTGCTTTAACGACGATATTCAGGGCACCGCGGCAGTCACCGTCGGCACGTTGATTGCGGCAAGCCGCGCGGCGGGTAGCCAGCTTAACGAGCAGAAAATCGTCTTCCTGGGGGCGGGTTCTGCGGGCTGCGGCATCGCCGAGCAGATCATTTCGCAGATGCAGCGTGAAGGTCTGAGTGAAGAACAGGCTCGCAGCCGTGTGTTTATGGTCGACCGTTTCGGTCTGCTGACCGACCAGATGCCTAACCTGCTGCCGTTCCAGAGTAAACTGGTGCAAAAGCAGGAAAAAATTCACGACTGGCAGCATGATAATGAGCAGATTTCACTGCTCGATGTGGTGCGTAACGTGAAGCCGGATATCCTGATTGGCGTATCCGGGCAAACGGGCCTGTTCACGGAAGAGATTATTCGTGAAATGCACAAACACTGCCCGCGTCCGATTGTGATGCCATTGTCGAACCCAACCTCACGTGTAGAAGCCACGCCGCAGGATATCATCAGTTGGACCGATGGCCAGGCGCTGGTTGCCACCGGCAGTCCGTTTGCGCCGGTGACCTGGAAAGATAAGGTATACCCGATCGCCCAGTGTAATAACTCCTATATCTTCCCGGGGATTGGTCTGGGCGTGATCGCTTCTGGCGCTTCGCGTATCACCGATGAAATGCTGATGTCGGCGAGCGAAACCCTGGCAAAACACTCTCCGCTTGCCAACCACGGCGAAGGGCTGGTGCTTCCGGAGCTGAAGGATATTCACATCGTCTCGCGTGCCATCGCCTTTGCGGTGGGTAAGATGGCGCAGCAACAGGGTGTCGCGACGAATACCTCTGCTGACGCGCTGCAAGAAGCGATTGATGAGAACTTCTGGCTGCCGGAATATCGCAGCTATCGTCGTACCTCAATTTAACCTGTCCTATAGCCCGGCTGAACAAGCGTGACGCCGGGTTTTCCTTATTCTTCTGCTTGAAAATGCATGATATGCACGATGCTGATTGTGTGTTACCTTAAACGTAGCATATGTATGTTGTAACTAATACCTTTGGTGGTAAAGAGATTACACACCCGCTACACTGCATTTACCGAATCACCTGACATCATGAAGAAGGAGGATAATTATGCTGTACTGTGAAATTTTCAATGTTTCACATACATTTGGTGATCGCACCAGCTCAAGCGTTATCGGTATCGTGCTGCGATAACTTCTGCTTGAGCGAAGACACCAACCTTTAAACCCTTCCCTCGGGCTTATCAAGTTATCGTCAGCGTTGTATGACGAGGCATTCTCATGCCTGTAACACTTGAGTAAGCAAATGAGCACATTACTAACTGCACAATCTCTTCACGTTGAGACGGCATTCGGCCCTCTTTTCAACGCACTCTCCTTCACCCTGAAGAAAGGCGATCGTATCGGTCTGATTGGCTATAATGGTTGCGGGAAAAGTACCTTATTACAGGTACTTGACGGAACCATTACCCCTTCGTCCGGTAGCGTGTCCATCGCTAACCATTGTCTGATGGCGCGAGTCGAACAGCATCTTCCTGATGACCTGCTAGCGCAATCGCTCATACAGGCGGTATTGGCGCAGCTGCCTCTCACCGCACATGAAAGCCAACGCTGGCAGGCTGAACGGCTGCTGATGGAGATGGGGTTTCACGCTGATGAGCTGGAACAGGCTGCTGCCACCTTAAGCGGCGGACAGCATACGCGCCTACTGCTGGCACGCGCGTTGATTCTTAATCCCGATCTGTTGCTGTTGGATGAGCCGGGTAACCACCTCGACCTGCCAACGCTGCTTTGGCTTGAAACGTTCCTGAATAACTGGAACGGCAGCTTTGTGCTGGTTTCACATGATAATCCGCTACTGGATGCCGTGACCAATACCAGTTGGATACTGCGTGATAACACCCTGCACGCGTTCTCTCTCCCCTGCACCGCCGCGCGTCAGGCGCTGGCCGAACAGGATGAGAGCGATGCGTTACGGCATAAAGCGGAACAAAAAGAGATCGACCGCGTCACCGCCAGCGCCAAACGGCTGGCAATCTGGGGACAGGTTTATGACAACGAAGATCTCTCCCGTAAGGCCAAACAGATGGAGAGGCAGGTTGCCCGCTTGAAAGCAGCGCAAACCGACCTGACCGCCGGCACGCCATGGCAACTGGAACTCCATGGCGATGCGGTACGAGCCGATCGACTGCTGGAAATGGAGCACCTTGCCGTCCCCCCTGCGCCTGGACTTGCGCCGCTGTTTACCACCGGCATCGCCCGGCTGCAAAGCGGTGACCGCGTGGCCATTATGGGGCGCAACGGCGGTGGTAAATCTTCGCTACTGCGCCTCCTTTGGCGGCAAATGCAGCAGGAAGCGCCAGACGTCGGGCTTAAGCTGCATCCGCGTCTGCATCCTGGCTATTACGATCAGACGTTACACCAGTTAGCCGATAACGCCACGCTGCTGGAAGCGCTGGAAATGTTCGAGCCATCGGGTGAAACCCGCAAACGCGCGCTGATTTCAGCCGGTTTCGGCTGGACGCGTCACGGTCAAAAAGTCAGTACGCTGAGCGGCGGCGAACGTTCGCGCCTGCTGTTTGTCGGCCTGTCCCTTGCCCGCTATAGCCTGCTGTTGCTGGATGAACCCACCAACCATCTGGATATTGATGGTAAAACGGCGCTGGCGGAAACGCTCTGCAACTACCCTGGAGGCCTGCTGCTGGTCAGCCACGACCGCCAGCTTATCAGCCAAAGCTGTAACCGCTTCTGGCTGATTGATGAGTGTGGCTTGAGCGAATGGCCGGACGCCGATGCGGTCTATGAGCAATTACGCCAGCGTACCCGTTCAGAAACGCCGGAGGCGGCAACGGTTTCATCCCCTGTAACTACGCCGGAAGGCGATGACCTGCTTGAGCGCTTAATTACGCTCGAACAGCGGTTAGCGGAGGATCTGGCACGCAAGCCGAAACATCAGAAGCCGCTGATGCAGCAGCGTTGGCGAGAGGAGATTGACTTAATCAATAATCAGCTGAGCTAAACGGTACCCCGGCCGCGCGTTGCGACGCCGGGGTTTTCCTTTTCAGGGCACGTTAGCGCGACAATTTATTGCGGGTTTTTCTGCTGCCACGCATCCCAAGCTTGCTTAATTTCCTGCTTCGCGGCGGCAGCATCGTTAAATCCGCTCAGCTCCACCTTTTTGCGCCCTTCCGGCAGCTGTTTGTAGACGCGGAAAAAGGCCTGCAACCGCTCCTGCTCGACTTTGGGCAGATCGCTGATGTTTTTAATATCGTCATAAGTCGGGTCAATTTTGCTGGCGGGAACGGCAATGATTTTGTCATCTTTCTCACCGCCGTCGATCATCTTCAGCACGCCAATCGCGCGTAGCTTAATCAGCGTACCCGGTGCCATTGGCGCGCGGGTATAAAACACCACATCCAGCGGGTCGCCATCCCCCGCCAGCGATTGGGTCAGCGAACCGTAGTTAGCCGGATAAGCCACCGGCATCGACTGGAAGCGATCGGCGATCAGAAAGCCGGTTTTGGCGTCGGTTTCATATTTGATAATTCCTCCTGCCGGAATCTCAGTCACCGCATAAAACTCCTCCGGGTTGTTCTCGGGCTGCGGAAACTCGAGGATATTTTGCGCCTGAGCGGCAGCGGAAAGAAACAGGCTTGCGGCAAGGATAGTTTTGACCAGATGCATTGGGTGTTCACTCTATTGTTATAGGGAAAGTAAAAGTCACACCGTAGAGTTTGCGAGTGAACAAAGGATGAACGTTTGATGACAATACGGTTAACCTATAATGCTATCAATATGAAAACCCACCAGATTCTTCTCCCTGAGCGCCTTGCGTTTTACGCCCCTATGGCTAATCATTAATGAGTATTATTTTCGAATACAAAATAACCAGGAGTAGGATATGAAGGCTGCAGTTGTCACTCATGACCATCAGGTAAATGTCACCGATAAAAAGCTGCGTCCGTTGCAGCACGGTGAAGCACTGCTTTCCATGGAATGCTGTGGGGTCTGTCACACCGATCTGCACGTAAAAAACGGCGATTTCGGTGACAAGACCGGGGTGATCCTCGGCCATGAAGGGATTGGCATTGTTAAAGAGATTGGTCCAGGTGTGACCTCCCTGAAAGTGGGTGACCGCGCGAGCGTGGCACGTCTTTAATGCCAAAGTCATCGCGCTGGACGTTAACGATGAACAGCTGAAGCTGGCCGCTGAAATGGGCGCGGATCTGACCATCAACTCCCGCAGCGAAGACGCGGCGAAAATCGTACAGGAAAAAACCGGTGGCGCCCATGCCGCCGTGGTCACCGCAGTGGCGAAAGCCGCATTTAACTCTGCGGTTGACGCGGTTCGCGCTGGTGGCCGCGTGGTAGCAGTCGGCCTGCCGCCGGAGTCCATGAGCCTCGATATCCCGCGCCTGGTGCTGGACGGCATTGAAGTCGTTGGCTCGCTGGTTGGCACCCGTCAGGATCTGACCGAAGCCTTCCAGTTCGCCGCCGAAGGAAAAGTGGTACCGAAAGTCGCGCTGCGTCCGTTAACCGACATTAACGCGATCTTTAAAGAGATGGAACAGGGCCAGATCCGTGGCCGTATGGTGATTGATTTACGCCATTAATGTTCACAGCCTCTCCCTGATGGGAGAGGCTTATTCAGACAAGCGCCCTGCGCCGCTGATAACGCGCGTAAAGCAACAACGACGACATCGCGAGAAATGACAGTGCCGCCGCCGGCAATGCAACGCTGTTCCAGCCGAAATTCAGGGTAATCATCAGCCCGCCGAAAAACGCGCCAATCGCGCTACCCAGATTAAAAGCAATTTGCCCACCAGCTGCTCCCAGCATTTCTCCGCCCTTCGCATTTTGCAGCAGCAATATTTGCAGCGGCGCGGAAAGCGCAAACAGCCCGGCGCAACAGATAAAGGCCAGCGTCAGCGACGCAAATTTAATGCCGCCCAACGCGAAGATCATCAGCAGTGCCACCACGATAACGAAATCGGTGGTAGCCGCAATGCGTAGCGGGCTATAGCGCCCGGAAAGCTTACCGCTCAGGATGTTGCCCAGCACCATGCCAAGGCCCACCAGCATCATGATGAACATCATCGCCCCCTCAGAGAATCCTGAGACGTTCATCATAAACGGCTTGATGTAGCTGAACCACGCAAATACCCCGGCGTTGCCAAACATTGTGGCGGCGAAAATAAGCCACGGCGCAGGGCTTTTGAGAAAATGAAACTGCTCGCGTAAACGTGCATCAGACTTATCAAATAGCGTTGGCACCCAGGTGATTATCGCCAGCAGCACCGCCACGTCAAACAGAGCAATGGCCAGGAAGGTATAACGCCAGCTGAATTGATGCCCCAGCCAGGTACCAGCCGGTACGCCAACCAGATTCGCCACCGTCATCCCGGCAATCATCCCCGCCACCGCCGCGGTTACCCTTCCGGGGGGCGCGATTTTTGACAGAATAATGGCCCCTACGCCAAAGAAAGCCCCGTGCGGAAACCCCGACACCAGTCGCCCGAAAGCCAGCATCACATAGCTGGAGGAGAAGGTAAAAATGACGTTGCCGGCAATACAGAGCGCCGCTAACAGCAACATAATGGACTTGAGGGAAAAGCGCGTAGAAAACAACGCGATGATCGGCGCGCCAATGACCACCCCAAAGGCGTACCACGAGATCATATTCCCCGCGACCGGAATTGAGAGCCCCACGTCGTGCGCCAGCTCGGGCAGCACGCCCATAATGCCAAATTCGGCCATTCCCAGGCCAAACGTGCCCAGCGCCAGCGCGAAGATTGTTTTTTTCATCCCTCTAATCACTTGTTTATGTTGAGTTTGCGGGTCGGCATTATCGACCATTCGCAGAATGCAAACCAGACAAAAACGCGTGACGGCAAGTTTATCCATAAAAACAGCGTGAATAACGCATATTTATCGCGAGCAAAAAAAAGCGGCCTGACACTCCCATTCGGAAACATCAGACCGCTCTTTATCACTTCGATGACGCGTTGTTACTTCAGCCCTTCCTGACTCTCTCTCTTCGCTTCTTCGCGTTCAACCTCGCGATACCAGCGCGGATGGTGCTTCTGCGCCCAGCGACGGCTCACCTTACCTTCAATCATCCCCTTAATTGATCCTTTAACCCAGAAGGCCATATACATATGGATAAGGATCGCGTGGATCAGAATGATGGCCGACGTCGCGTGAATCAGCAGCGCGTAGCGCACAACCTGAATCGGGAAATACGGCGCAAAGTAAGGACGCCAGATAATGACCCCGGTCACCAGCAGCACAAAAATCATGCTCATGATGCTCCAGAACATCATCTTCTGCCCGGCGTTATATTTGCCAACCTTCGCGACCTTATGCTCATTGCCTTTCAGAACTTCGACAATCCCCAACACCCACGGAATATCCTGTTTATCCGGGATGTTATGGTGCACAAAGCGGACGAACATAAACATCAGCACCACGAAAATCAGCACGCCGAAGAACGGATGCAGAATGCGCCCCATCTGCGGAGTGCCGAAGGTTTCAGTCAGCCATTGCAGCGTCGGGAAGAAAAACGAAATCCCCGAGACCGCCACCAGGAAGAAACAGATAACCACCGTCCAGTGACAGGCGCGATCGACAAACTTCGTGCGCACAATCATTTTCGACTTACTCATGGCCATCCTCCTCTTCGTCATCATCCACTTCTTTGTTCGGACCAATACCAATGTAGTGATAGATAAGCCCGGCAAAGGTGGCGATAAAGCCAGCCGCTGACAGCGGTTTCAACGCGCCTTTCCACAGATTAATACTGGTATCAATCGCCGGATCCTTCGGCAGCTTGTGATACAGCTCCGGTTGATCCGCGTGATGCAACACGTACATCACGTGCGTCCCGCCCACGCCTTCCGGGTTATAGATGCCGGCATTCGGGTAGCCACGTTTCTTCAGCTTATCCACGCGCTCCTGCGCCACATCCAGCATCTCTTTCCTGGTACCGAAATGGATCGCGCCGGTCGGACAGGTTTTCACGCAGGCGGGCTCCATGCCGACGCTAACGCGGTCCACGCACAGCGTGCATTTATAGACGCGGTTATCCTCTTTATTGAGGCGCGGAATATTAAACGGGCACCCGGCAATGCAATAACCGCAGCCGATACAGTTGTCCTGCTGGAAGTCGACGATCCCATTAGCATACTGAATAATCGCCCCGGCGGACGGGCATGCCTTCAGGCAGCCCGGATCCTCGCAGTGCATACAGCCGTCTTTACGAATCAGCCATTCCAGCTTGCCGCTCTGCTCGGTTTCGCTAAAACGCATTACCGTCCAGGACTTGGCGCTCAGATCCGCCGGATTATCGTAAACCCCCACGCAGTGCCCCACCTCGTCGCGAATGTCATTCCACTCGGAGCAGGCCACCTGGCAAGCTTTACAGCCCACGCAGGAAGAGACATCAATCAGCTTGGCCACTTCCTGTTTGTAATCCCGCGCGCGCGGCGCGGGAGTGATCGGGTTGGTCGCCGAGCGTTTAATAATGTCTTGTGTTTCCATCGCCATTTAAACGCTCCTTACGCTTTCTCGATGTTAACCAGGAACGCCTTGTATTCCGGCGTCTGCGAGTTGGAATCGCCCACGTTTGGCGTCAGGGTATTGGCGATATAACCTTTGCGCGCCACGCCTTCATAGCCCCAGTGCAGCGGGATACCAATGGTTTCCACCTGCTGACCATTGACGTTCAGCGTCTGCAGGCGGCGAGTGACCACCGCGACGGCGCGAATAAAACCACGCTGGCTGCTGACGGTCACACGATCGCCGTTGGCAATCCCTTTGGCTTTCGCCAGTCCTTCGCTGATTTCCACAAACTGCTCCGGTTGGGCAATGGCGTTCAGGCGCGCATGCTTGGTCCAGGTATGGAAATGCTCGGTCAGACGATAGGTGGTCCCCACGTACGGGAACTTGTCTTTCCTCCCAAGACGCACGGCATCTTCTTCGTACAGACGAACCACCGGGCTTGAGATGACGTTCGGGTGCAGCGGGTTGGTACCCAGCGGCGTTTCCATCGGCTCGTAGTGTTCCGGGAACGGACCTTCCGCCAGCTTATCGAGCGCAAACAGACGGCCCAGACCTTCCTGCTGCATGATAAACGGATTGGTTTTGCTTCCCGGCGGCGCGGTATTAAAGTCCGGAATATCGTTACCCGCCCATTTCGTGCCATTCCACTGGATCAGCATGCGTTTCGGATCCCACGGTTTGCCGTTAACATCCGCCGAGGCGCGGTTATACAGCACGCGACGGTTCAGCGGCCACGCCCAGGCCCACCCCAGCGTATTGCCCAGACCAGACGGATCGGCGTTATCGCGGTTGGCCATCTGGTTGCCCTGCTCGGTCCAGCTACCGGTATAGATCCAGCAGGAGGACGAGGTTGTACCGTCATCACGCAGCAGCGCAAAGCTGTTGAGCAGTTGGCCTTTTTTCGCTACCAGCATGCCGTTCGCGTCGTAGAGATCCGCCAGCGCATAGCCGTTGTTCTCTTTCGCCACCTCTTCAGATTCCGGATGATCCGGCTGCTTGTAGTTCCAGCCCATTTTCAGCAGCGGCTCAACGCCTTTACCGCCTTCGTTGCGATACATCTCGCGCAGACGATGGTAAATACCGGCCAGAATCTCGCCGTCATTCCGTGCTTCACCCGGCGCTTCCTGACCTTTCCAGTGCCACTGCAGCCAGCGGCCCGAGTTGGCAATAGAACCGTCTTCTTCGGCGAAACAGGTCGACGGCAGGCGGAACACTTCCGTCTGAATTGTTGATGGGTCTACATCGTTCGATTCGCCGTGGTTCTGCCAGAAGGTGGAGGTTTCAGTCACTAACGGGTCGATCACCACCATGTACTTCAGCTTGCTTAAGCTGCGCACGACTTTGTTTTTATCCGGGAAGGATGCAACCGGGTTAAAGCCCTGGCAGATATAGCCGGTGACTTTGCCGTTATCCATCATGTTGAAGTATTTGATAACGTCATAGGCCTGGTCCCATTTCGGCAGCCAGTTAAAGCCCCAGTCGTTATCTTTCGTCGCCGCATCGCCATAGAACGACTTCATCAGGCTGACGAAGAACTTCGGATAGTTGCTCCAGTAGTTCACCTGGTCTGGCAGCAACGCCTTCGGCGTATTCGCGGCCAGATAGCTTTGCAGGTCCGCCTGCTTCTCCGACGGCAGCGTCAGATAGCCAGTCAGGCTGGTCGACAGCAGACCCAAGTCGGTTAAGCCCTGAATGTTGGAGTGACCGCGCAGCGCGTTCACGCCGCCTCCCGCCATCCCCATATTGCCGAGCAGCAGCTGGATCATCGCCATGGTGCGGATGTTCTGCGCCCCAACGGTGTGCTGCGTCCAGCCCAGCGCGTACAGGAAGGTGGTCGTGCGATCGGCCGCGCTGGTCGAGGCCAGCACTTCACACACTTTCAGGAAATCGGCTTTCGGCGTCCCGCAGATGTTCTCCACCACGTCCGGCGTATAGCGGGAAACGTGCTGTTTCAGCAGATTCCAGACGCAGCGCGGGTCGGTCAGGGTTTCATCACGTTTGGCGTAGCCGTTCTCATCCAGCTGGTAGTGCCAGGAGGATTTATCGTACTGGCGTTTTTCGGCATCGTAGCCGCTGAACAGGCCGTCATCGAAAGTAAAGTCTTCCCGCACCAGCAGACTGGCGTTGGTATAGTGCTTCACGTATTCGGCGTTGATCTTATTTTTTTCGATCAGATACAGCAGCACGCCCGACAGGAAGGTAATGTCGGTACCGGAACGAATCGGCGCGTAGATATCGGCCACCGACGCTGTACGCGTAAAGCGCGGATCGACGACGATAAGCGTGGCATCGTTATTGTTCTTCGCTTCCATCGCCCAGCGGAATCCCACCGGATGGGCTTCCGCGGCGTTACCGCCCATCACCATCACGACGTTAGCGTTTTTGATATCAACCCAGTGGTTGGTCATCGCACCGCGACCAAATGTTGGAGCAAGACTTGCTACCGTTGGTCCGTGTCAGACGCGCGCCTGGTTGTCTACCGCCAGCATGCCGAGCGAGCGCACAAATTTTTGCGTCAGCATACCGGTTTCATTACTGGCCGCCGAAGCGCACAGCATCCCCGTGGACAGCCAGCGGTTAACCGTCACGCCCTGCTCATTCTTCTCAATAAAGTTGGCGTCGCGGTCGGCCTTCATCAGTTTTGCGATGCGATCGAAGGCTTCATTCCACGAAATACGCTGCCATTTATCTGAGCCAGGTGCGCGGTATTGCGGATAACGCAGGCGGTTTTCACTGTGTACATAGTCCAGCAGCCCCGCGCCTTTCGGGCACAGCGCGCCACGACTGACCGGATGATCCGGGTCACCTTCAATGTGGTAAATCGATTCCCGGGTATTTTTAGCCCCATCGCCCAGGCTATACATTAAAAGCCCACAACCCACGGAGCAGTATGTGCAGGTATTACGAACTTCTTTGGCGCGCAGCAATTTGAAATTACGCGCCTGAGCCAGCGCCATTTTAGGAGCAAACCCTAATGCCGCTGCCGTCGTCCCGGCCATACCGCCCGCGCAGATTTTAAAAAACTTTCTGCGGCTGACGTCCATTGTTTTCCTCATTGTATGGATGTACTTCGCCGGAAAAACTAACAGCAATACCCTTGATTTATTTGCGTCAAATCAATGTCGAAAACCGATCCCCCCTTAATAGTCAGGGGCGGCGAATTTTATTAATCCTTTAGGGTTAATGGTTATGGAAAAATATCCCAGCAGGCCGTGAAAAAATGCTATAACCGCAGACTTCGTTTGTAAAAGCATCAGGTCAGAGATGGATAAGAAAAGAGCGACGCTCATCGGCCTCACCGCCATTGTATTATGGAGCACCATGGTGGGGTTAATTCGCGGCGTCAGCGAAGGGCTTGGGCCGGTTGGCGGCGCGGCGATGATCTACAGTCTGAGCGGCATTCTGCTGATCTTTACCGTGGGTTTTCCCCAACTGCGTCAGATGCCTGGCCGTTATCTGTTGGCGGGAAGCGTGCTATTCGTGAGCTATGAAATCTGTCTGGCGCTGTCTTTAGGCTATGCGGGCACCCGCCAGCAGGCCATTGAGGTGGGGATGGTCAATTATCTGTGGCCAAGCCTGACCATTCTCTTTGCCATTGTGTTTAACGGTCAAAAAAGCAGTTGGCTGGTTATCCCCGGCTTACTCCTTGCGCTATTAGGCGTCACCTGGGTATTAGGTGGCGAGCATGGGCTGGATCTTCACCAAATAACACGTAACGTCATTTCCAGCCCTTTAAGCTATATTCTGGCGTTTGTTGGCGCCTTTATCTGGGCGGCCTACTGCACGGTGACCGCCAAATATGCCAAAGGCAAAAACGGTATCACTCTGTTCGTTTTATTAACCGCGTTGAGTCTGTGGGTGAAATTTCTGCTGAGCGAGCAGCCACCGATGGTATTTAGCGGGCCGGTGGTTATCAAGATGGTGCTGTGCGCATTGTCTTTAGGTTTAGCCTATGCGGCCTGGAACGTGGGTATTCTCCACGGTAACGTCAGTCTGCTGGCTGCCGCGTCGTACTTCACGCCCGTGCTCTCCTCGGCTCTGGCGGCCGTGCTGCTCAGCGCGGCGCTATCATGGTCATTCTGGCAAGGAGCGGCGATGGTTTGCATCGGCTCCCTGCTGTGCTGGCAGGCAACCCGGCGGTGACCCCCTCTTATTCGCCGCCGTACAGCTTAATGCTCAGAATGTTAGTAATCGAACGCCCATTCCAGTGATATTCCAGATGTTCGGCTTGCAGCACTTTGGTCACCAGACAGGGGCGATACAGCACGTAGCAGGTGTGCCCGGTATGACGCACCGAACAATAAACGATGCCATCGCTGTTTTGCATTTTCTGCGCCTGTGCAAAGGCTTTCGACTGGCTGTAGTCCGTCGCGTGATATAGCGCTGAAGAGATGAAGGGTTCCTGCGTGATGTCGGCCAGGTTGGCATCAAACTCGGTAAAAAGCACCCGCATTTGAACCTTCTGCGCGGGCTCATCGGTATAGCCAAAAATGCGCTCCTGATGATACACCGTCTCCTTGATGGCCGTATCCAGCTGCGGAGCGCAATAGTAACCGCCAAAGTCGCCGGTGGTAAATCGCGCCCCTTCAGGGTTAATATGCGTAAACGCGGCCATCACGTAGCTGCTGCCATTCAGCCCGACGAGCCAATCGGCTTTCGGGACTCGCATCAGTTCACCGGCAGATTCCATTAAACGCTCATTCGTCAACGCTTCAACGGCCCAAACCGCTTCCAGCTCATCGCTACTGGCCACATCTTCAAACAGATCGATGGTGGGATAGCGACTGGGTATAATGCGATATGCCGTCGCACCTTTTAACGCCACGCGTGGCGGAGTTTCCGCGATCACGCCATTCCCCCTCGCCATGACTGAAGCCGCGTCGCGACCTCATAGAGATCGGCGACCCTTCCGCCATTCATGACGTCCATTGCCGAGCGCCCGGCAAAAAACGGATGCGAATTCGGCTTACGCACCCAACCATAAATACTGTCATCAGCGGTGAACAGCAAACGCAGGCATTTATGGATATTGAGGATGTAGCTCATCCGTTCCTGAATATCCAGACTTAAACGAATGCCGCCCTTCGACTCTTTGTATTTGTTCAATGTTGAACGTGAACTAATACCCAGAAGCCGAAGCTGTTCATCTGTGTTGCACTGCCATTTTTCCAGGATACGGAACACAACCGGCAGCGCTTTGCTGGTATCAACGTTACCGTTTACATGGCTTTCTTGTACTGTAGCCATATGTCCTCCCAAGCGTCATTTCGCGACACGCCAAATACCGGCGCGTACATTTAATCACAATTGTAGCCTAACTGTTCAACAATGTACATTGTCGGATAAAAAGTCACAAGGGTCTACCCGGGAATTAAACCGGGTCCGGAATCTTAGCCAGGCTACGCCAGATCCCGGCAGCCAGCAGCAGAAGCAGTACGCCGGCGGTCGCCAGCACGATGCTATGCAAATTGATAAACGCTATTTTTGCTGCCTCCATCAGGCTTTGTGCCGGAACAGCGGGCATCGACTGCGCCAGCTTGATCGCTTCACTAATGGAGGAGGCAGCCTGCTCTGCAGCCGCGTCGCCCATCCCCGCGGGCAGCACGATTGACGAGGTATAGCTGCGGGTCAGGATCACGCCAAACAGCGCAATGCCCAACCCCGCGCCCAGCTCGTAGGCCATCGTTTCAATGGCGCCTGCCGCTGCCGCTTTCTCTTTGGGGGCCGCCGCCATAATCGCCGCACTGGAAGCGAGCAGCGCGCTGGCAACGCTAAAGCCGAGCAGCGTCATCAGCCCCCGTGCCAGCCACGGGTGGGTGCTGAAATCGGTTATCGACAGGCCAAGGAAACTCAGCGCGCTTAATAGCATTCCGCCGGTCGCCACCTCACGCAGCCCAAGCTTTGACACCAGCATGCCGGCAATCGGGCCGCTGAAACCGCTCGCCACCATCAGCGGCAGCATAAACAGCCCGGCTTCGAATGGCGTTTTACCGTGCACAAACTGCAGCTCCTGCGCCATCAGCAGTTCAAAGCCCACCAGGGTAATCAGCGCCGTCATGGCCATCATCACCCCGCTTAAAATAATACGATGGGTAAAGAGACGCATGTCCACCATTGGACGCGTAGCCGAGAGCTGTTTACGCACAAACCAGTACAGCATACCGGCACCGGCAAGCGCGACCATCGATACCAGCCACAGTGCAAGCTGCCCTTTCAGCGCCGACTTGGCACTAAACACCAGCATCAGAATGGCGGCAATCAATACCAGCGCCTGGAGCAGATTAAGCGGCTGTTCCCGTCGCGCCGGCTGACGCGGAACCACTCTGGCATTAATGGCAATAACCACCAGCACAATCGGCACGTTGATCAGGAATACCGATCCCCAATAGAAGTGTTCCAGCAGCATCCCGCCCACCAGCGGGCCAAACGCCGCGCCGCCGGAGCCCACGGCCGCCCACAGCCCCAGCGCCATATTACGGTGACGCGCTTGCGCGAAGGTGGTGCGGATCCCGGCAAGCGTTGCCGGGACAATCATCGCCGCGCCGATGGCCAGCAGCGCGCGGGAAGCGATCAGCGTCAGCGCGGTCGGCGAAAACGCCGCCGCCAGCGATGCCAGGCCGAAGATCCCGCTACCCAGCAGCAGCAGGCGCTTAAAGCCAATCTTGTCGCCGAGCGCGCCCATCGGCAGCACCATTCCGGCCATCACCAGTGAATAGATATCAATGATCCACAGCAGCTCATTGCCGCTGGTGCCCAGCTCGACGCTCAGCGTCGGCGCGGCCACGTGCAGCACGGTGGCATCAATCGCCACCGGGATATAGACCATCAAAATAGCCATGAGCGTTAACCATTGGCGTGACATTTTTTTTTGTTCCTCAAATCATTATTTATTGTTGGACGCACGTCCAGAAACGAGATCCTGCCGGATTGTTGAACGCATGTCCAATTTTTTGTTATTCTGGGATAAACCCTACTCAAACGAAGAAAAATGAATTATTTAACCCGAGAAGAACGGCGGGAAGATATCCTCAAAACCGCTATGAAAGTCGCGCTGAGCGGCGGCTTTAGCGCCATGACCGTTCGTCATATCGCCAGCGTCGCCGGGGTCTCCAGCGGCCAGGTGCACCACCACTTCACCTCGATTGGCGAACTGAAATCCCTCGCCTTTGTCCGGCTGATTCGTGAAATGCTCGATATGCCGTTGGTGGCCGATGACGCCAGCTGGCACGACCGTCTCTTTTCGATGCTCGGCAGCGACGATGGTCGTCTTGAACCTTACGTACGTCTGTGGCGGGAAGCACAACTGCTGACAGACAGCGACAGTGATATTAAAGGCGCCTACTTGCTGACAATGGATATGTGGCATAAGGAAACCGTTTCACTGATTTTGCAGGGCACAGAAGCAAACGAATTCAGACCAATAGATAGCGCGGAAAATATTGCCTGGCGATTAATTGCACTGGTGTGTGGACTGGATGGAATTTATGCGCTAGGGATGACGGAAATAAGCGACGAAATCTTTGCTCGTTATATACAACATTATATTACGTTAGAACTTCAGCCCACATAATTTACATTTAGTAACAATTAACAACGTTTTATTCACAGCGCGTTTTCTTACAACGCGCTTTTTTTATCTATTCTTCAACGATAAAGAGATAAAACGGCCAGACGATAATAATCCTCTTTCTACCTACTTCGCTGTTTTTCCTTTATTTCTTATTAATGACGCGTCTCTCGAGGGTATTATGTCAAGCAATGAGAAAGATAATCATTACCTTTTAAAAGAGTGGAAACCTGAAACCCCGGCCTTCTGGGAAAACAAAGGAAAATCAATCGCAAGAAGAAACCTGTGGATTTCCGTGGCCTGCTTATTGCTCGCTTTCTGCGTCTGGATGTTATTTAGCGCAGTGGCGGTCAATCTCAATAAAGTCGGTTTTAATTTTACAACTGACCAACTCTTTTTATTAACCGCACTGCCTTCTCTCTCTGGTGCTATTTTGCGCGTGCCCTACTCCTTTATGGTACCTATATTTGGAGGCCGCTATTGGACGGTATTAAGCACGGTTATTCTTGTTATTCCGTGCATTTGGTTAGGTATCGCCATTCAGGACACCGCTACTCCGTTCTGGGTATTTATCATCATCGCTCTGCTGTGCGGTTTTGCTGGCGCTAACTTTGCCTCGAGCATGGGTAACATCAGTTTCTTCTTCCCCAAAGCCAAACAGGGCAGCGCGCTGGGGGTCAACGGAGGTCTTGGCAACCTTGGCGTTAGCGTGATGCAGATGGTTGCCCCGGCGGTCATTTTTCTGCCCATGTTTGCGTTTATCGGCATTCACGGCGTCACGCAGGAAGACGGTTCGACGCTGGCGCTCAGCAACGCCGCGTTAATCTGGGTGCCGCTCCTCGTGATTGCCACGCTCGCCGCCTGGTTTGGTATGAACGATATTGCCAGTTCCAAAGCCTCGGTGCGCGAACAGCTGCCGGTGCTCAAACGTCCACATATGTGGCTGCTGAGCCTGCTTTATCTCGCCACCTTCGGCTCGTTTATCGGTTTCTCGGCAGGGTTTGCCATGCTGGCAAAAACCCAGTTCCCCGACGTTAACATCCTCAAACTCGCCTTCTTCGGGCCGTTTATCGGCGCGCTGGCGCGTTCGTTTGGCGGGGTGATCTCCGACCGACTCGGCGGCGTCAAGGTCACGCTGGTGAACTTCATTCTGATGGCGCTGTTCTCCGGCCTGCTGTTCCTGACCTTACCGGGCAGCGGTTCCGGCAGCTTCCTTGCCTTCTACGTGGTGTTTATGGGGCTGTTCCTCACCGCCGGTCTGGGCAGCGGTTCAACTTTCCAGATGATCGCCGTCATCTTCCGTCAAATCACCATCGACAGCGTGAAAAAGCGCGGCGGCACCGACGAGCAGGCCCAGCATGAAGCGGTGACCGACACCGCCGCCGCCCTGGGGTTTATCTCCGCCATTGGCGCGATCGGCGGCTTTTTCATTCCAAAAGCGTTCGGCACCTCGCTTGCCATGACCGGTTCGCCGGTTGGCGCCATGAAGGTGTTCTTTGTCTTTTACGTCGTCTGCGTACTGGTGACCTGGTTGGTCTATGGCCGCCGCAAACCGACGTCCAAATAAACATAAAAATGTGAGCAGTGTAACCACGGGGGCGCAATCCCCCGTCAGGAGAAAATGTCATGAGCAAACTACTGGATCGCTTTCGCTACTTTAAGCAGAAAGGCGAGACTTTTGCCAATGGTCACGGACAGGTCTATGACAATAACCGTGATTGGGAGGATAGCTACCGTCAGCGCTGGCAGTTCGACAAAATCGTCCGCTCGACGCACGGTGTGAACTGTACAGGCTCATGCAGCTGGAAGATTTATGTCAAAAACGGCCTGGTGACCTGGGAAACCCAGCAAACCGACTACCCGCGAACCCGCCCCGACATGCCCAACCATGAACCTCGCGGCTGCCCCCGTGGCGCAAGCTACTCCTGGTATCTCTACAGCGCTAACCGCCTGAAATATCCGCTGGCCCGCAAGAAGCTGATTGAACTGTGGCGCGAGGCGCTGGCGCAGCAAACCGATCCTGTGCTGGCCTGGGACAGCATTATGCAGAGCCCGGAGAAGACCCGCCGCTACAAAGAAGCACGCGGTAAAGGTGGATTCGTCCGTTCATCGTGGAAAGAGCTGAACCAACTGATCGCCGCCGCTAACGTCTGGACTATCAAAAACTACGGCCCCGACCGCGTGGCGGGCTTCTCGCCTATTCCGGCGATGTCGATGGTCTCTTATGCCGCGGGGACTCGCTACCTGTCGCTGATCGGCGGAACCTGCCTGAGCTTCTACGACTGGTACTGCGACCTGCCGCCGGCCTCGCCGATGACCTGGGGCGAGCAGACCGACGTGCCAGAGTCTGCCGACTGGTACAACTCCAGCTATATCATCGCCTGGGGCTCTAACGTCCCACAAACCCGTACCCCGGACGCCCACTTCTTCACCGAAGTTCGCTACAAGGGAACCAAGACCATCGCCATTACCCCCGACTTCTCGGAAGTCGCCAAACTCAGCGACCAGTGGCTGGCACCCAAGCAGGGTACCGACAGCGCGCTGGCGATGGCGATGGGTCACGTGATCCTCAAAGCATTCCACCTCGATAATCCGAGCGATTACTTTATCAACTACTGCCGCCGCTATACCGACATGCCGATGCTGGTGATGCTCGATAGCCGCGAGGATGGTTCGTACGTCGCGGGCCGAATGCTGCGCGCCGCCGACCTGGTTGATGGCCTCGGTGAAAGCAATAACCCGGAGTGGAAAACCGTTGCCTACAACAGCGATGGCGAACTGGTGGTGCCAAACGGTTCTATCGGCTTCCGCTGGGGGGAAAAAGGCAAATGGAACCTGGAATCACAGGCATCCGGTAAAGAGACCGAGCTGACGCTTTCTCTGCTCGATAGTCGCGACACGGTGGCGGGCGTGGCCTTCCCCTACTTTGGCGGCAACGAAAACCCGCACTTCCGCAGCGTGAAACAGGATCCCATCCTGGTGCGCAAGTTGCCGGCAAAAGAACTCACCCTCGCCGACGGCAGCCGTCGTCTGGTGGTCAGTATTTATGACCTGACGCTGGCTAACTACGGGCTCGATCGTGGCCTGGACGACAATCTGGCGGCAAAAAGCGTTGACGACGTGAAAGCCTATACCCCAGCCTGGGCCGAACAGATCACCGGCGTATCGCGGCAGAACATCGAAAAAATCGCCCTCGAATTCGCCGATACGGCGCATAAAACGCATGGCCGTTCGATGATTATTCTCGGTGCCGGGGTGAACCACTGGTATCACATGGACATGAACTACCGCGGCATGATCAACATGCTGGTGTTCTGCGGCTGCATTGGCAAAAGCGGCGGCGGCTGGGCACACTACGTCGGGCAGGAGAAACTGCGACCGCAAACCGGCTGGTTGCCGCTGGCCTTCGCGCTGGACTGGAACCGTCCACCGCGCCAGATGAACAGCACGTCGTACTTCTACAATCACGCCAGCCAGTGGCGCTACGAGAAGCTGACCGCCAAAGAGCTGCTCTCCCCGCTGGCCGATCCGACGAAATACACCGGCCATCTGATCGACTTTAACGTGCGCGCCGAACGCATGGGCTGGCTTCCGTCCGCTCCGCAGCTCAACCTCAACCCGCTGTCGCTGAAAGCGAAAGCCGACGCTGCCGGGATGACGCCGCAGGACTATACCGTACAAGGGTTGAAATCCGGTGAGATCCGCATGGCCTGCGAGCAGCCGGACAGCGGGAAGAACCACCCGCGTAATATGTTTATCTGGCGCTCGAACCTGCTGGGCTCCTCCGGTAAAGGTCATGAATATATGCTGAAGTATCTGCTGGGAGCAGATAGCGGTATTCAGAGTGAGGAATTTGGCTCCTCAGAAGACGTGAAACCGGAAGAAGTGGAATGGCAGACCGCCGCGATTGAAGGCAAGCTCGATCTGCTGGTGACCCTCGATTTCCGCATGTCCAGCACCTGTTTGTTCTCCGATATCGTCCTGCCAACCGCTACCTGGTACGAAAAAGACGATATGAACACCTCGGATATGCATCCGTTTATTCACCCGCTTTCTGCCGCCGTCGACCCGGCGTGGGAATCGAAAAGCGACTGGGATATCTACAAAGGCATCGCCAAATCGTTCTCTGAAATCTGCCAGGGCCATCTGGGCACGGAAACTGATGTGGTGCTGCAACCCCTACAGCACGACTCCCCCGCCGAGCTGGCGCAGCCGTTCGCGATTCAGGACTGGCGCAAAGGCGAATGCGATCTCATTCCGGGTAAGACCGCGCCAAATATTATCGCCGTGGAGCGCGATTATCCGGCCACCTACGAACGCTTTACCTCGCTTGGCCCGTTGATGGACAAACTGGGCAACGGCGGCAAAGGCATCGGCTGGAAAACGCAACCCGAAGTCGACTTCCTCGGCAAGCTTAACTATGTCAAGCAGCAGGGTCCAGCGAAAGGTCGCCCCTGTATCGAGACGGCGATTGATGCTTCAGAGGTGATCCTCGCCCTCGCCCCGGAAACTAACGGGCAGGTCGCGGTGAAGGCCTGGCAGGCGCTGAGTGAATTTACCGGCCGCGACCACACCCATCTGGCGACCAACAAAGAAGACGAAAAAATTCGCTTCCGCGATATTCAGGCGCAACCGCGCAAGATTATCTCCAGCCCCACCTGGTCTGGTCTGGAAGACGAGCACGTCTCTTACAATGCGGGCTATACCAACGTTCACGAACTGATCCCATGGCGCACCGTCTCCGGGCGGCAGTCGCTGTATCAGGATCACCCGTGGATGCGCGACTTCGGTGAAAGCCTGGTGGCCTATCGACCGCCTATTGACACCCGCAGCGTGAGTCAGATGAACGCTATCCCGCCGAATGGTTTCCCGGAAAAAGCGCTCAACTTCCTGACGCCGCACCAGAAATGGGGCATTCACTCCACCTACAGCGAAAACCTGCTGATGCTGACGCTCTCGCGCGGCGGGCCAATCGTCTGGCTGAGCGAAACCGATGCCAAAGAGCTGGGGATCGCCGACAACGACTGGATTGAGGCATTTAACGCCAACGGCGCGCTCACCGCCCGCGCGGTGGTCAGCCAGCGCGTGCCGCCGGGCATGACCATGATGTACCACGCCCAGGAGCGCCTGATGAATATTCCCGGCTCGGAAGTGACCGGGCGGCGCGGCGGGATCCACAACTCGGTGACCCGTATTTGCCCGAAACCCACCCATATGATCGGCGGTTATGCGCAGCTGGCCTGGGGCTTTAACTACTACGGAACGGTCGGTTCGAACCGTGATGAGTTCATTATGATCCGCAAAATGAAAAACATTAATTGGCTGGATGATGAAGGCAACGATCAGGTACAGGAGGCGGCAAAATGAAGATTCGCTCACAGGTTGGGATGGTGTTAAACCTCGATAAATGCATTGGCTGCCACACCTGCTCAGTGACCTGTAAGAACGTCTGGAGCAGCCGCGAAGGCATGGAGTATGCGTGGTTCAACAACGTCGAAACCAAGCCTGGCATCGGTTTCCCGAAGGACTGGGAAAACCAGGAAAAATGGCAAGGCGGCTGGGTACGCGGCATCAGCGGTAAACTGACGCCGCGCATGGGCGGACGCGTCGGCGTGCTGGCAAAAATCTTCGCTAACCCGCTGATCCCGGGCATCGACGACTATTATGAGCCGTTCACCTACGATTATCAGCATCTGCATAACGCGCCGGAAGGCAAAAACCTGCCGACCGCCCGCCCACGATCGCTGATCAGCGGCCAGCGGATGAACAAAATTGAGTGGGGCCCGAACTGGGAAGAGCTGCTCGGCGGTGAATTCGAAAAACGCGCCCACGACCACAACTTCCAGGAAATGCAAAAGGAGATGTACGGTCAGTTCGAAAATACCTTCATGATGTACCTGCCGCGCCTGTGCGAACACTGTCTCAACCCAAGCTGTGTCGCCACCTGCCCGAGCGGCGCTATCTACAAGCGTGAAGAAGACGGCATCGTGCTGATTGACCAGGACAAGTGCCGCGGCTGGCGCATGTGCATCAGCGGTTGCCCGTACAAAAAAATCTACTTCAACTGGAAAAGCGGCAAATCAGAAAAATGCATCTTCTGTTATCCGCGTATTGAGTCCGGCCAGCCGACCGTGTGCTCGGAAACCTGCGTCGGCCGTATCCGCTACCTCGGCGTGCTGTTGTACGACGCAGACCGCATTGAAGAAGCGGCCAGCACCGAGAAAGAAACCGATCTTTACGAGCGCCAGTGCGACGTGTTCCTCGACCCGAATGACCCGGCCGTCATTGAGGAAGCCCTGAAACAGGGGATCACGCAAAACACGATTGATGCCGCCCAGCGTTCGCCGGTCTACAAAATGGCGATGGACTGGAAGCTGGCGCTGCCGCTGCATCCGGAGTATCGCACGCTGCCGATGGTCTGGTACGTCCCGCCGCTGTCACCGATTCAGTCGGTCGCCGATGCGGGCGGCCTGCCGAAAACCGATAGCGTCCTGCCGGCGGTGGAAAGCCTGCGCATTCCGGTGCAGTACCTGGCGAATATGCTCAGCGCGGGCGATACCGGCCCGGTGCTGCGCGCCCTGAAACGCATGATGGCGATGCGCCACTATAAGCGTTCGCAGACCGTAGAAGGCGTGACCGACACCCGCGCCATTGAGGAAGTGGGTCTGAGCGAGGAACAGGTCGAAGAGATGTATCGCTACCTGGCGATCGCCAACTACGAAGATCGCTTCGTGATCCCCACCAGCCACCGTGAAATGGCGGAAGACGCCTTCCCGGAACGCAACGGCTGTGGCTTCACCTTCGGCGACGGCTGCCACGGGTCAGACACCAAGTTCAACCTGTTTAACAGCCACCGTATCGACGCCATTAACATCGGGGAGAAAGACTAATGCGGATCCTGAAAATCATCGGGCTGCTGCTGGAGTACCCCGATGAACTCAGTTGGGACAACAAGGATGAACTGTTTGCGTTAATCGACAGTGACGCTCCGGAGCTGCGCCCGTTCCTTGAGCAGCACCTGACGGCCTCATTACTCGATAAGCAGGCCGAATGGTGTGAGATTTTTGAGCGCGGGCGGGCGACATCGCTGCTGCTGTTCGAACATGTTCACGCCGAATCGCGTGACCGCGGCCAGGCGATGGTTGAGCTGATGGCGCAGTATGAACAGGTAGGTCTACAGCTCAACTGCCGCGAGCTGCCTGACTATCTGCCGCTCTATCTGGAGTACCTCAGCATTCTGTCGCAGGCTCAGGCACAGGAAGGCTTGCAAAACGTGGCGCCGATTCTGGCGCTGATTGGCGGTCGGCTAAAACAACGCCAGGCGCCGTGGTATCAGCTGTTCGATACCCTGCTGGCGCTAGCCAATACCTCACTATCAAGTGACAGTGTCACTAAACAGGTGGCAAGCGAAGCGCGAGACGATACCCGCCAGGCGCTGGATGCGGTCTGGGAAGAAGAACAGGTGAAGTTTATCGAAGATAACGCCACCGCCTGCGACAGTTCTCCGCTGCAGAGCTATCAACGACGCTTTAGCCAGGACGTGGCGCCACAGTATGTGGACGTCCGTATGGGAGGCCCGAAATGATACAGTACCTTAACGTCTTTTTTTACGACATCTACCCTTACCTCTGCGGCACGGTGTTCCTGCTGGGCAGTTGGCTGCGCTACGACTATGGTCAGTACACCTGGCGCGCCTCCTCCAGCCAGATGCTCGACAAACGCGGAATGGTGATTTGGTCAAACCTGTTCCATGTCGGCATCCTCGGCATCTTCTTCGGCCACTTCTTCGGCATGCTGACCCCACACTGGGTGTATGAATCCTGGCTGCCGCTGTCGCAAAAACAGCTGATGGCGATGATTCTCGGCGGTGCCTGCGGGGTGATGACGCTGGTCGGCGGCGCTGGCTTGCTGATTCGTCGCCTGTTCAACCCGCGCATTCGCGCCACCTCGTCGACCGCGGATATTCTGATCCTCAGTATTCTGTTGATCCAGTGCTGCCTTGGCCTGACCACCATTCCGTTCTCCGCACAGCATCCGGACGGCAGCGAAATGCTGAAGCTGGTCGACTGGGCGCAGGCAGTGGTTACCTTCCACGGCGGCGCGTCGGCGCACCTGGATGGCGTAGCCTGGGTCTACCGAGTCCACCTGGTGCTGGGCATGACCATCTTCCTGCTGTTCCCGTTCACCCGCCTGGTGCACGTCTGGAGCGCGCCGGTGGAATATCTGACCCGTCGTTATCAGGTGGTGCGTTCACGCCGATAGCCTTTTCGAACCCTGTAACCCGGCCGAACATCGCGACGCCGGGTTTTTTATGCCACAAATAAAATATTAAACCTATTCTCAACCACTCTATCTTTCACCGCCACAATGCGTAATAACGCGCTATATTACGTCCGTTGAATTTACCACCGTGCCTGACGGCACGCGGGAAATATAAATTCACTCAGCATCGTAATTAATAATCTTGTTATGGCGAGGCTCCTGAATAAACATAAGTTATCGCCCTGGTGGTATCGAGAGAGACCATCACAGGGAAATACAGGCATCCATCGAATCAAGGTGTTGCCAAGATAACTTCTGACGGCTCAAGACCGTACAGATACGTTGTTCAGTGCTAAAACCGGGACGTAGGGATTTTTCTCAGCTTTTCCTGTTTTGTTCGCCCTATATAGAATTTCTATAGGGAACATTTTGATGTCTTATATTCATGCCACTGCGCCGCTCTACCCAACCGTCCCTGTAACGGGCGATATTATTGCAAGCTACATGTCGAAAACGTTTATTTCGCTGCCGGAACCACTCAGCGTAAAAGAAGCGCGCGAGATGTTCCTGCGACAATTAAATGACGACCATTTCCCCTGCGCCGTATTCGTGGTTTCCGGCGACAACCTGCGTGGAATATTATCGACACGCACGCTGCTCCAGGCATCCGATGATAATCAGCCGGTCGCGCAGTTGATGACCACCACTCTATTCCACGTCGGCCCGGACGATACCCGCGACGTGGCGGCGGAACTTATCGAAAAGCACCGTCTGACCCTGCTGCCGGTGATTAAAAACGGCAAACTTATCGGCTGTCTGAATGAAAAAGAGATCGACCAGCTGTTAGCGGATGAAATCACCGAAGACGCGCAGCTTCAGGGGGCGACGTTGCCGCTGGAAAAACCCTATCTGGAGATAAGCCCGGTTACGCTGTGGAAAAAACGCGCCGTCTGGCTGCTGCTGCTGTTTATCGCCGAGGCTTACACCAGCACCGTGATCCAGCACTTCGAAGAGGCGCTGGAATCCGCCATCGCGCTGGCGTTCTTTATCCCACTGCTGATTGGCACCGGAGGCAACAGCGGCACGCAGATAACGTCCACTCTGGTGCGCGCGATGGCGCTTGGCGAAGTGGGGCTTCGGGATCTGGGGCGGATCCTGCGTAAAGAGATGTCGACGGCGATGCTGGTCGCCATCACCCTCGGCGCGGCAGGCTGCCTGCGGGCGTGGATAATGGGCATTGGCCC
Organism: Kluyvera georgiana ATCC 51603; assembly: GCF_001654985.1. Taxonomy (GTDB): domain Bacteria; phylum Pseudomonadota; class Gammaproteobacteria; order Enterobacterales; family Enterobacteriaceae; genus Kluyvera; species Kluyvera georgiana. The sequence goes on from NZ_LXEU01000049.1 coordinate 32,885, forward strand.
GGAAATCACCTTTATTGTCAGCCTGACGCTGGTGTGCGTCACCCTCTGGAGCGCCGTGGTTTCCTCGGTGATCCCGCTGGTCATCAAACGCGTCGGCATTGACCCGGCGGTGGTCTCCGCGCCGTTTATCGCGACGCTGATTGACGGCACCGGGCTGATTATCTACTTCAAAATCGCCCAGCACTTCTTAGGGTTAAACTAATCTGTTGAGATCGTAAACGCCTGCAGCTCTATTCGTTATCTTTCCGGGACTGTAGGCCGGATAAGGCAATGCCGCCATCCGGCAATATGCGGCGGGTTGCCTGATGGCGCTACGCTTATCATGCCTACAAGATTTAAATTGCCCGCCTACAGTGCAGCCATAATTTTGTGAACAATGACTTCCGGTGAGCCCATTGCGAAAATCTGGATATCGCCCAGCGCCATATAGTCGGGAAATCGCTGGCGGAATTTGGCCTCTTCTTTATCCCGAACGAGCCCAAATCCGCGTTTAAGCTGACGCGTAACGATGCAGCCACACGCGACATCGGCATCCTTTGATGGCATAAGCAGAATCGAACGCCCACATTCCCGCACGCGCTGGCGGTTGCGTTCGACAATATCCGGACGAATATCGGTGGCAAGAAATCCGGAAGATAGCGCAAAAACCACATTCTGCTGGCTCCGCTCAAGCAACAGCGCGTCAAACAACGCAGCGTTTTGCTCAAGATAGGCTTCATAGCCGTCAGATTTAAGGTACTCACGGATGTTCGCGACGCGCTCACAAAATTGCGCATCGAGATCGACAAACGCATACCCCAAACGAACGGCCAGTTTTTCCCCGACGGTACTTTTTCCTGCACCGCCCGGACCAATCAGAAAAAGATGCATTATTTTATTTCCTCATAAATAAAATCGAACAACGCAGGGAGTATCGCTATTCAAACACAAACGTATCACCGGTCGCCGGGGAGATAACCTCCGGCAGCCACAGCTTGCCCCACGCCCCGGTACAATGGCAGCCCATGACTATATCGGGCTTCAATTGATGCAGAAACTGCCTGGCCTGCCAGAGCGTGCGCGGTGAAGCACAGCGCAGATGAAAGCCGCCGATAATCGCATGAACCTTCTCGATTCCAGTAATCTGCTGGCAGTGCCGCACGATGTTGATAATCCCACGGTGCCCGCAGCCGGTAATAATCACCAGCCCGCGTTCAGAGAGATAAATCAGTACGCCCTCATCGATCACGAAATCCGTTCGATCGCCGGTCACCCCGTAGGCCTTCGGGCTATCGACGGCAATCTCACCTGACCAGATAAAACGCTCGCTAATCTGCAACGGCGTGCGGGTGTATTCCATACGATGACGCGTGTAATCAATCTCCCGCGACAGCTTTTTCAGCTTGTGACTGCGCCCCGCAACGTTCACCGCGGCAAAGCGCTCGTGCCCAATTGTCGGGTGGCAGATAATTCGACTGTTTTCGGGCAGCCAGGGAACGCCGCCGCAGTGATCGTAGTGACCGTGCGAAAGCACCGTCGCCGTGAGGTTATCAAGAGAAACGCCCATTAGAGCAGCATTGTGATAGAAACTGTCATCCGGGCCGGTATCAAACAGAATTGAGGTGGTCTTATCCTTCAGCAATAGGCTTAGACCGGCTCGGTTACGTAGCCGATCGTCAGCGCCGCTGGCGAGATGATTTTCCAGTAAAACACGAAGCGTTAATGTCATGATTATTCATCCCTGAGGGTTTACCCCGGCGTCGACTATCCCTCGGCCGGGCTACCTGTTACTTACCGGCTTCCGGATGGGTGTCGAACGCCGCCATCACCGCCGCCAGTTCGCTAACGCTAAAGCCATATTTCGCATCGGTGACGCCAAGTCCAAAGCGAGTTTGTAGCGCTTCATACAGCGCGGGCACGTCCGGGAAATCCACCTTCTCAATCACGTGGTTTTTATCCCAGTGGGTAAAGTGAAAGTTGGTTAACGTCATCTTGCCGCCGTCCGGCAGATGGCGGCACATCAGCAGGTGATGACGGAAATGCGACTGCGGCCAGTGCGCCGACCAGAAGTTGCCCATCACATAGTCAGAAGCGTACTGACGGCCCAAATCGAAGTGGTACATCGACTGCCAGTGGTCGTGATGGCTGTATTGCAGGATCCACTCCTGATTTTCATACAGCAAACGGTAATCACCGTGCGGGGTCGATTGCATAATATCCGCCAGCAACTTGATCGGCGCGGTCAGCGTCTGGCCGCCAAAACCAACGTCGGCAATCCAGCGCTCGCCGTCGACCTCGACCAGCAGCAGGCGATGAGTACGCGGCGGCATCTGCGGCGGATGCGCCAGCACAACCCGCCCCAGCAGGCTACGCACGTGGAAGCCAATCTCCCGCAGGACGCGCTCAAACAGGCCATTCTGTTCAAAGCAGTAGCCGCCACGACGCGCGTGAACCAGCTTATCTTCCAGCGCCTGGTCATCAAGATGCATCTCTCGCGGCAGCAGAACATCGAGGTTCTCAAAGGGAATCGCGCTGTTGTGATGGATATGTAAACTACGCAGCGTCTCAAGTGAGACATTCGGTGTGCCCGTCCAACCCAGACGAGCAAAATAGGCGTTTAAAAAAGGGGTCATCAATGGCTCCAGCATGAGGTTTCCGTTCTTTTATAGCCTATTTTGCGCCGCAGATTGACTGTTTTGTGCGATCGATTGAGCTAGCGTATATTGCGCTGCATCAACGCCAGCGCGCCGAGCATCAGCGCCAGACCGACGCACAGTGTCAGGCTTGCCATCGCCATCCCCTGCCCGACGGAACCCTGCTCAAACTGCCGCCAGATAAACACCGCCACGGTCTGGGTGCCAGCCGGCGCCAGCAACAACGACGTCACCAGCTCGCGAGAGGCGATGGCAAACACCATCAGCATCGCCGCCAGCAGCGCCGGGAACACCAGCGGCAGCACAATCAGGCGTAGCGCCTGCCATGGCGACGCGCCGTGCACCCGCGCAGCGGGTTCCAGGTTGCCACCCAACTGACGCAGCGCGCTGCTGACGTAACGCACCGGCCACGGCAGCAGCAGACAGCAATAGGACAGCAGCAGCATAAACCACGTGTTATACGGTGAAACCGGCCAGAACGGCTGGTTCCACAGCAGGATCAGCCCTACGCCAACCACAACGCCCGGTAACGCGGCGGGCATCAACGACAGCGCGTCAATCAGCGCGCTACCTTTGATTTTTTGCACCAGTACCAGCCACGCCGCCGCCAGCCCCAGCAGGCCGACGATCAGCGCAGAGGCCAGCGCCAGCGACAGACTGGTGCCCAGCGCCGACAGCGCATCGCCTTGCTGAGCAAACAGCGCGCTAAAATGTCTGAGCGTAAGGTTGCCCGTATTCACGCCGCTGGAGAGCGTTCCCATCAGACTGGTGAGTATCATCGACACGCCGGGCAGGACAACCGCCAGCCCGCCCACGCAGGCCATCAGCGCCAGCGCAGGCATGCGCATCCAGCCCAGCGCCGCTCCGCGGTTCTCTGCGGGTTTGCCGGTCACGCTGGTCACCTCGGTGCTGCCGGTTAACCGCTTTTGCAGCCACCAGGCCAGCAGCGCGACCACGACCAGCAGAATAGACAGCCAGGAAGCACCGGTTAAATCAATCGGCCAGTCGGCGAGCTTTTTCTCGATCCCGACGGTCAGCATCACCACACCCGCCCGCGAACCTAACGCCGCCGGTACGCCATACTCTTCAATCGCCAGGGTGAACGCCAGCAGCATTCCTGCCGCCAGCGCCGGTGAGAGCATCGGTAGCGTCACGTGCCAGAAGGCCTGCCAGCCGTTAGCCCCGTGCACGCGCGCCACGGTAGCCAGCCGCTGGCCGCTCGCCAACAGGCTGCGGGAAACGGCGAAATAAACCACCGGGAAGATATTGAGCGTCATCACCAACACGATGCCCAGCCGGCTGAATAACAGATCGTTAAGATCCCAGCCGGTCAGCTGTTGCAGGTAGCCGTTGTGCTGAAGCACCAGCATCCACGACAGCGCGGCAATGTACGGCGGCGTGAGAAACGGGATCAGAAACACGATATCCCACAGTCTGGGCAGCGGTAGGTTAAAGAGCCCACGCAGTACGCCGAGCGGCAGGCCGAGTATCACGCTCGCCAGCGCAACGCCGCAGGCAATCCACAGCGTACCGCCCAGCATCGGCATAAGCTGCGGATCGTCAAGTAACGCCATTAACCCGCTGAACGGCGCGCGTAGCGAACCTGCACTGAACTGCGGGAATATGGCCTGTAAAAGAATAAATAACAGCGGTAGCGCCACCAGCCCCACCAGAGCGGCGAGCGTGGCGCAGGCGATCATGTGTTTTTTCACCCGAAGATCCTTGAGGGAGAAGCCAATCCCCGGCGTCGGCTACGCCTCGGCCGGGCAACGAGCGTTATTGACCGAACAGCGTGCTAAAGCGGGCCAGAACGGCGCTACGCTCGCTGCTGCCGTCGCTGGTGGTAGGCAGTACTTTCAGTTCGCCAAGCAGCGGACGTTTTGCCGCCACATCGCTGCGGGCGGGCATCAACCAGGCGTCGGCAACCATCGTCTGGCCTTCCGGCGACAGCACGTAGTCGACAAAGGCTTTAGCGTCATCGGCGTGCTGCGTGGTTTTGAGGATCATCATCGGGCGCGGCGCAATCACCGTGCCGCTGGCCGGGAAGATCACCTTCAGCGACTCTCCCTGCGCGATATTGCCGTAAGAGACATAGTCCACCGCGCCAAATACCGCCGCTTTCGCCCCCTGCATCACCGGCGTCACCGCTTGGGCATTGGGGCCACTCACCACCATACCGTTATTTTTCAACGCTTCGAACAGCGCCCAGGCTTTATCGCCCATGCCGTTTTGCAACCCGATCAGCAAATCCAGCGACGCGCCGGAAAGCGCCGGGTCGGGCGTGGTGACCTTATCTTTAAAGGACGCGTCGGTGAGATCGCGCCACTCTTTGGGTTCCGGTGTGCCGCTTTTGCTATTCCAGACGATCCCCAGCGCGGAAATCCCCTGCGCCACGTAATCGGTCGATTTCAACGTGGGAGGAACTTTATCGGCATTACCGCTCTGGTAAGGCAACAGCCAGCCACGCTGATGCAGGTCTTCCGCCGTATCCCACGAAGCGGAGATCAGCACATCCGCCTGCGGATTGGCCTGCTCGGCTTCTAGCCGCGCCATCACTTTGCCGGTAGTGGCCTGAAAAATATTCACCTTCACCCCGGTTTTCTTTTCAAAACCGCTGGCCAGACTTTTCGCCAGCGCCCCCGGCCCGGCCGTATACACGGTCAGCGCATGGGCGCTGGACACCATAGAAGCAGATAACATCATCGCTAGCGCAACACCTTTTGGACTGGTTTTCATACAAGTTCCCCTGAAGTAGAAGCAGCGGTGCGGACGGCGGCAATGCTGCCCGCAGAAAGATGCACAATGCGGTCTGCCAGCAGTTCGGCCTCGCGGCGATCGTGGGTGACGTAAACAGCGGTAATCGCCAGCTGGCGCAACAGGCGGCTCATTTCCATACACAGCGACTCGCGCAGTTCGCTGTCGAGGTTAGAGAGCGGCTCGTCGAACAGCAGTACGCGGGGTTCGGCGACGATCGCCCGCGCCAGCGCCACCCGCTGCTGCTGGCCGCCGGACAGCCCGGAGGGTTTACGTTCACCGAAGCCGGAAAGCCCGACCATCGCCAATGCGTCGTTGACTCGCCGCTGCCGTTCGTCGCGGGGGACATGGCGCATACGCAGCGGAAAAGCGACGTTCTGCGCCGCCGTCATATGCGGCCACAGGGCGTAGTCCTGGAACACCATGCCAATGTCGCGCTGTTCAGGCGGCAAACCCCAGCCTGGCCTGGCGACGAGACGATCGCCGAAGTGAATATCGCCCGCTGCCGGAACGGTCAGCCCCGCCAGCAGCCGCAGCAGCGTGCTTTTACCGCAGCCGGACGGCCCCAGTAGCGCGACAATGCTGCCGGCATCGATATGCAGATTGATATGATTGAGCACGGTGGTGGCACCGAAAGCGAAGGAAACGCCGTCGAGCCGAATGCTGGTCAGCGCGCGCATTATCGCCCTCCCCATTGGGAAAACGATGCTCTACCCGCGGTCAATGCCCGCCGGGCCGCGCTCACCTGCATGAACATCAGGGGAGCAAACATAATGTGTATCCTCTTTGGGACTTAGTGCGGGCGACTATAGGCAGCGAAGATGACGCATTGATTACGCTTTTATGGCAATTTAGTGTGTTAGCCAGCATCCGCCCTGTTTATGAGGAACCTCTATGAGCCGTTTTCGCCCCGTCGAACTTCACCACGCCAGCCGTTTGCTTAACCATGGCCCAACCATTCTGATAACCAGCTATGACGATGAAACGAAGCGCCGCAACGTGATGGCCGCGGCCTGGTCGATGCCGGTGGAATTCGAACCGCCGCGCATCGCCATCGTGGTGGATAAAAATGCCTGGTCGCGGGAAATTATTGAACGTAACGGTACCTTTGGCATCGTGGTGCCGGGCGTTGCCGCCGCCAACTGGACCTATGCGGTTGGCAGCATCAGCGGGCGCGAAGAGGATAAGTTCAATGCCTACGGCATTCCGGTGATTAACGGACCGGTGCTGGGCTTGCCAGTGGTGGAAGAAAAATGCCTGGCATGGATGGAGTGCCGACTGCTGCCCGCCACCGCGGCGGCATCACACTATGACACCCTGTTTGGCGAAGTGGTTTCCGCTGCTGCCGATGAACGGGCGTTCGTCGCCGGTCGTTGGCAGTTCGACGATGATAAGCGCAATACGCTACATCATCTTGGTGCAGGCACCTTTGTCGCCAGTGGTAAACAGATCCGCGTGCCGCTCATTGACGCGCAATAAGGTCTTTTTTGAAGACTGCGCAAAAAATTTGTGCAGTCTTCTTAGCAGGAATGAAACACCGCTCCAACAACTCTTTGTTTTATCAACAATTCCCTCCTCTATTTCGCGCAAAAAAATGTCTGCGTAGACCAATAAAATATCGGCAATGCTCACAGAATATGAACGCAAAATTTTTTCGTATTGCGCATATGAAATGCGTAGTGATTTAATCCTTATTGCCAAATCTTCTTTACACGTAGACTGAGAATAAAAATGGAAAAGCGTTCACTGAATAAAAATATTGATTTACTCCTGCGCGGTTTTACTGAATTAAAAGATAACGGGCGTTTTAATGAACCCAATCTTGACGGTAGCGCCGGAGATTATATTTCATTCTCCAGCTGGGAATGGCCGCAGGGCGTTGGGCTATTTGGACTGGTACGTTTATGGGAAAACACAAAGTCTGATGATCTATATCAAATTATCGATCAGTGGTTTCAGGGAAATATCGAAAAAGGTCTGCCGAGCCTCAACGTAAATACCACCGCGCCGATGCTGCCCCTCTCGCTGTTCTGGTCCCATCACCGTCAGCCGCACTACCAGCAGGTGCTGGATAACTGGGCAAACCGCGTAATGACTGAACTCCCGCGGACGCCGGAACAAGGTTTCCAGCATGTGGTTTCCGACGGTATTAACGAAATGGAGATCTGGGACGACACGCTGTTTATGGTGGTGCTGTTCCTCGCACACTACGGTACGGTTTCCGGGCGTCAGGAGCTGGTTGATGAGGCGGTGCGTCAGTTCCTGCTGCATGCGCGCTATCTTAACGATCCGCAAACCGGTTTGTGGTACCACGGCTGGAGCTTTGTTGAGAACAGCAACTTTGCCAAAGCCCGCTGGGCGCGCGGCAACGCGTGGATTACCGTTGGCATCCTTGAACTGCTGGAGCTGGCCGACGTGGGCGCAGGCGTGCGCGAATACCTGATTGAATGCCTGAAGAAACAGGTGAATACCCTTATCGATCTGCAGACGGATAACGGCGCCTGGCACACCCTGCTGGACCATCCAGATTCTTATATCGAAATCTCCGCGACCGCCGGTTTTGGCTACGGCTTATTAAAAGGTGCGCGCCTGGGAATTGGCGACGTTCGCTGGTTAGAAGCGGGAATGAAAGCGCTGGCAATTGTTCAGGATAATATTGATGCCGAAGGAACCGTACATAATGTTTCTTATGGCACGCGAATGGGGCGAACCCTGCAATTTTATAAAGACATTCCATTACAACCAACAGGCTATGGGCAAGCGTTGGCAATATTATGCCTGAGTGAAGGTTTGCGCCTGGCGGATAACAAATAAAATACGACTCTTCTCTTTGGGAGAAAAAATGGCTATTGAATATAGTAATTTTAATTTAACGGCGGGTAACGCCGTGCGCTACTGGCAGCTATCTGATATTACAAGTTTGCGCTATGACACGGTGGATTCGCCAATGGCTGGCGAAATGGATCCGTTTTTCTTTTTAAGCAAACATAAAAACTTTATTCCTCACACCTACCCGTGCCGCGATGATTTTCGCCAGCACTTTGCCGAGAAAAAGCCGCAGCCGTTCGCCAGCGCAAGCTATACGCGCTGGTGGTTCCCGTTTGCCTCTGACAGAGTCGACCTCTCGGGCTTTTGGTTCCGACCTACCCGCGTCGGCGCCTGGGCCAGAACGCAGCTCGACTGCCCACAGGCGGGTGAGTATCGTTTCCGTCTGGCGACCTGCGGCGGCGCATTGCTCAAGCTGAACGGCGAAGAAGTGCTCTGGATGGCAGATTATCAGCGCAACCTGGAAAATCAGCGCGAATTCACCCTTTCGCTGAAAGCGGGGAAAAATGAGCTGGAGCTGTGGTTCGATGACTTAGCCGAACGCGATATTCGCTTCTTCTTCCAGCTCGACTACCTTGCCGGCGAACCGCTGCAGGTCGCACTGGAAACCCCGCTGGTCGACGCACAGGTCAAAGAGATGGAGCAGCTGCTTGACGGCGTCTCCTTTGAGCATCCGGTGTATAACCGCGGCACCATTCGTCTGGTATTTCCTCAGCCGGCATCGACGGACTATGACCTGCACGTCAATGTGCTGGGCGATTTTATCTCTCTTGATGAACCGGTCGCGCTGAACAGCCGTCTGCCCGCCGGTGAGTCGCTGGTCGCCATTGCGGAAAGCGAAGACATCCCGGCGGACTTCCGTAATTTCCACATTACGCTGCAACGCGAAGGCTTCAGGATGAGCCGCACCCTCGGCGTCGAAATCTGCCACGCCGATCGCCAGACGGCAATCCCGCAAACCCAGGAAGCGCGCATTGCGGAAGCGTTGAACGTGGTTGCTCAGGAAGGTGAATACAGCAGCGTCAAAGCGCTGGCGCGCCTGGCCTGCGGCCTTAACGATGCGCAAACTCAGCAGATGCTGGATGGCGTTCTGCCGTCGGTACTCGACTGCCATGATTGCGCTGACTTTACGCTGGTACCGCTGCTGTGGTGTCGCACCGTGTGGGGTGACAAGATCGATCCCGCGGTTCGCGGGCGCATCGATGATGCCATTCTGCGCTTCCGTTACTGGATGGACGAACCGGGCAACGATGTTCAGTGGTACTTCTCTGAGAACCACGCGCTGCTGTTCCACACCGCCGCGCTGCTGGCAGGCAACCTCTTCCCGGATGCCATTTTCACCCGTTCCGGGCGCAGCGGTCGCGAACAGGCGGCGGCGGGTAAAGCTCGCGTCATCAGCTGGCTGGATCATTTCGAGCAGTGTGAAATGGCCGAATGGAACTCCGCGCCTTATTTCCCTATCGATCTAAAAGGGCTCACCGCGCTGGCCGCCCTGTCTGGCGACGAACAAATAAGCCAACGCGCCATTGCGGCGATCGCGCGTTTGCTGGCACAGATTGCCCGTTCCGCTCACCAGGGATTCCTGACCGCCTCGCAGGGGCGTTCTTACGAACATACCCTTCGCGCCGGGCGCTCTCTGGAGCTGGCGGCGATATCACGTCTGCTCTGGGGTAAAGGCAACTACGGCTGTCGTTTCCATGTCCTACCGCAACTCGCCCTGCTGCTGCGCGATGGCCTGCTCACCCTACCGGTAGAACTGGCGGAGGTGGCCGCGTGGCAAAAAGAGAGCGCCATTGAGTGGTGCTTTGCTCAGGGGGCCAACCGGATTGCCAAGCTCTATCACTACAAAAACCGCCACGCGGCGATGGGCTCAATTGCCGGCTACCGCTGGGGAGAATGGGGTTATCAGGAGACGCCTTTCCATTTGCGTCTTGGCAACCAACCCGAAGCGCAGATCTGGATTAACCACCCCGGTGAAACCCTGCACGGCGGTTTCGGTCGCCCTTCTTACTGGGGTGGCTGCGGCACGCTGCCTCGCGTTCAGCAATATCGCGGGCTGGCCGTACTGACGTTCAATCTGCATGCCGATCAGCCGCCGTTTACGCATGCATGGCTGCCGCAAAGCCAGTTCGATGAAGTCGCTATCAACGGCCAGCGCGCTGCCGTACGTAGCGGCGACGGCATGGCGCTACTGGTGGGCAATCAGGCGTTCGAAACGGTGAATACGGGCCCAACCCGCGGCTGTGAAATTCGCCTTAACGGGCAACAAACCTGCTGGCTGGTTCGCATCAACGATCGGGTCGACAGCACTCTGGATACTTTGAGCGCGCGCTTTAACGACCTGACCATGACGCAACATGACGACGGCAGTATCGAAGTCAACGATCCCCTGTACGGCACGGTGCGCTTCCTGGCCGATGGACGGGTGAGCGCCGAAGACCGCACGCTTGACCCACAGCAGTGGACCGTTGCAGGCAGTAGCAGTGAACTTCCTCTGTAACCAACGCCCGGCAGAGACCGGGCAAGGAAAATAATAATGGATACGCAAATAGATAAACCGTCTGCGCCTGCCGGGCAGACCTCTGGTGACGTTAATCCGAATACGCTGCACAACCCCGCTCGCGAAGTGGCGAAACCGAAAAGCAACTATCGCTGGGTCGTGTGTTCCATGCTGGTATTTGCGACGACGGTTAACTACATGGACCGTCAAATTCTCGGCCTGCTGGCGCCGATGCTGCAAAAAGATATCGGCTGGACGCAGATGGAGTACAGCTGGCTGGTTAATGCGTTTACCGTCGCCTACGGCGTCGGCACGCTGGTGTGCGGGCGCATTATCGACAAACTGGGGACCAAAATCAGCTATGCGGTGGCCATGGTGGTCTGGAGCGCCGCGGCAATGGCGCACGCGGTCGTCGGTTCGGTTGCCGGTTTTGCGCTGGTGCGCGTGCTGCTGGGTCTCGGTGAGTCGGCTAACTTTCCGGCCGCGATGAAGGTCATTGCCGAGTGGCATCCCAAGAAAGAGCGTACGCTGGCCACCGGTATTCTCGGGGTTGCGGTCAATATCGGCGTGGTCATCTCGCCGGCGTTGATCCCGCTTATCGCAGTACATTACGGCTGGCACGGCGCATTCTTAATTCTCGGTGCCGTCGGCTTCCTGTGGCTGATTCCGTGGTTTATCGCCTTTGGTCCGGTTAGAGCGAAAGCCAGCGCCGAAGAACAGGCGTGGATTGCCCAGGATAAAGAAGAAGCCGTCAGCGTTTCCGCGATTAAGTGGACGCGTCTGCTGGGCTACCGTCAACTGTGGGCCGTCGCATTAGGCAAAATGTTGACCGACCCCATCTGGTGGTTCTTCCTGTTCTGGTTGCCAAAATGGCTCAACGAGTCGCGCGGTATCAACATGGAAGGTCTGGGTCTGCCGCTGATTGTCATTTATCTGTTCGCGATCGTCGGCAGTCTGGGCGCGGGCTGGTTACCCGGTAAGCTGATGAGCAAAGGCTTTAGCACCGCCCGCGCGCGTAAAATCACCATGCTGATTTGCGCCTGCCTGGTACTGCCGATTTTCGCCGCTACTCAGGTCGAAAATCTGTGGGCCGCCGTCGCGCTGGTTGGTTTAGCTGCGGCAGCACACCAGGGGTGGTCCGCCAACATTCTGACCTCGGTATCCGACCTGTTCCCAAGCGCCGCCGTTGGTTCCGTCGTCGGGATCGGCAGCACCTTCGGGATGATCGGCAGCGTTATCTTCTCTACGGTGATTGGCGCCGTACTGGAAGCCTCCGGCAACTACTGGGCGCTGTTCGCCATCAGCTCTGTCGCTTATCTGCTGGCATGGGCGGTGATGTATCTGCTGTTAGTACCGAAAATGGAACGGGCCAAATTCGAGTAACCCGCTCCTCTCCGGCTGGCCCGTATCAGGCGATACGGGCCACCGATTGACGCTCCACGATGGCGCACGCCAGCTCAATACGTCGCGGTATTTCCACACTTCCTGCAATCATATCCTGCAACAGCTCCAGCGCCAGCGTGCCAATTTCCTGTACCGGCAAATGTACGGTGGTCAACGGCGGCGTGGCAAACTCCGCCTGCGGCAGGTTATTCATCCCGATCACCGAAATATCTTCCGGCACCCGCAGACCTAAGGCCCGCACGCCATTGATCGCCCCGAGCGCCAGCGAGTCATTCGCACAGAGTATTGCCGTGCACTCACGCGGATTATCGCGAAAACGCGCGATCACCGCCTGCTCCGCCAGCTCTGGTAGCCAGTCGGTGACCGTCAGGATACGTGAATCGTCGCACAGCAGTTGACGGCAACGCATCGCGTCCCGCCAGCCGTCTTCACGCTGTTCAATCGTTCGGCGGCCCGGATGCGTCAAAAAAAGAATATCGCGATGGCCTCGATCCAGCAGGTATTCACAGGCCATACGCGTGGCCGAGCGGTTACACGGCAGCACGCTGGATAAGCGCATCAGCGGATCTTCGGTGTTCACCAGCACCGCCGGTTTTTTCAGGTTCACTACCGTGTTGAGAAAGCCGCTGTCATCCACCGTCAGCGCCAGTACGCCGCCTACATCCGGTTCTTCCAGCAGCGCTTGCAGTGCGCCGTTATCATTATCGTTGAGCGGATGAGTGGTGAGATCGACGCCCAGCACTTTCGCACGCTCTTTCAAGCCTTGCAGAACATACCAGCTGAACTGGTAGCGGTTATAATCGAGCATCGCCACCTGCGAAATGGCCAGAACAATGCGCGCGCCACCCAGCTCCTGAGCCGGGGTGTACCGCATCGCCCGCGCCACTTCCTGAATACGCGTACGCAGTTCGTGGCTGACCCCTTTTTCACCCGAGAGGGCTCGTGACACCGTACTGAGCGAGGTGCGACAACGGGTCGCGATATCCTCCAGCCGGACGCGGCGATATCCCGCATCGCGCTCGGCCTGATTGTCTGGTTTACTCATCTCTCATCCTTTCTGCCGCCGCTCTTCACTCGGCGTAATCCCAAAGACCTTTTTATACAGTGTGGTGAAATGATTGCTGTTAGCGAAGCCGCATAAATAAGCAATTTCGGTCACCGACATTTCCGTTTCACGTAATTTAACCCGCGCCGAAACCAATCGCAGCCGTTTTAAATAGTTATCCGGCGTTAATCCCGTCGCCTCTTTAATATGACGAAACGCGGTGCGGGTCGTTAAATGGAAGGTCTCAGCCAGCTGTTGCCAGTTATGATCTTCAAAGCAGTGTTCTTGTAGCCAGGTTAATAGCTTATGCAGCTTATATTTGGTAGAGCTGTATTCGGCCTGCGTTTGCGCATATTGCAGCGTGGTCACCAGCTGAAAAAAACGCGCTTCGCGTAACGCCTGATTTTCCGCTTCCTGCATCTCTGGCCGAAAAATCTGTGTAATCATCTCTTTACAAGCCATACGGGTTTCCGGCGATAGCCACCCGTAGCAGCTGGCCTGCTGTGCGGAAAACTGCCCCAGCAGCGTGTCAATCTGCTGCAAATAATGGAACGGCACCTGCGGATTGATCAAAATATTAATCAGCTTAAGGGTTCCCAGTTCGTCGTAAAAATGAAAATCGCCGGATTTGACGTAAAAAACGTCACCTTGCTGAATATACAGCGGGCGGCCATTAATAACGTGCAGACCGTGTCCCTGCTCCACAATCACCAGCTCATCAAATTCGTGGTTATGCTCGCAGTTATTATCCTCGGGATCGCTGGCATACATTGCCAGCTTATCGCCGGTATTGGCGAAATAATATTCAGTAGTCAGTGTAATCATTGATGCTATCCAAACGGCTTAGCGCACCACGGCAAGATAAGCCATTTTCTTCCTGACGACGATGGAGAATCGCGGATTTGTGATCGTCAGTCGCACTATCCCACCATCAGTGCCACTCTCCCACCAAATTTGGCATTAGCAGAGTGGTTGTCGTCCGTCACGCCGCCGTATCCTGCGGACAACTTATTCCGAGGACGTCGTATGTCACAAGCCATTCAGCTTAATGCCCAGATTCCCATGGTTCGCCAGCCGCAGTTCTTGCACAAAGCGGACTCGCTCATCCCCGAGCTGCATCGTCAGCCGCGATCGCCGCTTGCCGTCATCAACGCCGTTGCCGATCCGCAGGCGCTGTTCGGCTGGCGCGCCGAGCCGCTCTGTTCGCTGGAGGCGCTGTATCAGCGCGAGTTTAGCGAAGGCGAAAGCGTAATTATCGATTTTGGCAGCCACTGCGTCGGTTATCTGCAGTTTGCCTGTCACAGCGCCGGAAGCCCGCCGGATGCCCCCGCCCATCTGCAGCTCACCTTTGGCGAAACGCTCTGCGAGGTGTGCGAACCGTTTAGCGATTACCGCGGCTGGCTCAGCAGCAGTTGGCTGCAACAGCAGGACTTATGGCTGGACGTGCTGCCCGCCGAGGTTGCGCTACCGCGTCGCTACTGCTGCCGCTACGTGAAAATTGAGGTCAAAGCCGTGTCGCGCAAATTCCGCCTGCGCTTCGACAACCTGTTGCTCAACACCGTCACTTCGGCCCCCGAGCGCTGCCCGCCATGTGAGAGCGCCGACGCCGAACTCCAGGCCATTGACCGGGTGTCGGTACTGACGCTGAAAAACTGCATGCAGGAAGTTTTTGAAGATGGTCCAAAGCGCGATAGACGCCTGTGGCTGGGCGATCTTCGCCTACAGGCGCTGGTCAATGACGTGACCTTTGCCCGCCACGATCTGGTGCGCCGTTGCCTGTATCTGTTCGCTGGCCACACGCGGGCCGACGGCATGGTTTCCGCCAACGTCTTCGTCAAACCGCAGACGATCGCCGACGACACCTTCCTGTTCGACTACTCGCTCTTTTTTGTCGATGTTCTCTACAACTATCTGCAAAGCGCCGAAGATCTTGCCACAGCGCGCGAATTGTGGCCGGTCGCCAGACGACAGCTCGAACTGGCCTTTATCCGCCTCGACGACAGTGGGATCGTGCGCGACAGCGACGACTGGTGGGTGTTTATCGACTGGCAAGAAAGTTTAAACAAACAGGCCGCGGCCCAGGGCGTGCTGATCTACTGCCTGCAACGCGGCCTGTGGCTGGCTGAACGGTTTGAGCCGCAGCTTGTCGCCGCCTATCGCGCACAGCTTCAGCGCTTAAAAGCGGCGGCGCAAACACAGTTCTGGGATGACACGCAGGGCTATTTCATCAGCGGCGAGGCGCGCCAGGTTTCCTGGGCTTCGCAAATCTGGCTAGTGCTGGCGGAAGTCGGCCACCCGGAACAGCGTCTGGCGGTAATGCAGCGGCTGCTGAGCCATCCGCCAACGATCGCCATGAATACCCCCTATCTCCGCCACCATTTTATTGCCGCCCTGCTGCAATGCGGGCTGCGCGAGCAGGCAGTCAAGGAGATCAAAGCCTACTGGGGGGAAATGGTGCGCTATGGCGCGGACACCTTCTGGGAAGTGTTTGATCCGCAGCATCCTGAATTTTCTCCGTATGGTAGCAAGCTTATCAATAGCTACTGCCATGCATGGAGCTGTACCCCGGCCTGGTTTATCCGCCTGTACGGTCTGTAACAACTAACGCGAGTTTATTTATATGGCAGAAACAACGTTTGAACGCTGGAAACAGCGCGTGGGCTACGGTATCGCCGATCTCTCCTGCAACCTGGTGTGGCAGCTTATCTCGCTTTACCTGATGTTTTTTTACACCGACGTGATGGGCTTACCGGCTTACTACGTTGGGTTGATGTTCCTCGTCACCCGCCTGGTCGACGGCGTGGCCGACGTGCTGATGGGGCTGGTGATAGACAATACCGCCACCCGCTGGGGCCGCTGCCGTCCCTATCTGCTGTTCGGCGCGGTTCCCTTTGGCCTACTGTGCATTCTGGCGTTCTATGTTCCGGACTTTGGCACCACCGGCAAACTGGTATACGCCTTTATCACCTATCTGTGCCTGTCGTTTCTCTATACGCTGGTGAATATTCCGTTCTGCGCCATGCTGCCGTTCCTGACTAACGACTCCGGCGAGCGTACCACGCTCTCCACCGTGCGCATTTTACTCGGTTCCCTTGGCGCAACCATTGTGGCCGTCGCCACGCTGCCGCTGGTGAGCGCGCTGGGTAAAGGTAACCAGGCACACGGTTTCTTCTCTACGGCGATCGTTTTCGGCGTTATCGCCACCTTCTTTTTGCTGGTTAGCTTTCGCAACGTGAAAGAGAGCATCAGTATTACCCAGGAGCGCATGACCCTCAAGCGCGCGTGGGTGAGCCTGAGAGCTAACCGTCCGTGGTTTGTTTTTGCCATCAATATTTTTCTGATGTGGGGCGCGTTTTTCTTCCAGACCGGCGCGCTGGTGTACTTCTTCCACTACTACGTCGGCAACGTTGAGCTCACGGCAGTGGTCGCAGGTATTTCCACCTTCGTGCCGTTGCTCGGCACGCTAACGGTACCGATGCTCGCCAGCCGCATGAAAAAACGTCATGTCTATCTGGTCGCCAGCACGATTAACCTGCTGGGCATGGGGGTGATGATTGTGGCCGGAGCAAATACGTGGGGGCTGATTGTTGGCGCCGTGATCCTGTCGCTCGGCGCAGGCCAGCGCACGGCGATTTACTTCTCAATGCAGGCCGACCCGGTCGACTACGGGGTATGGAAAACCGGCATTAATACCGCAGGTATTCTCACCTCCATTAATGGTTTCCTCGGTAAAGTCGCCATGGCGGGAGCCGGGGCAATTATCGGCGTGCTGCTCTCTTCCAGCGGCTATGTCGCCAACGCGACGCAAAGCGACAGCGCCATGCTGGCGATAAAAGCCTGCTATCTGTATATCCCGGCGCTGTTGATTATCGCTTCGATGATCTGTATTGGGCGCTTCTATCGTCTGGATGACGACTACGAGCAAATTCGCGCCGACCTGGATGCCGGGCGCTACGCGCCAGCAGAGATAACCGCGGTCGCTACAACGAAAACCGCTTAACAGAAGTCGCCCGGCAAGCCAGAGCTACGCCGGGCGGCTGCATCATCACATGCTGTAACCCGGCTTTTTAATCAGCGTCGCCATCTGCGGCGCAATTTCGTTATCCCATACCTGCTGCCAGTCGCTTTCCTGCACCTGGTTCAGGGCCACGCTGACCGAGCGGTCTTTGGTATTAAGATGGCGAATCAACACTTCAGTGATGTCCGCCGCGAGCGCGGTTTTCTGTTCATCGTTCAGATCGCGGGGGAAACATTTAATATCAACGTGTGGCATGGGCAGGACTCCTTATGGTTAGAGCCCTAAAACTACCACAGTCAGGCCGCTTCATCCGTCATTTCGTGCGCGAACAAGGGGGGATTCCAGCGCTTAATTGCGCGATAAACGCCTCGGTTTCCCGCTGATTACGCAAGCGTACAAAGCGGATGTGCGCCCAGGCCGGGTCGGCCATGTCTTGCAGGTAGCGCTGGCGGTTAAGACGCCAGGTTTTTAGCGTCCACAGAATGATCGAATCGCGGCTAAAAAAAGAACGGCGAAAACTCTCGCGGTTGCCGGTACCCGGCCACAGCTCTTGCTGACGCCATGCGCGCACTGCCGCACGCGTGACGGCCTGCCGAAAGGTGCGCCAGAAACTGTAATCAACCCACACCACCAGATCCACTTCGCGCCATTTTACCGGACGACTGCGATTATAGTTGCCGTCCAGCACCCAGTCAGGGCACGCGGTTGCCTGCGTCAGTCCGACGAAAAGCGCCTCATCGCTGACCCCCTGCCATCCGGATCGCCAGTAAAGCGTATCCATTTCGATATAGGGAACGGAAAGTAGCGCCGCCAGACGCTTTGCCAGCGTCGATTTACCCACGCCGCTGGTGCCTACCACATTGATTTTCATTGTCATCTCACCTGATATCACCTGTTGCATATAAATCATCGGCTATTACACTGAAAAAATCATTCTGCAACGATGAGCCAGATTCATTAATGGTCACTCCCTATGTTAAAAGATAACATCAACGATCTGATCTCTTTTATGGTCGTCGCCCGCGAGCGGAGTTTTACTCGCGCCGCCGCACAGCTTGGGGTTTCACAGTCGGCATTGAGCCACGCAATGCGTAATCTGGAAAGCCGTCTCGACGTTCGCCTGCTGACGCGCACCACCCGCAACGTCGCCCCCACAGAAGCGGGTGAAAGACTCTATCAAAGCCTCAGCCCACATCTGCAGGAAATTGAACAGGAAATTTCAGCCCTACGCGATTCACGCGAACGACCGGCAGGCAATATTCGTCTCACCGCTGCCGAACACTCGATGAACACGGTGCTCTGGCCGCGAATCAAGCCGTTTATGCAGCAATACCCGGACATCAATATTGAGGTGATCGTTGATAACGCCCTCACCGATATCGTCGATGAACGGTTTGATGCGGGAGTCCGCCTCGGTGAACAGGTCGCGCGCGATATGATTGCGGTGCGCATTGGCCCGGATATGCGCATGGCCGTGGTCGGTTCACCCGACTATTTTGCCCGTCATGGTATTCCGCAAACGCCGCACGATCTTCAGCATCATCGCTGCATCAACATGCGTCTGCCAACGCGCGGCGGATTGTATGCATGGGAGTTCGAACAACACGGTGAACCGCTGCGGGTTCGGGTTGAAGGGCAACTGACCCTCAACTCCCTGCCTCAACGCCTTGAGGCCGCCGAAGCCGGGTTGGGTCTGGCCTACGTGCCGGAAGACACCATCGCCGATGGCGTAGCCGCCGGGCGTTTACAGCATGTGCTCGCCGACTGGTGCGTGCCTTTTCCGGGTTACTATCTTTACTATCCCAGCCGTCGCCAGCACACCACCGCGTTTGCGCTGTTAGTGGATGCGTTACGCTACTCATAAAAACGCGTAGGCCGGATAAGGCAAAGCCGCCATCCGGCAGTGTGCAGCCAATGCCTGATGGCGGCTTTGCCTTATCCGGCCTACATTTCCCCAGGAGACGAGAGCTAAATAGCGGATTTAGGCTGCAGGTTTTCGTCAAACGCCAGACGCTTACGGTCCGGCTCGGCTTCGGTTAACGGTTCGACGGCAACCAGCGTCTTCTGGCAACGGTCGACCAGCACCTGATACTCGCGGGTGCCCTGCTTTTTCCACTCAAGCTCCTGCTCGGTTAAGGTACGAATCGCCTTTGCCGGGCTCCCCACAATCAGATGGTTAGCCGGCATTTCCGCCCGAGCTTTGACGAAAGCCGACGCGCCAACGATGCTGTTTTCACCAATGGTCGCCCCGTCGATAATCACCGCGCTCATGCCGACCAGCGCGTTACGGCCAATGACGCAGCCGTGGAGAATCGCACCGTGGCCGATATGTCCGTCCTCCTCTACCACCGTGTCCTGGCCGGGGAAACCGTGCATCACGCAGTTATCCTGAATGTTCGCGCCATCTTTCACCACGATACGCCCAAAATCGCCGCGCAGGCTGGCGTTGGGCCCAACGTATACCCCTTTACCAAGGATCACATCACCGATCAGTACGGCAGTCGGGTGGACATAGCTTTCCGTCGGAACAACCGGGATCATCCCGTCAATCTGGTAAATCGGCATGGCTTCTCCTGTTATGCTTCAGGCAATCCCCCAAAGCGTTGATAGTACATCGGCCCCGGCGCGGGCAGTTCGCCCACCGAACTTTCGCTCTTCTCGCTGACGAAAGCCTGCGCCCCTGGAGCAACGCGTTGATAGATGTTGATACAGAGCTGGCGCGCGGTCTGACCTAGCCAATGCGCGGGCAGCAGCTCTTCCGGCAGCAGCGGATCTTTCAGCACCACCCGGCGATAGAAATGGATCAGCAGCAGGCGAATCTGGAAGCAGCGTTCAGGCGTTAACTCATCCGGCTCCGCATCGCGCAGCAGCGGCAATAAGGGGCGGAACAGCGTGATAAACGCTTCGTACATGGCGTTCTGTTCGGTGAGATGCCAGCACTCCTCTACCCGTTCCCGCAGCGCGGCGCGGGAGAGCGCCAGCGGCGAATGGGCCTCGAAGAAGATCACGTTCTCCGCTACGCCCGCTTCGTGCAGCAGCGACTGTACGTCCGCCAGTTTTTGCGATGGCGAGGCTAAAAGGCTCGGCGCAAGCACGCCAAACCCCTGCCAGATCAGCTGTTTTTTGACTTCGGCAAGGGTGTTTTTTTCCAGCCCTTCGGAAAGCAGCAGCAGCCAGGTGCCGTCCCATTCCGGGGCGTTGGCGCGGTAAATTTTACTCTCCGCACGACGCGTCAGGCGCAACCCTTTGTCGCTCAGGCGATAGAAGCTGCGGCGGCCAATGCGCACCACGTCCAGCCACTCTTCTTTGTTGAGGCGAAACAGCGCGGTACGTACAAAGCGTTCGCCAAAGCCCAGCCCTTCCAGCAGCGCCGCCACGCTGCCAAGCCAGACTTCGCCACTGCGCTGGGATAAACAGTCACCGTACAGCGAAGCAATCAGCGAGGTGCCGCTGATCGGCATCGCGGTGACCGCCTGCTGAATAAAACTATCGAGTTTTTCCATATGATTCATAGTGTTGTTGTTTTTGTCCTTTTTGAATCATAGCACAGGAATAAAGCCGCGAAACGCCAGGAGTTTGTCGGCCGGATAAGGCAACGCCGCCATCCGGCAGCGCTGCGCTTATCAGGCCTACAGGGGTTAGCCGTTGGCGGCGGCTTTGCGCAGGTCAAACACGCGGCAGGCCTTACCTTCAGAGCGCGGAATGCTGCCGCAGTTAACAATGCTGACGTCGGTTGAAATGCCGACCATCGACTTAATGCGATGACGCAGGTGGTGGCAAATCTGGCAGCGCTGTTCGTGGCTCAGCACCAGACTACTCTCTTTCAGCTCAACGCGAATCGAAAGTGAATCAAGATGCCCACGACGATTGACTTCCAGCTGATAGTGCGGCGCCAGATGTTCAATCTTGAGGATCTCTTCTTCCACCTGCGATGGGAAAACGTTCACGCCGCGAATAATGAGCATGTCGTCACTGCGCCCGCTGATGCGATCCATACGGCGCATGGTGCGAGCGGTGCCCGGCAGCAGGCGCGTCAGGTCACGGGTGCGGTAGCGAATGACCGGCAGCGCCTCCTTGGTGAGCGTGGTGAACAGCAGTTCGCCGTGCTCGCCGTCGGCCAACGGGGTACCATCATCCGGATTGACCACTTCCGGGAAGAAGTGGTCTTCCCAGATGGTGGGGCCATCGCCGGTTTCAATACATTCCATTGCCACGCCCGGCCCCATCACTTCCGACAGGCCATAAATATCCAGCGCGGTAATACCAAGGCGGCGTTCAATCTCCGCCTTCATACCCGAGGTCCACGGCTCGGCGCCAAAGACGCCGGTTCTCAGCGAACAGCCGCGCGCGTCGCCGCCCATCTGGCGTTCCAGCTCTTCAATCAGGTTGAGACAGTAAGACGGCGTCACCATGATCATGTCGGGTTTGAAATCACGAATCAGCTGCGCCTGTTTCTCGGTCTGGCCGCCGGACATCGGGATCACCGTCGCCCCTAAGCGCTCGGCACCGTAGTGCGCGCCCAGACCGCCGGTAAACAGGCCGTAGCCGTAGGCCACGTGAATTTTATCCTTCGCCGAACCGCCCGCGGCGCGCAGCGAACGGGCGACGATATTCGCCCAGGTATCGATATCGTTCTGCGTATAGCCAACGACGGTCGGCTTGCCGGTCGTACCGGAAGACGCATGGATACGCACCACCTGATCCATCGGTACCGCGAAGGTATCGAACGGATAGTTGTCGCGCAGATCCTGCTTGGTGGTGCAGGGAAACTTGCTGAGATCGCTCAGCTCATGAAAATCGTCAGGGTGTACGCCCGCCGCATCAAACTTACGGCGGTACATCGGGACATTTTCGTAAGCATGTTTCAGCGTCCACTTCAGGCGATCGGTTTGCAGCGCCTGTAATTCAGCACGATGGCCGGGTTTTTCCCGCCCAGCTCCAGCGTCACGCGGGTCAGCCTGTCGGCGGCAACGCGGGCAATCTGTTTGCCGGTAGCGGTCGAACCGGTAAAGCTCACCTTCGCCACGTGCGGGTGAGAGGTTAACGCCGCGCCGCACTCGGCCCCGCTGCCGGTCACCACGTTGAAAACGCCCTCCGGCACGCCGGCTTCAATCGCCAATTCAGCCACACGCAGCAGGGTTAACGGCGTGGTTTCGGAAGGTTTAATCACGATTGAACAGCCTGCCGCCAGCGCCGGCATCACCTTCCACATGCCGATCATCAGCGGGAAGTTCCACGGCACAATCCCGGCTACCACGCCGACCGGCTCTTTTTTGGTCCACGCCTGATAGCGCGCCCCTGGCGGGAACGGGATGGAAACATCCAACGTGCGGCCGCTGATTTTAGTGGTTAACCCGGCGGTGTAGCGCATCCAGTTCAGCGTACAGCCGACTTCGAAAGCGCGGGAGATGTTGATCGATTTGCCCTGCTCCAGCGTTTCCAGTTGGGCCAGCTCTTCGCCATTCTGCTCAACGAGGTCGGCAAAGCGCAGCAGAATACGTTCGCGTTCGGCAGGCGTGCGCCCGGCCCAGCTGCGGGAAACAAACGCGCGCCAGGCGGACATCACCGCGCGGTCCACGTCAGCCGTGTTAGCGTCTGCCGTGGTGGCAATCGCCTTGCCCGTAGCCGGATCCCAGACGGTGAGACGTTTTTCACTCTGCGCCGCCTGCTGCGCGCCATCAATAAACAGGCCATGCTGACGGTCTAAAAACTGCTGTACGCTCGGGAGCAGTGCTACCTGTGCTGAGGACATATCGTCTCCTTATTCTTCGCGGTTAGTCATTTCAGTCTACGGCGGGTCTGGAGAAGTCGCTTTTGTCTCTGTGACATTCGCTTGTGCGGCTGTGACAGACGCCGCAATTAAGCAGATTGCGTTGGCAGAAGTGTGTCGCAGCTAATAGTTCTTTCATATATTCCTGTGAGCAGCCTTGTTTAAAGAAACACAAATGCAACAATAACATCACATTTACATTGCAGAGATGACGTATGGCAGCGGTAAACGGCGGTGAGACGTATCATGACTGGCTGGCGAAGATTAATCAGGTCTACGGGCATTTTGCCGCACGTCCGCTGGAAGGCGACTTCCACGGCGAGATTGATACCAGCTATGCGGGTAGCCTGAAGCTCAGTACCGTCACCACCCGCAACGTCAATCTGTATCGCACGCACCAGGAGATCCGTGGCGGCAACGACGCCTGGTTCTATACCGTTTTTCAGCTTTCCGGTGAAGCCAGCATTGAGCAGGACGATCGCCAGGTGTGCCTGCAAAGCGGCGATATGACGTTAATTGATGCTTCACGTCCCTGTTCAATCCTCTGGCAGCTAACCTCGCGTCAGGTCTCGCTGTTGCTGCCTCGCCAACTGCTGGAAAACCAGCATCGCGGCAGCGGAATTCGCGTCGCCACCCGTCTGGACAAATCGCTACCGATGGTGCAGCTCAGCCAGCGCCTGCTGCAAGAGAGCATGAGTAGTCCGCAGCTCTCCGCCAGCGAAAGCGAAGCGGCGCTTGACGCGATGGTCTGCCTGCTGCGTCCGATGCTGCATCAACAAGATGTACAACCGTCGCGGCGAGAGAAGCAATATCAGAAAATCATCCGTTTGATCGACGATGCTATCCAGGAAGAACATTTGCGCCCAGAGTGGTTAGCCAGCGAAACGGGGATGTCGGTCCGTAGCCTGTACCGACTGTTCGCCGATAAAGGTCTGGTGGTGGCGCAATACATTAAAAATCGCCGTTTAGATTTGTGCGCCCAGTCGCTACTGAGCGCGCACGATGACGAGAAGCTCACGGGAATTGGCTACCGCTGGGGGTTCAGCGACCACAGCCACTTCTCCACCGCCTTTAAGCAGCGGTTCGGCATGTCGCCCGGAGAGTATCGTAAACGCGGCCGCTGAGGTCAGCGTAATCAGTTATCTTCTACCAGTTGCGCCACATCATTGCTGTTGATTTCGCGCGCATTACCGTCCTGATCGGTATAGCTGGTCATACCGGTCTCTTTATCCAGCTGCGGCTTGCCGTGCGTCACAATCGTTTGTCCGCTTTTGGTGGTCATCACGTAGTTAGTGGTGCAGCCCGCCAGCGCCAGAACCATCAGGCCCGCACACAGCGCATATAAAGATTTTTTCATGGTTTCTCCGTTCATTCTTCCACCCGCAGTGGGGTTAAGTGGGTGCATTGTATGCCCGACGGCGCAAAATGAAATAAAGCGGATGTAACAGAAGATAAATTAGCAGGATACGGGAGACGTCAACCGTCTCCCGCAGGGGGATTACAGCGCGATACGAATCACGTCATCCGGGGCGGTCGCCTCTTTCTGACGGGTAGATTCCTGCTTCACGCTCACAAACAGCGTTTTACCATCGGCGGACAACGCCAGGCTGTTCGGGAAGGTCGGGGTCTGAATGGTTTTGGTCACCTTGTAATCTTTAGCGTCGATAACCGTCACGGTGCCCGCTTTGCGCTGGGTAACATAGACTTCGTTACGCGTCGGGTTAAACAGCACCGCCAGCCCTTCCTGGGTATCCACCTTCGACAACACTTTGCCATCCTTCAGGTTCACCACCAGCAGTTCCGGCTGTTTCGAGTCGGTAATAAAGGCGCGCTGACCGGCGGTATCCAGGCTCAGGTTGATGTAGAAGTGCTCTTTGCCATCGTCCTGCAATTTCTGACGATTAACGATTTTGTTGCTCGCGTTATCAATGGTCACCAGCTCGCCGTCGGCGTTCGTCACGTACAGACGCTGTTTTTCCGCATCAACCGCCAGCCCGGTGCCGAAGCTGCCGGTGCCTTCGATCGTGGTTTTCAGCGCAATTTTATCGCCATCGACGACCCACACCGCGCTGCTATCTTTACCAACACCGGTGATGTACACGGTGTTGGTCTTCTCATTCACCGCCAGCTGACGCGGCTGCAGCGGTTTTACCGTTTCGCTCCGCTGACGTCCATCAAGCACCAGACGCCCTTTCACGTCACCGCTTTTCGCATCAATGGCGGTTACAGCACCGTTGATGGTGTTGCCAAACCACAGCGTCTGGGTCTGCGTATTCAGGGTGGCGCCAAACGGTTTAAGATCGTTATGGATCGTTTGGGTCACTTCCAGCGTAGTCGGGTCCAGGCGGTAAATCACCCCTCCCTTATCCGTTTTACGGCTTTGTGAGGTGGCTAGCCACAGCGCATTTTCCTGCTGGCTGTAGGCCATTTCATATGCCCCTTTACCGACCGCTTTACGCAGCATTTCCTCTGCGGCCTGCGCGCTAAAGCTTCCCGCCAGCAGTAAGGCACTCAACAACAGAGAACGGCGCAGGCGCGGTGCGGACAATTGACGTAATGACATGACGACTCCCTTTGATGAACTTAATTGTTACTGCTCACATGGCTTCAGCCTTCGCAGCGTCATGGCGCTACGTTTTGTAGATGCGAATAGTAATCATTAATTTGTACAAAGTGGAGCTTTTCTTTCTACGGTGCGGCAAAAAGTTTCTATTTCATCACCTGAAATTAACCATTTATGCTACTAAAGTTTTCAATATATTTACAAAAGTATTACTCTATTCGAGTCTGTTCCATTTGGTACATTTTGCGAGTTTTCATGAAAATCATTACTGTGCGCTCAGCGACGCTACCTGTGCTGCTGTTGCCGCTTGCTTTCTCCCCCTTTTCCTGGGCTGCTGACGAACAAACGTTGATTGTCACCGCCACCCCTCAGACGGTCTCTGAGCTGGATACGCCGGCAGCGGTCAGCGTGGTTGACGGCGAGGATATGCGCCACGCCACGCCGCGCGTCAACCTGTCAGAGTCGCTCGGCGCCGTGCCGGGTTTGCAAATTCAGGATCGCCAGAACTACGCACAGGATCTCCAGTTGTCGATTCGCGGTTTTGGTTCACGCTCAACCTACGGTGTGCGCGGCATCCGTATGTACGTTGACGGCATTCCGGCGACCATGCCCGACGGACAAGGGCAGACCTCTAACATCGATATTGGCAGCGTGGATCATATTGACGTGCTGCGCGGCCCCTTCTCTGCCCTATACGGCAACTCGTCCGGCGGCGTGGTCAACGTCACTACCGAAAGCGGCAAGCAGCCCACGACGCTGGAAGCCAGCAGTTACTACGGTAGCTATGGCACCTGGCATTACGGCATGAAAGCGACCGGTGCCGTCGGTGACGGTAGCCACGCGGGAGACGTCGACTACACGGTATCAACGAATCGATTCATCACCCGCGGCTATCGCGACCACAGCGCGGCGCGTAAAAACCTCGCCAACGCCAAACTCGGCGTTCGAATCAATGGTGCCAGCAAGCTGACCCTGCTGTTTAACAGTGTTGATATTAAGGCCAACGATCCCGGCGGGCTGGATTACAGCGAACTGCACCAGAACCGCGAACAGTCGCCGCGCGGCGAACAGTACAACATGCGCAAAAGCGTAAAACAGACCCAGGCAGGCCTGCGCTACGAGCGTCAGCTCAGTGAACAGGACGATTTGAGCGTGATGATGTATGCCGGTGAGCGTCAAACCACGCAGTATCAGTCGATTCCGCGCAAGCCTCAGCATAAACCTACCCACGCAGGCGGCGTGATCGACCTCGATCGTCACTATCAGGGCATCGATACCCGCTGGACCCACCGCGGCGAACTGCTGGTCCCGGTCACCTTCACGACCGGTCTGAACTACGAAAATATGAGCGAGAAGCGTCGCGGTTACGAAAACTTCGTGATGAATGGCACCACGCCTGAGTACGGAGAGAAAGGCACTCTGCGCCGCAACGAACGCAACCTGATGTGGAACGTCGATCCCTACCTGCAAACACAGTGGCAACTCACCGAAAAGCTGAGTCTTGATGCGGGCGTGCGCTACAGTTCGGTGTGGTTTGACTCCAACGACCACTACATCACCGCGGAAAATGGTGATGATAGCGGTGACGCCAGCTATCACAAATGGCTACCTGCGGGGTCGTTAAAGTACGCGGTCACCGATGCGTGGAACGTCTATCTCTCGGCCGGACGTGGCTTTGAGACACCGACGATCAACGAGCTTTCCTACCGTTCGGACGATCGCGGCGGGCTAAACTTCGGATTGCAGCCCTCGACCAACGAAACGGTGGAAATTGGCAGTAAAACACGCATTGGCAACGGTTTGCTGACGGCAGCGCTGTTCCAGACGGATACCGATAACGAGATTGTCGTCGACAGCAGCAGCGGCGGGCGCACCAGCTACAAAAATGCCGGTAAAACGCGGCGTCAGGGGGCCGAACTGTCGCTGGATCAGCAGTTCGCGGAAAACTGGCGTGCCAAAGCGGCATGGACCTGGCTTGACGCAACCTATCGCACCAACGTCTGTGACGACGCCAGCTGTAACGGCAACCGCATCCCGGGAATTGCGCGCAATATGGGCTTTGCCTCATTGGGCTATGAGCCGGAGAGCGGCTGGTATGCCGGCGCCGACGTACGCTATATGAGCGATATCATGGCCAACGATGAGAACACCGCCCGTGCGCCGTCATGGACGGTTGTCGGGTTGAACACCGGCTACAAGTTCGATATCGGCAACTGGAATCTGGATGTATTTGGCCGGGTCGATAACCTTTTCGACCGCCAATATGTCGGCTCCGTCATCGTCAACGAGTCTAACGGTCGTTATTACGAACCGGCACCGGGGCGCAACTACGGCGTTGGCGTGAATGTCGCATGGCGTTTTGAGTAAAGCGTGTGAACGTTTCCGGGGAAACCCGGAAACGTATTTGCGGCTTAATGGCTAGGACAATACTGGCGCTGTAAAAAATGCGCTGATTCATCAACTATCTGGCACATTGCCGTATGGCTGGCCATCGAGTCTTTTTTCTCCAGCGCCGTCAGCAGACGCTGATATAAATTAGTTTGCTGAAACGGTTCTACTGAATTTAAATATAAATAGTGGAAACTTGGCCCTACCCGAACCCATAATTGTTCGATAAGAATCATTAAAGTAGGCATTTCCGCGTATTCATATATTCGAAAACGAAACTGATAATTGCTCTGCAACATGCGGGTGATATCACCAGAGGCTTTTGCTTCATGCAGTAACGCCAACAAACGATGGAGTTCCTGCATTTTTTGTGTGGTCATATTCCCGGAGGCCGCTGCGGCCGCCATTCCTTCGAGATTTTGTCGTATCTGGCTTATTTCCCGATAGCTGGAATCGGTTAGCATCGGAACCATAAACGCCTGCGCTGGCGCAGCCTGCAATGCCCCCAAGGAGACCAGCCGCAGCAGCGCCTCGCGAACGGGTGTAATGCTGATCCCTTGATTCTCGGCAATTTCACGCGTCACGAGTCGGGCACCGGGTTTTAATGCGCCAATGATAAGTGCGTTTTTGATATTATTTTCAACCTGCTGTGTCAGGCTCATTCGTTGTGCTTTAGCAAAATCCAGCATATTTATTATAACCCCACGGATAATCGGCCCAGAGCCTATAATAATTAATAGCTGGCGTTTTCTCTTTTGTGCAAAAAACACAATATATATTTTTCGAATGTTGCGGGCGTAAAATTTAAGGCTATTGAGAGCGCTTCGCCAAATGACGCATTAATACGTCACTGGCAAAATAATCACGAGAGAGGAATATTCAAACGCACAACCAGATAAACACAAATGTACTTGCTATCGTTAATAAAACGGCAGTCGTTTGGCGGCCCCAGTTCCAGACAGTCGCCAGCCTGCATACGGTGTCCAGTGTCCCCTTCCATGAAGAGCAATTCCCCTTGCTGCACCCAGATAAGCTGACGCGCCATCGCGTAAGCCGAAGCCGGCATCGGGATATCGCTGCCTGCGGGAAGTTCAATTTGTACCAAGTCGACAGGCAATTCGCCGCGCGGCGAAACATGACGCCGCAGATAGTGGCTTTGCGGATCGTGCCACACGGGCTGGTCCGCGAAACGCAGCAGTTTCCCCTCCTGAATCTCGGCGCGGGCAATCAAGGTTGACATGCTGATGCCGAACGCGCCGGAAAGCCGCGCCAGCAGCGTCGCCGTGGGGCTGCTTTCACCGCGCTCAATTTTGTGAATCATCGCCCGAGATACGCCAGCGCGCTCGGCTAACTCACTCAGCGACCAGCTTCGCGATTCGCGCTCAATACGAATTCTTGCGCCGATCCGTTGATTTAAGTTGTCTTCAATAGTATTCATATCGTTATACTATAGTGAACAACACACAGGGTGCAACCATGCCTATTCGTTTTGCGACCAAAGAAGACTGCGCCGCGATTGCGGCCATCTATAATCACGCCGTGCTGCACACGGCGGCCATCTGGAACGATAAAACCGTCGATACCGACAACCGCATTGCCTGGTTTGAAGCGCGTCAGCTTGGGCACTTTCCCGTATTGGTCAGCGAAGAAAACGGCGTGGTGACGGGCTATGCCTCCTACGGTGACTGGCGCGCATTTGATGGTTTCCGCCATACCGTCGAACACTCCGTTTACGTCCATCCGGACCATCAGGGTAAGGGGCTGGGCCATATTCTGCTTGCCGCGCTGATTGAAGAAGCGAAACGTCGCGGCAAGCATGTGATGGTGGCAGGCATCGAGTCGCAAAACCATGCTTCCCTGCACTTGCACGAAAAGCACGGTTTCGTCACCACCGGGCAAATGCCGCAGGTGGGCACCAAATTTGGCCGCTGGCTGGACCTCACCTTTATGCAGCTCCAGTTGGATAATCGTCGCGACCCGGATGGTACAGCATGAACCAATCCCTCACGTTGACGTTTCTGGTTGCCGCCGGCATCGGCCTGGTTATCCAGAACACGCTGATGGTGCGGATCACCCAATCGGCCTCGACGATTCTGGTGGCGATGTTGCTCAATTCACTGGTGGGTATTGTGCTATTCGTCAGTATTCTGCTGATCAAACACGGGCTGGCGGGCGTAAACGAACTCATCTCCACCGTTAAGTGGTGGACGCTGCTTCCCGGTCTGTTGGGTTCGTTCTTCGTCTTTGCCAGCATCAGCGGTTATCAGTACGTGGGCGCGGCAACCACGATCGCCGTGCTGGTCGCCAGCCAGCTTATCGGCGGTCTGGTGATGGACGTGATGCGCAGCCATGGTGTGCCCTGGCGAGCGCTGGTGGGGCCGGTGTGCGGCGCGGCGATGTTGATTGTCGGGGCGTGGCTGGTGGCGAGGAGGCAGTTCTGAATCAGCGCCGCCTCCCCGCGCTGCATCTGGCCGGGGCTCAGCCCGGCCAGAGCGGTTTACAGGATTGTTCCACCCTGAGTGAGCTGCTCTTTACGTGACTCTTCCTGCTCGCGCAGATGCTGCCCGTGATGGGAAATCGTCACGCGCAGGCGCTGCTGCTGGGTAAAACGATCTTCACGACTCAGCTCTGCATCGTCGCTTAGCTCCACCAGCAGCTCATTCATATGCGTAATCACGCTCTCTTCAATCGCCGCGTCAACGCGCGCGATAACCTCATCCAGATGTGACATACCTGCTCCTTAATTGATTTTCACTTTCGAGAAATCGCTGCCCATCAGGCTGACGCTGTAGCCGGTCACGTTGCTGCGCGTGGCATAGAACGTTTTGCCGTTCGCCAACGCAATCCACGGTGCCTGTTGGGAGTAAATGTCCTGCGCCTGTTCGTAGAGTGCGGCACGTTTCGCCGGGTCGCTCACCACTAACGCTTTTTTCACCAGGCCATCATACTCTTTATTACACCAGCGCGCGGCGTTAGAGCCCGTTTTGATGCTATCGCATCCGAGCAGCGTATTGGCAAAGTTATCCGGGTCGCCGTTGTCTGACATCCAGCCGTACAGCGCGCTGTCATGTTCGCCTTTACGGATACCGGAGAGGTATTCCCCCCACTCATAGGTCACAATTTTGGCCTTCACGCCGACTTTGGCCCAATCGCTCTGCATCATTTCCGCAATCCGGCGCGAGTTCGGGTTATAGGGGCGCTGTACCGGCATCGACCACAACGTCACCTCAACCCCCTTCTCTAGCCCGGCCTGTTTCAGCAGCGCTTTCGCCTTTTCGGGATCATAACTGTAATCTTTAAGATCTTTATTAAAGCCCATCATGTTGGGCGGGATCGGTGATTTCGCCACCGTACCGGAGCCCATAAACACCGCGTTAACGATCGCCTGCTTGTCGGTGGCATAGTTCAGCGCCTGGCGAACCAGCACGTTATCGAACGGCTTTTTCTCGGTATTAAACGCCAGATAGCCGACGTTCAACGCTTCTACCGCATGCAGAGCCAGATCGTGATTGTTTTTAATCACATCAAACTGCACCGGCGACGGCGCGGGGATAATCTGGCATTCGTTGGTCTGTAGCTTCGCCAGACGCGTTTCGACGTTCGGAGTGATGGCGAAAATCAGGTGCTTCGTCGGCACCGCGCCGTCCCAGTAGTGAGGGTTAGCCAGATAGCGAATCTGCGAGTCGGCCTTATATTGCTGTAGCACATAAGGCCCGGTACCAATCGGCCAGTTATCTACGTTCTCCGGCGTGCCTTTTTTCATCATTGCATCGGCGTACTCCGCCGACAGAATGGACGCGAAATCCATCCCCCAGTCGGCCAGGAATGCGGCGTTTGGTTCGCTCAGCACAAACTGCACGTGATAGTCATCGAGCTTTTTCACCGATTTAATCAGCTTATCGAGACCCACATCGTTGAAATATTCGTAGTTGCCCTGTGAAACCTTATGGTAGGGATGATCGCTATCTTTCTGCCGTAGCACCGAGAAAATCACGTCATCGGCGTTAAAATCACGGGTCGGCGTAAAGAATTTATTGCTGTTGAACTTCACGCCCTGACGCAGCGTAAAGGTATACGTCAGGCCGTCCGGGGAAATCGTCCAGTCGGTGGCCAGCGAGGGAATGGGTGTATTTTTCACCGGATCAAAGTTGATCAGCCGGTTATACAGCGTTTGCGAGCTGGCGACAAACGTCGGTCCCGAGCTGGCGATTTGTGGGTTAAAAGACTCCGGCGAGGCTTCGGAGCAGTAGACGAGTGTGTCGTTGTTCGCCGCCCAGGCGGCGCTTGCCGGTAACAACGCGCTGAGCGCCAGCGCGAGGAGCGTTTTCCCTGTGGTCATGGTTATAAGCCTTTCGATTTTATTATATGAACGGCTTAATAACAGCACAGCCCCGGATAACTGGCAAATAACCAATTTGTCTCAGGTTATGCTGAATAACCTTTATTTGTTGGTTTCTTCATCGGTATTTCGTCAGGTTTGACTTAAGTCCAGCGATTCAATGCCACGAGAATTACCCTATTTACCCCTCTCTTTCGCCGTTTGTT
Organism: Kluyvera georgiana ATCC 51603; assembly: GCF_001654985.1. Classification (GTDB taxonomy): domain Bacteria; phylum Pseudomonadota; class Gammaproteobacteria; order Enterobacterales; family Enterobacteriaceae; genus Kluyvera; species Kluyvera georgiana. The sequence continues at coordinate 65,331 of NZ_LXEU01000049.1, forward strand.
GCATTTTGCTTTGCGTAAAGTAATGCCGTGAAGAAGTCTATGGGACAGGAACGTGGCAAAAACTCTTTTACGCAGTGGAAGTCTTGATGACTTTCAGGCCGTAGGCGGCGGCGGGCAAACCGTATTTCATTCCGCGCTTCAGGTGCGCGAAACCCTGCGTTTACGTAAGCAAAACGCGCTGGTCGAGTGCCTCGCGATACCGCAGTTAAATGATGACGGCGACCGGGTGGACTGGTATTCGCCGATTGATGGTGCGGCGACGAGCTGGAAAGCGGCGGATGAAACCTTGCGAACAAGGGCGCTGCACTATTTAGAAGGCTTGCAGGAGAGCGCACGCACGCTCAGCAAAAAATGCCTGCAATCCGACAAAACCGCACAGCAACTGTTCGGCGCCCTGCTGGATAAATCCCTGCAATTTCCCGGCGAAAATCATCTGTTTCTTGTCGACGGTAAGCCGGTTATCAGCTTCTGGGGCTTTGTGAATCTCAACGAAGGCGCACGTGAAGACGTATTCAACTGCCTGCGCTACGTTGAACCTGAACCGCCACAAGCGCCGACCATTGACGAAGTGCCTCTCGTCGAAGAACCCGAACCTGCCGTCGTGACGTTTAGCGAAGCCGATGCGCCGCTGATTTCAGCGAATGAACCGTTGATTAACGCCTACACGCTGCCGGTGGAGGAGCCTGAAGAACCGCAGGCACCAGCCGAACCGGTGATGCCGATGGCGGTCGCCAGGACGCGCCGCCCGCGCTGGCTGTGGGGCCTGCCGATTGCTGCAGCCGTTGCCGCCGTGGCGGTGGCGGTTCCCATGATGATCACGCCCCCCCAGGCCGAGTCCGAGCCCGTCGTTCAGACCGCCGACGTACCTGCCATCCCGCAGGCTCCCGCCCTGCCGGTACTGATTGCCGGCCTGCCGTTGCATCAGGCTAGCGTGAAGGCGGAACCGGTGGTGAAAGAAGAAGAAAAACCGGTGGTGATTGCCGTCATTCCGAAAGATGCGCTGGTGATGGATGCCGACCAGATGCGCGCGGGCACCACGCGTTTCCTCAACGGCAACTGGCGGGCACAGATGGATATCAGCGACGCGCATACCGGAAAAGCGCCGAGTCTGCGCTACCAGATTCAGAATAATAAAGGCACCGTTCGCCTCGTGCGCGAGGGCAATATCGTCTGTAAAGCCGCGGTCTTTTCTGGCCTGCATCAAAACGGCGAGCTGATGATCAAAAGCCGCGGTAACGCGCAATGCAGCGACGGCGCGCGCTACCCGCTGCCGGAAATCAGCTGTAAACCCGGTAACAGCAACGTTGCCGTATGCACCGCCCGCTTTGACGCCAGAACGGTGGTACCGCTGACCTTTAAGAAGACGGGAGCGTAACCTATGCTGGTCACTCTTTGCGATTACAAACAGAGCGTCACGCTGATTGCCAACAGCGGCGTGCAGTTTCTCGATTTCGGTCTCAGCCCGCAGGAGTCGCTGCAAAACGGCCGTTTTGTGCGAAAAACCGCCAACGGCCCGCTGCTACGTCTGAACTATGACGTGGTCAATCAGCGTTATACGCTGCCCGGTGAGGCTGGGCGTGCGCCCGAGGTGGTGAAGCCGGAATCGACCCTGGCGCTGCATCATTCACTTACGCTGTTAGACGGCATCTGGCTGCCGCTGCCGTTCCTGCGGTTTAACCCGCCGCGCACCTTCGTTGAAGGGCCGGACAACTGGGCACGGGTGCAGATTCGTCGCCTTGCTGAGCCGGATAACGCGGGCAATACGCACCGCGTGACGTTGGCATTTGATAGCCAGATTAGCGACGATGACGTCAACGGCCTGTCACCCGTCGCCAGCGATCTGCTCAACGGTACGCGCTTTGCGCTGGCGTGGCGCGACAATGAAATCAGCGACTTCCTCGATCAAACATGGATTGACGGCTGGCTGCGTGAAGTTTTCCAGCAAACCGTTGCCGCCCACGAGGCCCGTAGCGAACGCGATGTGGCGCAGGCGCTGCGCAGCTTTGAATATCAAGGCCACTGGCTGAATATTCTGGCGCTGCTGGGAGAACAGTTAGCGGTACCGGAAATTAAAATCGTCACCGCCACGCTGAGCACTCCGGCCATCCCGGTAGATTTGATCCTCGACGTTGGCAATACCCACACCTGTGGCGTCATCATCGAAGATCACGGCGACGCTAACGACGGTTTACGTCAAACCGCCGAGCTTCAGGTGCGCTCATTAAGCGAACCGCAATACCTGAATGAACCGCTGTTCACCAGCCGCGTCGAGTTCTCGGAATCGCGCTTCGGCAAGCAGCATTTCTCCGTGGAAAGCGGCCGCGAAGATGCGTTTATCTGGCCATCGCTGGTGCGCGTAGGGGATGAAGCCCGTAAGCTGGCGATGCAGCGTTTAGGTACGGAAGGTTACAGCGGTATTTCCAGCCCCCGCCGCTATCTGTGGGATGAAACGCCCACCGTGCAGGACTGGCGATTTAGTCAGATGAATGGCAAGACCCAGCGCGAACCGCTGGCCACCGCCTTCCCGCTGATGAACCTGATGAACGACGAAGGCCAGCCGCTGTTTACCCTGCCGCCGGACGAACGGATGCCGGTCTTCTCGCCGCAGTACAGCCGCAGCACCCTGATGACCCATATGCTGTGCGAACTGCTGGCACAGGCGCTGGGGCAGATTAACAGCGTCGCCACGCGTCTTCGTCTGGGCTTCCCCGCCTCACCGCGTCAGCTGCGTACGCTGATCCTCACGCTACCGTCGGCCATGCCGAAGCAGGAACGCGAAATTTTCCGTCGCCGGATGTTTGAAGCTATCGCGTTGGTGTGGAAAGCCATGGGGTGGCATCCGCAGGACGATGATTTTGCCCATGTCCGCGTGCAGGAAAAAAGCATCGTGCCCATCCCGAAAATTCATATGGAGTGGGATGAAGCCAGCTGCGGCCAGCTGGTGTGGCTCTACAATGAAGCGATTTCCCATTTCTCCGGGCAGACGGAGGCGCTGTTCGCCGCGATGGCGCGGCCGGACCGCCAGCCGGAGCCTGGCATGGCGCAGGGCCGTGCGCTACGCGTCGCCTCGCTCGATCTCGGCGGCGGCACGACAGATATGGCCATCGCCCAGTATCAGCTGGACGACGGTATTGGCGGCAATGTCAAAATCACCCCACAGCTGCTGTTCCGCGAAGGGTTTAAAATCGCCGGGGATGATGTCCTGCTGGATATTATCCAGCGCTGCGTGCTGCCCGCGCTGCAAACCCAGCTGCAAAAATCCGGCGTCGCTGACGCACAAGCGCTGATGGCCACGCTGTTTGGCGACTCCGGCAGGCTGGATACGCAGGCAGTGCTGCGCCAGCAAACCACGCTGCAGCTCTTTATGCCCATCGGCCACGCCATTCTGGCGGCGTGGGAACAAAGCGACGTGCAGGATCCGCTCGCCGGGCTGCACGCCACCTTCGGAGAATTGCTGAGCCAAACGCCAACTCGCAACGTGATGAACTATGTCGGCCAGGCCGTGGAGCACGCCTTGCCTGCCGGTAGCGCGCCGTTCGACCTGCTGGCGGTCCCGCTGGAAGTGACCTTCAGCCAATTGCAGGAGGCCATGCTGGCCGGTGAGTTTACCCTCGCCGGTCCGCTGCACGCGCTCTGCGAGGCAATCTCACACTATGCCTGCGACGTGCTGCTGATTACCGGGCGTCCCGGCTGTCTGCCGGGCATACAGGCGCTGATTCGCTACCTTCAACCGGTGCCGGTCAACCGGATGGTCTGGCTGGATAAATATCATGTCCATGAATGGTATCCGTTCAGCCAACAGGGACGTATCGGCAACCCGAAATCCACCGCCGCCGTGGGAGCCATGCTGTGCAGTCTGGCGCTGGATCTGCGCCTGCCGCACTTTAATTTTAAAGCCGCCGATATTGGCGCGTACTCCACCGTGCGCTATCTGGGCGTACTGGATAAAACCGTCAACACCCTGCGCGATGAAAATATCTGGTACCACGATCTCGATCTCGACAAACCCGGCGCCAGGCTTGACGCCCGCCTGCATTTCCCGCTGCGCGGCAATGTTACCCTCGGCTTCCGCCAACTGGCGAACACCCGCTGGCCCGCGACGCCGCTGTATACGTTGAGCATCAACTCGCCAGAACTGGCGAAAGCCATCGCCGGAGACGGCGTGCTGCAGGTTCGCCTGAAGCTTGAAGGCGGTAGCCGACACGAAGCGCCGCAGTCGTTTGTGTTGAGCGATGCCTGGCTTCAGGACGGCACGCCGGTTTCGCCGGATGCCCTGACCCTGAAACTCAATACTCTGGCTGACCGACGCCACAGCGGCAGCCACTACTGGATCGACAGCGGGAGCGTATTCCTCAAATGACTACAATAGCCGCAGTAATCGACTGGCTCGCTGCCGCCCGCCAGGAGCATCCGTTACTGGATGATGACGCCAACGCGCTGCTGATTCGACTGCGGGCACTCGATGCCCAGCAGAAAGCGCGTCAGGAGGCTGGCGCCCAGCCCGCCAGCATCGCGCTGTTTGGCCACTCGCAGGCCTCTAAAGGCCACCTGCTGCGCACCCTGTGCGGCAACGGCGATGGCCGTCTGACGGTGCAAACCGGCAGTAAAACGCTGGACTACTTCAGCCATATCAATCCCGGTCACAGCCTCACGCAAATGGCGGTTCGCTTTAGCCGCGAGCAGCCCACGCCGGACGACGCCTTCCCGCTGCGGCTGGTGCTGATCGGTGAAGCCGAACTGGTACAGCTGTTTATCGCCCATGCCTGGCAGCGCGGCGATATTCGTCCACCGGATAGCCACCTTATCGCCTCCCGCCTGCGCGCTTGGCAGAGCCTGCGCCAGCCGCAGCAGGTGCCGGGCCTGACGGCATCGGAAGTGGCGACGATTGCCCGTTTCTGGCGCGATACCCTGCCGACCTCATACCAGACGATCGATGACGATCTGTGGTTCCAGTTCGCGCATCTCCTGCCGTCGTTGGATCTCACCGCGCGTGCACGCGCGTGGTCGCTGCTGTGGGGGGAACAACAGGAACTCACTCAGCAATGGTTAACGTTAGCACATACCCTGCATCAGGCGGGCAACCGCCGGGAAGTGATGGCGCCGCTGAGTCTATTGGTGGATGCTTTTACCCTGCCGATGGACGCGTTCCTGACGCCGGGTGGGGAGAGCGATGATGCGGTACTGGTTCATCCGCTCACCGACGACGGTTATCAGAACGCGGTCAGCATACCGGTTGCCACGCTGGCGCTGCTGACCGTTGAACTGGTGCTGAACGCGGAACAAGGCGTGCTCGACAATGTGGATATTATTGATATTCCCGTGCCGTCGCTCACTTCTGACACCCCGCTGTGGGCCAGTAAATGTCGCTGGCTATTGGAAAACTATCGCCAGCATCGGCAGCCGGATATCCTGCTGGTCTGTAACGCCACCGCCCAGCGCGCCGCGATTCCGTCCACCGCCAAAGCGCTGCTGCGCTGGGTAAACGACACCCAACCCACGCAGGAGAACAAGCTGCCGGGGCTGGTGTGGGCAATTACGCCGGAAGACGATCGTTTCGTGCATAAGCGTCACTTTGATGAGGCGATTCAACAATTGGTTGGCAAGCCAGGCCAGCATTGGGGAACGCTGCAAGCGCTGGATCACAGCAGCCTGCAACGGCTGATTGAATGGCTGTCGCAAGCCACGCAGCCCGAACTGCGCCAGCGCCGTTTTACCGCCATGGCGAACACGCTTCAGCAGCAGTTATTCAGCTTGTGCCAACCGCTGCTTGATTCAGCAGGCCAGGATGCGACACAGGCAGAAGCGATGATTCGCGAACTGCAAACACATGCTTCGCGTCACGGCGAGCTGCTGGAGAGCTTGCTTCCCGCCCTGCCCGCGTTCGAGGCGCTGTGTCAGGTTCAGCAGCAGCGTGAAGAAAAGGCCAGCGGGTTGTTTAATGAGGCCGTCGACCTGTTCGCCGCACCGGAAACGGTCAGTCAACATACGCCGTCAAATCAGGATCGAGGGTCACAGGTTTACGCCCTGTGGTGTAAACATTTGCGCCAGTGGAGTCGCCAGCCGCATCCGCTGCTCACTTCCGCGACTCAACAACAGCTGGTGCTGGCGCTGATGCGCGCCAGCCAGCGACAAGGGCTAGCGCAGCAGCTCCGTCAGGCCAGCGCTGAACAGCAGGCCGGCGCGGCGCAACTGCGGGCGATCATCGGTAACTTTATTCATTGGCTGGGCTATGCTGAACAGCCCGTCAACCAGCGCCCTGCCAGCCGTATTGCTAAAGGGAGCGCGGTTTTCGCCCACGACGTCGCAACCTCCAGCGCACGCCTGACTCAGCTCGGCGAACAGCCGGTACATGCCGCCACCCGCTACGTGTACGACTGGCTGGTCGCGCTGTATGCCCGCTGTACCGAATCGGGCGAGGCGGTGAACCTCCTCCAGCTTAGCGACAATCAGCAGCGTGAGCTGCGTACGCTACTGACGTAACCCTCGGCGGCACACGGATGTGAACCGCTTTCAAAAGCTGAAAAAAAGCGTGCGAAATCCGGACTCTGGATATTCAGCACGCTTGCACCTCTCTACACTCAGAGCGTTACCCGAGTCGATAAGAGGTTTCCATGACAATCACCTGTACTCTGTTTATTAACGGCGAAGCGTGCGCCGCGCAAGGCAATGCGACCTTTACACGCCTGAATCCCGTGAATGACGTTATAGCCAGTACCGCTCCGGCGGCTGGCCTGGTTGATGCCGCGCACGCCGCCGATGCCGCCTCCGCCGCCTTTCCGGCCTGGCGTGATACGTCACCCGGAGAGCGACGCCGACTGCTGCTTGCCGCGGCAGAACGGCTTGAACAACGCCGCGAGCAGTTCATTGCCGCCATGAATGCTGAAACCGGTGCGACGGCGCACTGGGCCGAGTTTAACGTCCACCTCGGCGCGGAGATCCTGCGTGAAGCGGCAGCGCTAACCACGCAGATTGAGGGCCAGGTGATCCCCTCGAATATTGCGGGCAATCTGGCGATGGCGACGCGTCAGGGGGCTGGCGTGGTGCTGGGAATGGCGCCGTGGAACGCCCCCATCATCCTGGCGGTTCGCGCCATTGCCACCCCGCTCGCCTGCGGCAATACGGTAATCCTCAAAGGTTCTGAGCTTTCTCCGGCCACCCAGGGGTTGATTATCGACGCGCTGGCCGCTGCGGGGTTCCCCGCTGGCGTCGTCAACTATCTGACCTGCGCGCCGCAGGATGCACCACAATTTGTCGAATCGCTGATTGCCCATCCGGGCATCAGGCGCGTGAACTTCACCGGCTCCACGCCGGTGGGTCGGATTATCGCCCAAACCTGCGCGAAGCATCTTAAACCGGTGGTGCTGGAGCTGGGGGGTAAAGCACCGTTGCTGGTACTGGACGATGCCGATATTCACCAGGCCGCCGCGGGCGCGACCTTCGGAGCCTTCGCCAATGCCGGGCAAATTTGCATGTCCACCGAACGTATTATCGTTGAGGACCGCATTGCCGAAGCGTTTATCGCCGCGCTGGTTAAGCGAGTCAACGCGCTACCGGACGGGTTGCCAGGTTCGGTGGTCGATATGAAAACCGTGGATCGCTGCAATGCATTGATTGACGATGCGTTGGCCAAAGGTGCGACGCTGTTAACCGGCGGCAAGGCCAACACAACGCAGATGTCGGCCACGCTACTCGACGACGTGACGCCCGCGATGCGTATCTGGAACGAAGAGTCATTTGGCCCGGTGAAAGCCGTGATCCGCGCCCGTGACGAGCAGGAAGCGGTGCGCATCGCTAACGACAGCGCCTACGGCCTGTCGTCGGCGGTGTACAGCCGCGATACCGCCCGCGCGTGGAACGTGGCGCAAAATCTGCAGACCGGAATCTGCCATATCAATGGCCCCACGGTGCACGACGAGGCGCAAATGCCCTTCGGTGGCACCAAAGATTCCGGGTATGGGCGCTTTGGCGGTCGTGCGGGAATTCATGAATTTACCGAGCTACGCTGGGTGACGATGCAGACGCAGCCTAGAACGCTGCCGTTTTAAACCTTCATGCCGCGAATCAGGCCGGATAAAGCGTTAACGCTGTATCCGGCTCTTTTCCGCAGCCACGGAGGCTTATTTTTCCCAGCGCGTGTTCCACTCCCAAAGACGGTTAGTGTTCACATCGTTCAACTGACGTGAAGGCTCCGCGCTCCCCTTATACGGCCTTGCCGTGGTGGCCGCCGCGCCCCATGGTGACAGACTGTCATAGCCGCTATCAATCGTGCTGTTGACAATCAGCACCTGTCCATTAGCGGTCTTGCCCGGCAAATAACCCGTTTTCCCTGCCCCCTGATCCCATGCGCGGCCCAGTTTGGCTTTCAAGGTACCTTTGTAGCCCTCATCTGTGCTAAAACGGCTGTTTTTGACCAGGAAACCATAAGGATTATCCGGGAGCGTATTCGGTGCCAGCACATAGGCTTCCGGCGATTTGCGGCTGGAGACGGTATGGAAATGCACGCCGTCAAACACCGCGTTAGCGCGACCGAAGACATAGTCAACATCGCCTTCAATGTAGCTATCCTGTACGTAAACCCGATTAATGCGATCGGTCAGCGCATCATTGCGCCGATTGCTGACGTTGAGATACAGCGTGTCCTGGCGTCCTAGCAGGCGGACGTTCTGCAGATGAATGCGGTCGCCGTCGGTTCGCAGGGCGACCCCCTGGTGGGTGCCGCCGTCAACCGTGTCGAGCAGGCTATTGGCAATGGTTAAATTGACCAGCTGGAGATCGTGACTTTGCGACCAGAATACCGCGGCGCAATTGGTGCCGATCGTGGCCGTGGTTTTCCCCGCACACAGCGCATACTGGTAATACGCCGGGGAGCTCGGCGGGTAGTGGTCGGCATTGACCGTCTGGCGATATTTCGCTGGGCTAAACTGCGAGTCCAGCGCCAGTTCAATACGCACATCCACAGGCGCTTTTCCCGCGCCAAAAAGAGTGATTGGCGGCGCATCGTCCGGGATGTACACCGTGCCGGTGTAGACGCCAGGCTCAAGACGAATGTAGAGACGCTCATTCCCTTTATGCTGCGCCAGTGCGGCGTCAACGGCCTGCTGGACGCGAGTGTAAGGCGCGCCTTTTGGCGCGACGCGCCATGGCGTCTCAACGTGTGTTAAGGCAATGGACGACGGCTGCCATGCCCCCTGTGGTTGGCTGAACAGACCGCCCTGCGCAAAATAGTTTTCGGTGGTATACGGTGCGGCTTCCTGCACCGTCAGCAGCGGTCTTGTCGCCGTTCCTGTTGACGAAGGCGCGGCGCAGCCCTGTAGCACCAATGGCATACAGAGCAGCGTCGACATGCCCAGATAAGGTATTCTTGACATCGGTTCTCCATTAACAACGTTAAATAGAAACTGAGAACCGATAATAATGGAACGCTATTTTATTTTAACCCTGCGCGATCACGCTTTACGATATCAGGAAAGCCAGATCAGCAGGCCATATAGCGCCAGCGTGCACACGACGGCTAGCTGAACGACCCGTCGCTCAATGGTCGATTTATTGCTCATTGATTTTATAGACGGAACGTCCCCTCAATCATCAGCTTCGCTTGCCCATACAGCGAAACGCGGCCATCAGTGCCCAACACGCAGCGCAGCGTGCCTTTACGCGCGCCGCCCTGCTGCGCATGAAGGGTATTTTTACCGCAGCGTTTGGCCCAGAACGGTGCGAGCCAGGTATGTGCCGAACCGGTCACCGGATCTTCATTCACCCCAACCTGCGGGCCAAACCAGCGTGACACAAAGTCAAACTCGCCCTCATCCGGTGCCGTGACGATCACCCCACGAGTCTTAAACGCCGACAGCAGGTTAAAATCGGGCGCTAACCCTTCTACGATCGCTTTATCCTTCACCAGCACCACAATGTCATCGGATTGCCAGAATCCTTCTACGCCGGTAGTGATGCCAAGCGCGGCCAGCAATCCCTGCGGTTCGTCAATCGGCTGGAGCATTTTCGTCGGAAAATCCATGCACAACTCATCGCCCTGCCGCTTGACGGTCAGCAAGCCGCTACGAGTGGTGAAACGCAGCGTCTCTTGCGGATAGTTGAGGACGTTAAACAGAACCCAGGACGCGGCGAGCGTAGCATGGCCGCAGAGATCGACTTCGACCGCTGGCGTAAACCAGCGCAGATGAAAGCCGTCATCGAGGGGAACAAAAAAGGCGGTTTCTGACAGGTTATTTTCGGCGGCAATCGCTTGTAACACGCTGTCGTCTGGCCATTGATTCAGCGGCATCACCGCCGCCGGGTTACCGCCGAAAGGTTTAGCGGTGAAGGCATCAACCTGATAAAAAGGAAGCGTAGCCGGGAGATTATTGTTCATTGAGCTTATCCAGGTAGTTGTAGATGGTGTAACGCGTCACGCCGAGCGCGCTGGCGACTTCGTTGACGCTGCCCTTAATCTTGAAAATTCCCATCGAATGCAGTTCGCTGACCACCCGCAGTCGAAACGCTTTTGGGTTTTCCTCAGGGGTGGCCTGGAAACGTGCAAGAACCTCCGCCAGAGATTGCGAGGGTAACGGGGTGGCCGGATTTTCCGCTGGCTGCGCTGCCGAGATGCCGGAGACCAGATAATCCAGTTCACGGCGAAAACGCATCACCGGCTCCATGTCGACGTTGACGCAAAATGCCGCCACCGCCTTTCCGTTGGCATCGTAGTACAGCGTCGACGCGCTGCTTAACGGTTTACCGCCGCGCGCATACGAGGTGTAACCGCTGAACAGTCGCGTGGAGGATGGCGGCTGCGTCTCGTCGATAAGTCCCAGAAAACCATCATCTTCCTCCGGCCCACTCAGCAGACCATCGCCCACCTGTCGCCCGCTGACGTGACCGTTAACAATACCGACGACCGACGATTGCGGCTGGGTTAAATCGTGCAGTACCACTTCGGTATTCGCCGGTAACGTGGCTTTCAACGCCGCCAGCGAGGCGCTGAGGGTGGCGATGAGGGTATCCCGTTCCGCGATCATGGCAGCACCGCCTGAAATTCAATTTCCACGTCGAGATTGAATGCCAGACTGCTGGTGGTCACGCTACGGCTGGGGAACCCCTCGGGGAACCACGGACGCCAGGCCTGATTGAACTCGGCAAAGTGCGCCATATCGCTTAACCAGACCTGTGCCCGAACCACATCGCTCAATTGCGCGTCGCCGCGCGCCAGCGTCTCGCTGACCGAACGCATAATACGATTAACCTGCTCGGTGATGGTACCGTACAGCGGCTGTCCGTCCGGGCTCATTGAGACCTGACCAGACAGAAAGAGAAATCCGTTCGCCGCAACGGCGTCGGAAAAAGGAAAAGGTTTACTCGTGGGATAGCGGACAAGTGCCATCGTCAACTCCTGCGGTTAAGGAGAGATAACGATAGCACCGTCTTTTCATGAATTCAACAAAGTTATAAATTTCAACACAAGTTGAAATTATCGTGATTGCGGCGCATCCATTTCATCAAAAACCTGCTGTGCCAGATGCATCGTGGCATTTGCCGCCGGCAGACCGCAATACAGCGCCGAATGCATGATCAGCTCTTTCAGCTCGTCGCGGGTCACGCCGTTGTTGAACGCCGCGCGCAGATGCATTTTCAGTTCCGCTTCGCGATTGAGCGCAATCAGCATGGCGATAGTGATCATACTGCGGGTATGGTGGTCCAGCCCCGGACGGGTCCAGGTTTCCCCCCAGGCGTAACGGGTAATGAAATCCTGAAACTCTTCGTTCAGCGGCGTGAGTTTTTGCAGCGTCCGGTCAACGTGGGCATCACCAAGCACCTTCCGGCGCACCGCCATACCCTGCTGATAACGTTGATTATATTCCATCGTCCCTCCGTAAAAATGCGATCAACGCCGCGGTAAACTCTTCGCTGGCTTCGACGTTTGATAAATGCGACGCGGCTAAATCCACCTGGAAAGAACCGTTAATTTGCTGATGTAAATAATCGGCATCGGCCACCGTGGTCACCGGGTCGTGCTCACCGGCAATAATCAGCAACGGTACGTTGATAGCCGCGACTTCACCTCGTAAATCGGCCGCCGCCAACGCTTCGCAGCATTCGGCGTAACCTTCCGCATCGGAAGTTGCCAGTTGATGGCACAGCTGCTCAACCACCGCGGGCTGATGTTGACGAAACTGAGGGGTAAACCAACGATCCGCCGACCCGGCCGCCACCACGCCCATGCCTTCGGTTCGCACGGTGCGCGCACGCGACAGCCAGTTGGCCTGCTCGCCGATCTTCGCCGCCGTATTCGCCACCGCAACGGCAGTAAAGCGTTCCGGCGCGAAGCGAGCGAGCCAGAGACCGGTCAAGCCCCCCATCGAAATACCGCAGAAGAAAGCGCGCGGGATATTCAGATGATCGAGCAGTGTAATCACGTCTTCACCGAGTTGTGACAACGTCACCTTCCCGCGTTTTGTCGTTTGTCCGTGCCCGTGGGTATCGTAACGCAGCACGCGGAAATGTTCGGTCAGCGCGGGCATCTGCGCATCCCACATAGCGTGAGTCGTACCTAGCGAGTTGGAGAGCACCAGTACCGGTGCCGTTTCTGGTCCTTCAAGGCAATAATGGATATTCATTTCCCTGCTCCTGATAGCGCGCCACAACCTGGCGCACAAAGTGGTCGGTACTGCCGAGTGCGGTCGCTGGGTCCAGCAGTTGCGTGAGTTGCGCGGAAGAAAAATGCTGGCTTACCAGCGGATCTTTTTCCAGCAGCGCTTGTAACGGGCAATCCAGCGCAATGGCCCGATGACAGATTTTTTCTACCTGATGATGAGCGTCGGCTTTGCCAATAAAGGCCGCCAGCGCCTGAGTAACGGATTCGGCCATAATCAGACCATGGGTGATATCCAGATTGGCGCGCATTTTCGCCTCATTGACCTGCATACCGCGCAGCAGAAATTCACTGTTTTCCAGCACGCCGCCAGCCAACATCACCAATTCTGGCAGCGTTTCCCACTCGGCCTGCCAGCCACCTAGCGCGCGCTCATGCTGCTGAATTTGCGCGCCGTACAGCGTCGCCATCAGCCCAGGGATACGCTGTACGGCGGCGAGAATGGCCGCACAGCTGACCGGATTACGCTTATGCGGCATGGCGGACGATCCGCCCCGGCCTTCGGTAATAGGTTCGCTCACCTCCGCCACTTCGGTTTGCATCAGCAGTGCGAAATCATTGGCAAATTTACCCAAGGTACCGCAGAGCCCGGCAAACCAGCCCGCCACTTCAATGATGCGGTCACGCTGGCTGTGCCAGGGGGTGTCAGGAAGCGAGAGATTGAGCGTGTCGGCCAGCCGTTCTGCGACCTCTGGCCCCTTATCTTTCAGCGAGGCCAGCGTCCCCGCTGCGCCGCCAAACTGTAGCGCCAGCACCCGCGGGCGCAGTTCATCCAGTCGCTCTTGCCAGCGCAATAGCGCGTCGAGCGTACCGGCCAGCTTCAGACCAAAGGTGATGGGCAGCGCGTGCTGCATCCAGGTGCGGCCCGGCATCAGCGTGTGCTGATGCCGATTAATTTGTTCAGCCAGCACCTGGGTGAGGCGTCGAAGGCGGACTTGCGTCTCATCAAGCGCCTTGCGCAGCTGTAAAATCAGCCCGGTATCAATGGCGTCCTGGCTGGTCGCCCCCCAGTGGACGTAGCGCGCGGCTTCAGGATCGTGCGCTTTCACGCGCTGCGTCAGTTGTTTAACCAGCGGAATCGCCAGATTACCGGCATCGGCGGCCGCCCTCGCCAGCACGGGTAAATCCAGAGACTGCGCCTGACAGGCTGCGACGATCGGCGCAACCGCAGCATCGGGTATCACCCGACACTGCGCCTGTGCGGTCGCGAGCGCCGCCTCGAAATCCAGCATCCCCTGCACCGTTTGCTGGTCGCTGAAAAAATCCGTCAGCGCCTGGGTACGCAATAGCGGGGTCAACAAACTCATTCCAGCTCCTTATACGCGTTCAATAATCAGCGCGATCCCCTGGCCGACGCCGATACACATCGTACATAGCGCATAACGCCCACCGGTACGACGCAGCTGGTAGGCAGCGGTCATCGCCAGCCGTCCACCGGAGGCGCCCAGCGGATGCCCCAGCGCAATCGCCCCACCGTGCGGGTTAACGTGCGCGGCATCATCCGGCAGACCTAAATCGCGCAGCACGGCCAGCGCCTGAGCGGCGAAAGCTTCATTCAACTCGATAACGTCCATTTGCGCCAGCGTCAGTCCCGTTTGTGCCAGAACTTTTCGTACGGCCGGTGCCGGTCCAAACCCCATAATGCGCGGCGCGACGCCGGCGGTTGCGACCCCGACGACGCGAGCCAGCGGCTGCAAATCATTCTGCGCCATCGCCTGTTCGCTGGCTAACAACAGCGCACAGGCGCCATCGTTCACCCCGGACGCATTGCCCGCGGTGACGGTTGCATCCGGACGCACTACGCCTTTCAGTTTCGCCAACGCCTCAAGCGAAGTGCTGCGTGGATGTTCATCCCGGGCAAAACACAGGGCTTCGCCTTTGCGCTGCGGGATCCACACCGGGATCAGCTCGTCATTAAACGCGCCATTGGCCTGCGCCTGTGCGGTACGCTGCTGGCTACGCAGCGCAAAAGCATCCTGGTCGGCACGGGAAATGGCAAAATCGGTCGCCACGTTTTCCGCCGTCTCCGGCATGGAATCCACACCGTACAGTGCCTTCATTTGCGCGTTAATAAAACGCCAGCCGATGGTCGTGTCTTCCATTTTCATGGTACGGCTGAACGCGCTTTCGGCTTTACCCATCACGAACGGCGCACGCGACATGCTCTCTACGCCGCCCGCAATCATCAACTGCGTTTCACCACTTTTAATCGCCCGCGCCGCCACGCCGATGGCATCAAGGCTGGAGCCGCAAAGACGGTTGATGGTGCTACCCGGTACCGACTCCGGCAACCCGGCCAACAGCAACGCCATACGCGCGACGTTGCGGTTATCTTCCCCAGCCTGATTGGCGCAGCCATAAATCACATCGTCAATACGAGACGGATCCAGCCCACTATTGCGCTCCATTAGCGCCTTCAGCGGCAGAGCGGCCAAATCGTCAGCGCGTACACTCGCCAGAGTACCACCAAAACGACCGAACGGTGTGCGTACCGCGTCGCAGATAAATGCTTGATTCATCATCATTCCTTAGGCGCTTTCCGCGACCGCGTCGTAAGTCAGGGCAACAGGGGTAATACGCTGTAATTCATCAAAAGAGATGCCGTTGAAGATTTCGCGCACCACCGGGCCGTTGGCGGTGATGTCAATCACGGCAAGATCGGTATAAATGCGGCTGACGCAGCCCACGCCGGTTAACGGATAAGTACAGTGCCCCACTAACTTACACTCTCCGTCGCGCGTCAGGTGATCCATCATCACGAACACCTGGCGTGCGCCGACCGCCAGATCCATCGCCCCGCCGACGGCGGGGATCGCGTCCGGTGCGCCAGTGCTCCAGTTAGCGAGGTCGCCAGCGGCAGAAACCTGGTAGGCACCCAGCACGCAAATATCCAGATGGCCGCCACGCATCATGGCGAAGGAGTCACCGTGGTGGAAATAACAGCCGCCCTGCAGCAGAGTCACGTACTCTTTGCCGGCGTTAATCAGCTCCGGATCTTCTTCACCGGGTGCCGGTTTCGGTCCCATACCCAGCAGTCCGTTTTCGCTGTGTAAAAAGACCTCTTTGTCAGACGGCAGATAGTTGGCGATACGAGTAGGCAGACCAATTCCCAGATTCACATAGGCGCCTTCCGGAATATCCTGCGCCACGCGCTTTGCCATATCATCACGAGACAGTTTTTGCATTTTGGGCTCCTTAAGCTCGCTGCGCCTTGGCGGTGAAAGATTCCTGCGCGAACACGCGCTGCACGAAAATGCCTGGCGTGACGACGTTTTCCGGGTCCAGTTCGCCGAGCGCAACCTTGCTGGCAACTTCTACAATGGTGGTTTTCGCCGCCGTGGCCATGATTGGGCCAAAGTTACGCGCGGCTTTGCGGTAGACCAGGTTACCCCAACGGTCGGCCTGATGAGCTTTAATCAGCGCAAAGTCAGCGCTAATCGGGTATTCCAGCACATAGTGGCGGCCGTCAATTTCGCGGGTTTCTTTGCCTTCCGACAGCGGCGTGCCGTAGCCCGTTGGGGTAAAAATGGCGCCAAGACCTGCGCCCGCAGCCTGAATGCGAGCGGCCAGGTTCCCCTGCGGGACCAGTTCCAGCTCCACTTTGCCGCGGCGATACAGGTCATCGAAAATTTGTGAGTCGACCTGGCGTGGGAATGAGCAGATCATTTTGCGTACGCGCCCGGCCTTCAGCAGCGCCGCGAGGCCGATTTCGCCGTTTCCGGCGTTGTTATTGATAATGGTCAGGTCACGTGCGCCCTGTTCAATCAACGCATCAATCAGCAGCGTCGGCTGCCCGGCGGGCCCAAAGCCGCCGATCATAATGGTCGCCCCATCGTGGATACCCGCGACGGCATCCGCCAGCGTCGGCACACTTTTATCAATCATCAGGTTGCTCCTCGTTGTGCGGTTATCGCACTAATATTCGTTGTTCGCACAAAATGTGACCTGCTTAACGATGCCGGTCAAGGGCGATAATCGAAATATGGTGCGATAATCGAACATCGTGTATGTTTAGGCTAAGAATGTGATCGGCGGCATAAACGGAGAGAAAAATGGAGAAACATCCAGACGATATTTTGACGGGCGATAGCGACCCGTTTAAAGGGGACCCTAATTTTATGGCCTCGCTGGCGCGCGGGCTGGAGGTGATTCAGGCCTTCACGCCGCAGCGCCGGCTGCTGTCGATTTCGCAAATCAGCCAGAAGACGGGCATCCCTCGCGCTGCGGTACGCCGCTGCCTCTATACGCTTGGCAAACTGGGTTTTGTCTACGCCGAGGATGGTAAGAACTTTCAGCTACGCCCGCGCATTTTGTCGCTGGGACACGCATGGTTAGCCTCAACGCCGCTGGCCCGTTCTGCGCAGCCGGTGCTAAAACATTTGAGCGATATGCTTAATGAGTCGTGCTCAATCGCTACCCTGGACGGCGACGATATTCTCTATATCGCCCGCGCTTCCAGCTCGCGCATCATGACCATAGACCTCGATATCGGCAGCCGTCTGCCGGCGTGGTCAACCTCAATGGGGCGCGTGCTGTTGAGCTACCAGCCGGAAGAAAAGCTCAACGATATGCTGGCTCGCATCACCATGATCCGCTATACCCCGCAGACGATTTCGTCCGTCAGTAAGCTACGCAGCGAGCTGAAGGCGGTACGTCAACAGGGGTATGCGTTAAACGATCAGGAGCTGGAGATGGGGCTGCGTTCGTTGGCGGTGCCGCTGTTTAATTCACAGGGCCAGGTTGAGGCGGCGCTGAACGTCGGTGTTCATGCCGGACAGGTATCCGCGGCTGAATTGCTGGATCGCGTGTTGCCCGAACTGCAAAAAGCCGCATCAGAGCTGACGCTTTTGCTGCGCTAGCGGCTGCGTTTAGCGTGACGCTCCCAGTTTTCCTGTTTCGCCGCCGCCGATTTACGCAGCGCGACGTAACATGCGCCGCTGCCGCCATGATGCGGTAGCGCGCTACAGAATGCCTGAACGTCATCGAATTCGGTTAACCAGCGGGCAAGATAGCTGCGAATAATATTGGCATGCGAGCCGTCCTCTTTGCCTTTACCATGAATAATCAGGATGTTGCGTAGATTGTCATGCTCAGCCTGCAGAATAAAAGCAAACAGACTCTGACGGCACTGTTCAACGGTCTGCTGACGCAGATCCAGGCTGGCCTGCTGGCTGTATTTCCCCTGCCGCAGTTTATCCAGAACGCCGATTTGTAGCCCTTCACGCTTAAACTCCAGCGGGGTGGCAAGCGGGACAATGTCGAGAAAACCGGTGGTGAGAAAATTATCGAGCTGCAGTGTATCCACCTGCTGGCGGGTTCGGGCGTTGCGGACGGGCTGCCAATGAACGTCGCTGTGGCGCTTCAGCGGCTGGACATCCTCCATGGCGTCAAGAAACAGCGATTTGTCGTCAAGATTCATGAGAATTCCTCCCTTATTACCACAGGCGGATACTATAGCCGCGCGGTCGCGCAGGCTCAACGCTTTTCCCTTTCAGCCAAAACTATTGGCATGTAAAATATACGAAGCGGCAATCAATTCCCTGAGCTTATTATTTAACCAAAACTTAAATAATATAAATCCACAATTAATTATCGATTCCTGTTTATAATACGTGAAATAAATCACCAAGAATTGTCTGGAAAATAAGCTCAGACCCGTTATAAATAGTAATACCCGCTGCGCGGAGCAAAATGTGGGAAACGGTACGGACACACCTGTGTGGTTGCTGCGGGGTCTGGCGATGTCGACAGACCCCGATTTTTATTCTGCATCATTCTTCATATTTTTCTTTGCTTTTCCTTCAATGAGATACCTTTTACTCTGCGTTTACTGGGCTATATTTCCGTGGAACCCTGATCCGATTATTATTCGATTTAACCGTACTTTACTGTTGATTATAAATAAACCCCCTTGTTTGCATGGTTATACATCGGAGGTATAGAGTCAGCCGCCGTTCACATGCTATGGTGTTGAACAGGAATAATTTGCCTGGACATATATAGAGAGTGCGCATGCTGACGTTACTTGAAGATAAAATTGCCACGCCGCTCGGCCCTCTGTGGATTCTGTGCGATGAAAACTTTCATTTGCGCGCCGTTGAGTGGGAAGAACACAGCGACCGTATGGAGCAACTGTTGGATATCCACTACCGTGCTGAAGGCTATACTCGCGTCACGTCGCGCAACCCTGGTGGACTCAGTCAGCAGTTAACGAACTATTTTGACGGCGATCTGGCGGTGATTGAGACACTGCCTACGGCCACCGCCGGTACCCCATTTCAGCGCGAAGTCTGGCAAACCCTGCGTACCATACCCTGCGGCCAGGTGATGCACTACGGGCAGTTAGCCGATCGGCTCGGTCGTCCAGGGGCCGCCCGCGCAGTCGGCGCCGCCAATGGCGCTAACCCGGTGAGTATCGTCGTCCCCTGCCATCGCGTGATCGGTCGCAATGGCACCATGACCGGTTATGCCGGTGGCGTACAGCGTAAAGAGTGGCTTCTACGGCATGAAGGCTATCTGCTGCTTTGATTTTCTGTGCCCTTTACGACTGGAACAGGCGCTTTTACACATCAACGCGCCTGAAAATTTGTACTACATATCAATGAGATATATCTCATTCTTTGCTATCCCATTTTAATCTTGGGTGAATACGCGCGTCGAGACTTACCTGCTCACCAAAAAGATGTTAAAATTGACCAATATCAATTACGGCTTGAGCAAACCTATGATCCCGGAAAAGAGAATTATACGACGCATTCAGTCTGGCGGTTGCGCGATCCATTGTCAGGATTGCAGCATCAGCCAGCTTTGCATACCGTTCACTCTTAATGAGCATGAGCTTGATCAGCTGGATAATATTATCGAGCGCAAAAAGCCCATCCAGAAAGGGCAAACGTTATTCAAAGCCGGCGATGAACTGAAGTCTCTTTATGCGATCCGTTCCGGTACCATTAAGAGTTACACCATTACCGAGCAAGGCGACGAGCAAATCACCGGTTTCCATCTGGCCGGCGATTTAGTTGGCTTCGACGCTATCGGCACCGGTCATCACCCGAGCTTTGCTCAGGCGCTGGAAACCTCCATGGTGTGCGAAATCCCGTTTGAGACTCTTGACGATCTCTCCGGTAAAATGCCCAATCTGCGTCAGCAGATGATGCGTCTCATGAGCGGTGAGATCAAAGGCGATCAGGACATGATCCTGCTGCTGTCGAAGAAAAACGCTGAAGAGCGCCTGGCTGCATTTATCTATAACCTGTCGCGCCGCTTCGCCCAGCGTGGTTTCTCGCCGCGTGAGTTCCGTCTCACCATGACCCGTGGCGATATCGGTAACTATCTGGGCCTGACGGTGGAAACTATCAGCCGACTGCTGGGTCGTTTCCAGAAAAGCGGTATGCTGGCCGTGAAAGGTAAATACATCACCATTGAAAACAGCGATGCGCTGGCAGTGCTGGCGGGCCATAGTCGTAACGTCGCCTGACCGCTGTTTCGTTCTACAATAAAAAACCCCGGCTTGCCGGGGTTTTTTATGTCATCTCTCTAATCAAACACGCCGTTAATCACCGACGTGACGATCGCTGTACTTAAGGCAATAAGCACAAGGTTATCGCCGATAACCTGCCATTCATAGCCGGGATAATAAGGCAGTTGATTGAGCATCGACCCGGGGACCGTTTTTTTAGCGATACCCGGTGGCAGCGGTTTACCCCGCGCCAGATTTTTTGCAATGCCCGGCGGCAAAGATTTGTAACCGGTCAGGCCGTAGCTAACGGCAAGCTGTCTGGCCGTTGCGTAGCTGATATCACGGTCAACGTGATCGGGTTTGCCATAGTTCTTACGCGACGAAGAACGATGATCGTTATGCTGGTCTTTATCCCACTGCTGGCTGTTGCCTTTGTTGCTGTTGCCATGATTCCCGTTACCTTTACCATGCCCGTTACCGGGGTCGGCAATAGCCGACGTCGCTCCCAGTGCCAATGCAAGCGCCGCGGCGAGCACCGTTGAGAATCTATATCGTTGAGACATGATGATTTCCTTATGTACAGGCAGACATTAGAAATTTATATCATTGTGATAAAAATAACCTACGCAATAAATCTGAATTTTTGAATTTCGCCAAATGCCCCGAGCCATCGGGGACGACAGGTTAATTCACCAGGCTTAAGGAAAGTTTATTTATCCTGTTTATTGATCTTGCGAAGGTTCTCCCCTGTTTCAATCCCACTATATGAGTTATCTTTTACTTACAAACTGTGGTTACAGCTGTAAGGAGACCCTGTATGGCCAGATATCAAAATATGCTCGTGGCGATCGATCCGAACCAGGACGACCAGCCTGCGCTGCGACGCGCTGTGTATCTTCATCAACGGATTGGCGGCCGCATTAAAGCCTTTTTGCCGATCTATGACTTTTCCTATGAAATGACCACCCTTTTGTCTCCTGATGAGCGCACCGCAATGCGCCAGGGCGTGATTAGCCAGCGAACCGCATGGATCCGCGAGCAGGCGAAATACTACCTGGAAGCCGGCGTTCCCCTCGAAATTAAAGTGGTGTGGCATAACCGCCCGTTTGAAGCCATCATCCAGGAAGTCATCAGCGGCGGTCACGATTTGTTGCTGAAAATGGCTCACCAGCACGACAAGCTGGAATCGGTTATCTTCACCCCAACTGACTGGCACCTGCTGCGCAAATGCCCATGCCCGGTATGGATGGTGAAAGACCAGCCGTGGCCGGAAGGCGGTAAGGCGCTCGTCGCGGTCAACCTTGCCAGCGAAGAAGCGTACCATAATGCGCTGAATGAGAAGCTGGTCAAAGAGACCATCGAACTGGCCGAACAGGTCAACCATACCGAAGTGCATCTGGTTGGCGCGTACCCGGTCACGCCAATCAATATCGCCATTGAGTTGCCTGATTTCGACCCTAGCGTCTACAACGATGCGATTCGCGGTCAGCACCTGCTGGCAATGAAATCGCTGCGTCAGAAATTTAGCATCGACGAGAAGTTCACCCACGTAGAGAAAGGGTTGCCTGAAGAGGTGATTCCGGATCTGGCGGCGCATCTTGACGCCGGTATCGTAGTACTGGGCACTATCGGGCGAACCGGTATCTCTGCGGCCTTCCTCGGCAACACGGCCGAACAGGTTATTGACCACCTGCGCTGCGACCTGCTCGCCATTAAGCCGAACGACTATCAGACGCCGGTCGAAATGGACGACGAAGAAGACGATTAAACAGTGTTAAGTGACGAAAAAACCGGTCAATGGCCGGTTTTTTTATCTCTTGCGGTTATTATCCCGGCGTTATATTACGCGGCCAGGTTCGCGAGAATCTATCAATGGAGCCCTAGTCGCCAGGCAAAGTCGATCTCTTCTTTCAGTTCGATACTAGAAAGCGCCATCAGGTCGGCAAATTCCAGCTCAAGCTGTTTTAAGCGTTTCAGGTACTGTGCAGGGGTTAAAGAGGTGGTTTCTCGACGAAGATATTCGATGGCCAGTTGTGCAGGCGTAAACAAGGTATCCATAAGTTCCTCTGTTGGTTTGGACGACATAGAGCATTATAACACCTTTCCCTGCACACTTTTTGACCAAAAGCAATCATAAATCAAATAAAAGGCCGCCATCTCTCACAAAGATGGCGGCCTTAATTTTTCGCGCTGTAATTACAGAGCTTTCAGAATGGCGTCCACGCTGGCTTTTGCATCGCCGAACAGCATCTGCGTGTTTTCTTTAAAGAACAGCGGGTTCTGTACCCCGGCGTAACCGGTATTCATAGAACGTTTGAAAACGATAACGTTCTGCGCCTTCCAGACTTCCAGAACCGGCATGCCGGCAATCGGGCTTTTCGGATCGTCCTGAGCGGCTGGGTTAACGGTGTCGTTCGCGCCGATAACCAGTACGGTATCGGTATCGGCGAAATCGTCGTTAATTTCATCCATCTCCAGCACGATGTCGTAAGGCACCTTCGCCTCCGCCAACAGCACGTTCATGTGGCCCGGCAGACGCCCGGCAACCGGGTGGATACCAAAGCGTACCTTGATACCGCGCGCGCGCAGTTTCTCGGTAATTTCCGCCACCGGATACTGCGCCTGCGCCACCGCCATACCGTACCCTGGGGTGATGATCACCGAGTGGGAATTTTTCAGCATTTCGGCGGTTTCTTCGGCGTTAATCTCGCGGTGTTCGCCCACTTCTTCTTCGCTACCGGTAGAGGAACCGTCGGTACCAAAACCACCGGCAATCACGCTAATGAACGAACGGTTCATCGCCTTACACATGATGTAAGACAGAATGGCACCGGAAGAACCTACCAGCGCACCGGTAACGATCAGCAGGTCGTTGCTGAGCATAAAGCCCGCCGCCGCCGCCGCCCAACCGGAGTAGGAGTTCAGCATGGAGACGACTACCGGCATATCTGCCCCGCCGATAGACGCCACCAGATGCCAGCCAAAGGCCAGCGCGATAACGGTCATCACCAGCAGACACAGCACCTGCGTGCCCACGCTATCGGTACGCACGAATGCCACCATCAGCAGGAAAGAAACCACCAGCGCCGCCAGGTTAAGCTTGTGACGATTTGGCAGCATCAACGGCTTCGAAGACATCTTGCCGCACAGCTTGCCGAACGCCACGATGGAACCGGTAAAGGTGACCGCACCGATAAAGATACCGAGGAACACTTCAGTCAGGTGAATATTGACCAAAATTTGTTCCATGCCGGTTTCATGCTGCAGGTAGCTGTTGAAGCCCACCAGCACCGCGGCCAGACCGACGAAGCTGTGCAGCACCGCCACCAGCTCCGGCATCTCGGTCATTTCCACTTTCTTCGCCAGGCGAATACCAATCGCCCCACCGATAATCATCGCCAGCAGGATCCACGCTACGTTGCTGGTATCCGGCCCGAAGATGGTTGCGATCAGGGCAATCGCCATACCGGCGATGCCGTAGTAGTTGCCCTGCTGCGACGTTTCGTGTTTGGAAAGCCCGGCGAGACTGAAAATAAACAGGATTGCGGCAACAATGTATGCAGCTGTAACTAATCCTCCAGACATTTGTTACCCCTTATCCTTTGCGGAACATTTTCAGCATGCGCTGAGTGACGGTGAAACCACCAAAAATATTAATGCTGGCGATCAGTACCGCGATAAAACTCAGGAAACTTACCCAGCCTCCATGGCCAATCTGCAGGAGTGCGCCAACCACGATAATGCCCGAGATAGCATTCGTGACCGACATCAGCGGCGTGTGCAGCGCATGCGACACGTTCCACACCACGTAGTAACCCACCACGCAGGAGAGCGCGAAAACGGTAAAGTGGCCGAGGAACTCTTTCGGCGCAACGCTCGCCAGCCAGCCAAACAGAATGATGGCCAGTGCGATCAGCGCATATTTACGCCACGGTGACGCCGGTTTTTCCGGTTCTTTTGGCGCTGGCGCGGCTTTCTGCGCCGCCTGCGGCTGTGCAGAAACCTGAATCGGCGGGGCCGGCCAGGTGACTTCGCCTTCACGGATGACGGTCACGCCGCGCACCACAACGTCATCAAAATCGATGGTAATGTTGCCGTCTTTCTCTTTACACAGCAGCTTCAGCAGGTTTACCAGGTTGGTACCGTATAGCTGAGAAGACTGGGTCGGCAGGCGTCCGGCCAGATCGGTATAGCCGATCACCTTCACGCCGTTTGCCGTGACGAAAATTTCATTCGGTACGGTGTATTCGCAGTTACCGCCGTTTTGCGCGGCCAGATCGACGATCACGCTGCCCGGGGTCATGGAATCCACCATTTCACGGGTGATCAGCTTCGGCGCCGGTTTGCCCGGAATCAAGGCGGTGGTAACAATGATGTCGACCTCTTTTGCCTGCGCGGCAAACAGGGCCATTTCGGCGGCGATAAACGCCTCAGACATCACTTTGGCATAGCCGTCTCCACTGCCGGCTTCTTCTTTGAAGTCCAGCTCGAGGAATTCGGCGCCCATGCTCTGCACCTGCTCTTTCACTTCCGGGCGGGTGTCGAACGCACGCACAATCGCGCCAAGGCTGTTGGCCGCGCCGATAGCGGCAAGACCCGCTACGCCCGCGCCAATCACCATCACTTTCGCCGGTGGGACTTTGCCCGCCGCGGTGATTTGGCCGGTAAAGAAACGACCAAACTCGTGGGCCGCTTCGACGATAGCGCGATAACCGGCAATGTTTGCCATCGAACTTAACGCATCCAGCGACTGGGCGCGGGAAATACGCGGCACGGAGTCCATTGCCATGACGTTAATGTTACGCTCAGCCAATTTTGCCATCAGCTCGGCATTTTGCGCCGGCCAGATAAAGCTAATCAGCGTCGTGCCCGGGTTCAGCAGCGCAATCTCTTCATCCAGCGGCGCGTTAACCTTGAGGATAACGTCGGATTGCCAGATATCATCACCAGAGACGATCTCAGCACCAGCCTGCACAAATGCTTCGTCATCAAAACTGGCGAGTTTTCCTGCACCACTTTCAATGGCCACGCTAAAACCGAGCTTCAGCAGCTGCTCAACCGTTTTCGGCGTTGCTGCGACTCGCGTTTCCTGGGCCCACCTTTCTTTTGGTACACCAATACGCATAACTATTCCCTTATATCGGTTCTTATTTGATGGTTTGCCGTTTTGTCAGTTTGTTGCGGGTAACCCGTAAGTGACCTAACAGGCGAACAACCTGAATAAATAAAACAGTAACAAACTGACTATAACCTACTGAAAATACCGATTGTGATCTAGCGCCGGAAAACACTATTTTTGCATTAAATGCCAAATAAGGAGTTCCAGCGGCTACAAACAGCGATATTTGCCCCGATTTGAGTAGCGAGCCTCATAATTCGCTTCTTCTCCGTGGGAAAACATGATTTTTCGCGGGCAAGACGGTGCAATTAACATTCCATTAACTTAAAAAAGTCATATGGTTGACCGCTTTTTCTGGTCAAGCGCCCGTTTTTTCAACATATCAGGAAAAGTTATCCAAAACCGTCACCGGGTTCGCATCTGAAGTTAAAAATGACGCAGACAGTAGCGTCATTTCAATGCCATAATCAGACGTTTTCCCGTTAACAACATGACCCGAATTTGGTTTGCGCAAGGCGAAGGATTATTTTTATGAAGCTTAAGAACACCCTCCTCGTGTCCGCCATGCTGTCTGCCGCGGCAATGTCCGCTCATGCAGCCACCGAGCTGACCCCGGAGCAAGCGTCCGCACTGAAGCCCTATGACCGCGTGGTGATCACCGGTCGCTATACCGCCATTGGCGATGCGGTCAACGCCATGTCCCGTAAAGCGGACAAAGAAGGCGCAGCCTCTTTCTATGTTGTCGATACCTCTGACTACGGTAACAGCGGCAACTGGCGCGTCACGGCCGACCTTTACAAACAAGATGCGCCGAAAGCCGACGCACCGAAAAACCGTATCATCAACGGTGTGATGGAGCTGCCGAAAGACCAGGCCGTTGCGCTGGTACCTTACGACACCGTTACCGTTCAGGGCTTCTACCGCAGCCAGCCGGAAGTGAACGACGCCATTACCAAGGCCGCCAAAGCCAAAGGCGCAGCGTCCTTCTTTATCGTCCGTCAGGTGGATGCGAACGACGGCGGTAACCAGCGTATCACCGCCTACATCTATAAAGCCGATGCGGAAAAACGCGTGTTGCAGAGCCCGGATGCCATTCCGGCAGATTCTGACGCCGGGCGTAAGCTGCTGGCGGAAGGCGGCGAAGCGGCGAAACAGGTTGAGATCCCGGGCGTGGCAACAACCGCCGCCGTCGGCGCGGGCACCGGCGTAGGTCGTTTCTTCGAAACACAGACAACAAAAGGCGGGCGTTACAGTGTCACGCTTCCGGACGGTACCAAAGTTGAAGAGCTGAACAAAATCACTGCGGCGCAGATGATTCCGTTCGACAGCATCAAGTTCACCGGTAACTACGGTAACATGACTGAAGTCTCTTACCAGGTCGCAAAACGCGCCGCGAAGAAAGGCGCGAAGTACTATCACATTACCCGTGAATGGCAGGAACGCGGCGGCAACGTCACGATCAGCGCCGACCTGTACAAGTAAGCAACAGCAAAAGGCGGCGTAAGCCGCCTTTTTTTATTCATTTCTTTTATACATTGTTGCATGTATGCATCGCTCTCCGTAAAATCGCCGCCTCAGCGCAATCCTCCATGTTTATGCGATTTCGCCAAATAAATATTCTTGTTCTTTGCCTTCCACGACAGGATTCTCATGGAAAAGAAATTAGGGCTTAGCGCCCTGACGGCTCTGGTTCTGAGCTCAATGCTCGGTGCGGGCGTATTTAGTCTGCCGCAAAACATGGCCGAGGTCGCCAGCCCCGCCGCTCTGCTGATTGGCTGGGCTATCACCGGCGTGGGGATTCTGTTCCTTGCCATCGCCATGCTGGTGCTGACCCGCATCCGTCCGGATCTTGACGGTGGGATCTTTACCTACGCTCGCGAAGGCTTCGGGGAGCTTGTCGGCTTTTGTTCCGCATGGGGCTACTGGCTGTGTGCGGTGATTGCCAACGTCTCCTATCTGGTGATTGTTTTCTCCGCCCTCAGTTTCTTTACCGATACGCCGGAACTGCGCCTGTTTGGCGACGGTAATACCTGGCAATCCATTGTCGGGGCTTCAGTGCTGCTCTGGGTGGTTCATTTTCTGGTTCTCCGCGGGGTACAAACGGCTGCCAGCATCAACCTGGCCGCGACGCTGGCCAAGCTGGTACCGCTGGGGCTGTTTATCGTGCTGGCGGCGATCGCTTTTAAAAGCGAAACCTTTACCCTGGATTTCCACGGCATCGACCTTGGCGTGCCGGTGTGGGAACAGGTGAAAAATACCATGCTGATTACGCTTTGGGTGTTTATTGGCGTGGAAGGCGCGGTGGTGGTATCAGCTCGCGCCCGTAATAAAAAGGATGTTGGGCGCGCGACGCTGCTGGCGGTGATTTCCGCGCTGGGGGTTTATCTGCTGGTCACGCTGCTGTCGATGGGCGTCGTCGCCCGCCCCGAGCTGGCGGAGATGCGCAATCCATCAATGGCGGACCTGATGGTGCGTATGATGGGGGCCTGGGGTGAAATCGTGATTGCCGCCGGGCTGATTGTCTCCGTTTGCGGGGCTTACCTGAGCTGGACGATTATGGCGGCGGAAGTGCCGCTGCTGGCCGCCACGCATAAGGCGTTTCCGCGCATCTTCGCCCGGCAGAATGCGAATAACGCCCCAGCCGCCTCACTGTGGCTCACTAACCTCAGCGTGCAGGCGAGCCTGGTGCTGATCTGGCTGACCGGTTCAGACTACAACACGCTGCTGACTATCGCTTCCGAGATGATCCTCGTGCCTTACTTCCTGGTCGGCGCGTTTCTGCTGAAAGTAGCGCGCCGTCCACTGCATAAAGTGATGGGTGTCGGTGCCTGCATTTATGGCTTATGGTTATTATATGCGTCCGGCCCGATGCACCTGCTGCTGTCGGTGGTGCTCTATGCGCCGGGCCTGTTAGTCTTTATCTATGCGCGCCGCACGCATGAAGATAATATCCTGCTCAAGCGTCGCGAATTAGCCTTAATTGGCCTACTTCTGGTTGCCGCCGTGCCGGCAACCTGGATGTTAATGGGGTAACGTGCGTCGCCCCATCGCAGAATACATATGGAGATAACGATGGGAAACATGCTATCACGCCCCGTACTGATAACCGGTGGAGGCCGCCGTATCGGCCTCGCCCTTGCCCACCATTTTCTCACCCAACAGCAGCCGGTTATCCTCAGCTATCGTACGCACTATCCGGCGATTGATGTGATGCAGCGAGCGGGAGCCGTCTGTATTCAGGCCGATTTCGCCCACGACGATGGCATTAATGCCTTTGCCGAGGCGGTGAAATCACACTGTACCAGCCTGCGTGCCATCATCCACAACGCCAGCGGCTGGCAGGCGGAAAACCCGACCACGACGCTCAGTCAGGTACTCAACGCCATGCTGCAGATTCACGTGCACGCCCCCTATTTGCTAAACCACGCGCTGGAAGACCTGCTGCGCGGACATGGGCACGCCGCCAGCGATATTATTCATTTCACGGATTATGTGGTGGAACGCGGGAGCGATAAGCATATTGCCTACGCCGCCAGTAAGGCCGCACTGGACAATATGACTCGCTCATTCGCCCGCAAGCTGGCGCCCGAGGTGAAGGTCAACGCAATCGCTCCGGCGCTGGTGCTGTTTAACGAAGGGGATGACGCCGAGTATCGGCAAAAAGCGCTGAATAAGTCGCTGATGAAAATTGCCGGCGGTGAGAAAGAGATAATCGACCTTGTCGATTATCTCTTTGGCAGCCGCTATGTCACCGGCCGCTCTTTCGCCGTCGACGGCGGGCGGCCTCTGGCCTAGCGCTTAGTGAAAACGGCCCCACAGGAAAATTAACAGCCAGGCGCTAACGCCCCAACAGGCCACAGCGCCGGCTAACGCCAGCGGCAGACGCATCATGCCGGTGAAATACCACAGCGACAGCAGATAGAGAAAGTACGGAATAATCGACCACATCCCAAAAACGATGGTCGCCCGCAGCGCCTCGGTACCCCGCTCACTGGCGACGATATAGTGCGCAATCAGTGCAAAAGTGGGAAAAAGCGGAATCAGCCCTGCAATGGCGTAGTTTTTCGTTTTTGCCAGAATACCAATCAGCACCACAACCAGCGCGCCAAGCAGCGCCTTAATTAACAACCCCATCTTATTATTCACCAATAAACAACATGTTGCTCCAGCATAGCGGAAGCGGTTGTCTTTATGAATGAAAATTCAGACGCGTGCTCGCAATTAAAGCGGCACGATCTTGCCGCTCCCGTCATCGCTGGCGTATTGGTCAGCCTGATAGTGAGCCACTGGCGTAGTCGGAAATAATCGCGACAGGGGCGTCATTTCCGCCGCAGTGGCGGCATGCGCCCGAACGAGGCCGCAGGGGGGAATCTCTGCGGCCTTTTTTGTGGCGGCAAAGCTGCGCGCGGTGTATCGTAGCCGTTTTGTCAGCCAGTGCGTAGAGTCATGAATAAGATCGTTTATGTTGAGGATGATCCGGATGTCGGGGCGCTGATCGCCGCCTATCTGGGCAAGCATGATATGGATGTGGTGGTCGAGCCGCGGGGCGATAATGCCGAAGCGACGATTGCCCGTGAAAATCCGGATCTGGTGCTGCTGGACATCATGTTACCGGGTAAAGATGGCATGACGCTTTGCCGCGATCTGCGCGGTCAATGGGCGGGCCCTATCGTACTGCTCACTTCGCTGGATAGCGATATGAACCATATTCTGTCACTGGAAATGGGCGCGAACGACTATATTCTCAAAACCACCCCGCCCGCCGTGCTGCTGGCGCGCCTGCGTCTTCACCTACGACAAAGTCCGGGTAACGGGAGTCACACGGTCGCCGCGCAGCCTGCCTTGACGCCGCACAAAACCATTCGCTTCGGTACGCTGGTCATCGACCCGGTGAACCGTCAGGTTCTGTTGAGCGGTGAAAGCATCGCCCTTTCCACCGCCGATTTCGATTTGCTGTGGGAGCTCGCGACTCATGCGGGGCAAATTATGGACCGCGACGCGCTGCTGAAAAATCTGCGCGGCGTCAGCTACGATGGGATGGATCGCAGCGTGGACGTGGCAATTTCACGGCTGCGTAAGAAGCTACAGGACAGCGCCACCGAACCATACCGTATTAAGACCGTGCGGAATAAAGGCTATCTGTTCGCGCCGCATGCCTGGGAATAGCTAACAGGATATTATGCTGAGATTAAAAATATAACCCTCGAGAGTGCGCGCACCACTGTCATCAAAAACAGCGATTTTATGCTGCCACCTGGCGAATTTTACGCCAAATGGCAGCATTATCTATATTCAGTTACTGTTCAGCTGAAGTTCAGCCGTATTTATCCCTCTGGCAAAGCCGTTTACCAGCAAACCCAGGGTCACGCGATAGACGTCTTCTGCGCTAATTTCCGCACTCTCGAGCGGAAAGCTCAGCACCGCATCGCGAATCACCGTTATAGAAAGCCCAAGGTCCGCTCCCATGCGCACCGTGGAGTTAACGCAGTAACCCGCCACTGCGCCAATCACCGCGATCTCGCTAATCTGCGCGCGCTGTAACCAGCCGTGAAGGTCGGTAGAACTGAATGCCGATGAGGTCGTTTTTATAAATACAGGCTCGCCCACCTGCTCTTCAAACCCGGCTACAGGTTGGAAATGGGCGCTATCACGATGAAGCGGAGAACCTGCCTCGAGGGTTTGATGGCGAACATGCAGTATCGGTTTGCCCGCTGCGCGAAATGCGCCGATTGCCGTGCGCATATTGTCGATACTGCGGGTAGGAAAATAACTCATCCCTCGCTCAATGCGGTCGGGAACAAAACCTTGCATGTCGATAATCAATAAAGCCTGCATAACACCCTCATTCGTACGTATCGAAATGAAACAAATTACGCCGAGCGAACGCAGAGAACAACCCGCAGATTTTAAGGTAGCACTGCACTGTACCTCTTTCCGAATGGCCGTACCGCTCACCATTCTGTCACTGATGATATAGCTGCCTTTTCAACCCTGTGGGTTTGCAGCGCGGTCGCTCTGACGCAGAAGCACTTTACCTATCAGATAAGTCGTTGCCTGCCCGCCAATGTAGACGCGGTCCCCCTCAAGCCGGCAGCGTAACTCGCCACCGCGCTCTGCTCCCTGGTGGGCCAGCATTTGTGTCTTTTGCAGTTTATCCGCCCAGTATGGAATCAACATGCTATGTGCAGAACCGGTCACCGGATCTTCCGGTACCGCGTCACCAGGGCAGAAGACACGGCTGACAAAATCATATTCCCCGTCACCGGGCGCGGTGACGCAAACCATTTTATCCAGCGGGATCATGGCGTTAATATCCGGCTGTAGATCCGCTATCTGCCGTTGATTCTCTTACACGACCAGATAATCGCGCGCGACGCGTACTTCCTGGTATGCGTTGATACCTAAGGCGTCCAACAGCAAAGGGGGTGGCGTTACCGCCTGGGTGTTCCATGCCGGCAAATCCAGCGTCAGCCAATCACCGCTGCGCGTCACGGTCAACGGCCCAACAAAGCGAGTTTCGAAATGGATAGCGGAGCCTTTGTAATCAAGATGTTCGAAAATGACGTGCGCGGCCGCAAGAGTTGCATGTCCGCACAAGTTGACTTCTCCCAGGGAAGTAAACCAGCGCAGTTCAAAGCCCTTTTCTTTGCCGACAAAGAATGCAGTTTCTGACTGATTATGCTGCTTAGCCATTTTCAACAGCGTCTCGTCAGGCAACCATTCTGTAAGGGGACACACCGCAGCAGCATTGCCGGAAAAATTAGTACAACTGAAAGCATCAACCATGAAAAATCAATTTGTTGCATCATAGAAACCTGTCATCGTTCTGGTAGTAACAATGACTTTACCATACGGCGGCTGCGCCAGACTCATCCATCGGTTATGAATGCTGCGGACCGTTTTTGATTTCCCCATCGATATAAGGCTGAGGTTGACGGAAGAGATATCCCTGGGCGAAATCGCAGCCCAGCGCCTGAAGATTTTCCAGTTGTTCGCGGGTTTCAACCCCTTCCGCAACAACCTTCATATTGAGGGATTTCGCCATACCGGTGATAAGCTTAATGATATTAAGGGCATCTTCCTGTATTGATATTGAATGCACAAATGATTTATCAATTTTGATTTTATCAAAGGCAATTCGACTCAGACGCGAAAGTGAAGAATATCCCGTCCCAAAATCATCAATGGATATTTTCACGCCCAGGGCTCTGAGCCTGTTAAGGGTATTCATCGGGGTGTTACTCTCAGAAAAGAGAGAAGATTCCGTCACTTCCAGTTCAAGACGGTCGGCAGGAAGCCCCGTTTCTTTCAGAATCGCCAGGACGATGCCGGCGAAGGCTTTGCTATTTAGCTGAACAGGAGAAACGTTAACCGAAATTTTCACCGGCACCACCCAGGATGCCGCTTCCCGGCATGCCATCTCAAGCACTGATTTTCCCATTTCGTTAATCATGCCGGTTTTTTCAGCCACAGGAATAAAGCTATCCGGCGACATGAGTCCCTTCAGCGGGTGGATCCACCGAATAAGCGCTTCATAGCTGTATATTTCACTGCTGAACGAATCGACAATAGGCTGATAGTAAACGACGAATTCGTTATTCGCTAACCCTAATGCCATATCATGTTCGAGGGTTCTGCTTTCCTGCAGCTTCTCTAGCATCCACTGCCGGAAAACTTTTATCTTACTCGAGCCTTCATTTTTAGCTTCATAAAGCGCGAGATCGGCATATTTATAGAGATAGTCGGAGCGGTGCTCAGTATCTGAAATAGCGATACCAACACAGGTGGTTATATTGATTATCGCGTTATAGATAGTATAGGGCTGGTTAATAGCAGCGCATATTTTCTGTGCTCGCGAAACCGCAGTCATCTCCGTCAGACCACTCGCGAGAAAGGCAAACTCATCGCCACCTAAGCGATAAAAGGTATCTGAATCAAGGTTCATAGAGACCAGACGCTGGGAGATTTGTTGTAATAAGATATCGCCAACATCGTGTCCGTAGGTATCATTTACCTCTTTAAACCGGTCTAAATCAAACAGCATCACCGTCACAGAATCATCATTTTTTTCTGCCTGAGCAATGGTGAGGTTTAATTTTTCCCAGAAGAAATGTCGGTTGTTCATCCCCGTCAGAGAATCATGGTAGGCGTCATACTCCAGCTTGACATTCTGAACCTGCAGTTTCTCTTTTGATTTTTGCAACTCGTCGGCAAGATTCTTAACCTGAAGGTGTGCCTTGAGGATATTCCTGTTTTGATAAAATATGAGAATCCCGAGGATCGCACTCACTATTATCAGCAGCACAGAAGTGGCTGAATAAATAAAGTAAAGCGTTCTGATTTTGAGGTTGGCACTATTAATCGAATTGACATCCTTGTCTAATGCACCGGATGAAAGACGGCCAAGAGGGGTATCCAGCGTATGCATGACTTTCAGATATTTTTGTAGCTCCGGGCGACTCATGCTCTCAAGATGAGCATCCAGATAATCAAGCGTTTCTTCAAGCTTTATCGCCAGAGCATGGTGCGTTTTGTTGCTGTTTATATAATGGCCTAAATCTCCCTCTTTGACTAAATCACTCTGGCTGAGCATGATGTCGAGGCGCAGACGCACATCATCGAGCGTCATCGCGTCATCAATGGTGTAAAGACCGAGCCACGACTCAAAGCGATAATATTCTGATACCATCTGTGCGGCAGACCATGAATCGGTGTATTGCGTGAGTTTTTGTAGTTCTTGCTGTCTTTCATGCACAAGAAAAGAGATATATCCAGTAGATACAAAAAGGAAAAATATAATGCCAGCCAGTATTCTGTTCATGATGTTCCGCTGAACTCCTACTCGATATCCATTCTGCTGACTTGCCATGCCGATCTTGAATAATAGACCTGATTATTCAGTTCAGGGATGCTGTCATAGGGATACACCACGAATAGCGGCCCCTTATCACGGATGGGCATATATTCTCCGTTGATTTTTAAGGCAAGGATAACATTGTATTTTTTGAAATCGCTCAGCGGAATGATGGTGGTGTAGTCGTTGAGCGCGGTAACTTTAACAACCGAACCTTTCGCCCCGACATAATCCATCAGTTTTTGCAGTGGAATACCCGTAAAGGTAGTGCGGCCATTATACCAGGGAGAGGTAGTCTGGAAACTGACGACGCCCAGTTTCTCAAGACTGGCGATATCCAGAACGGCTTTCCCATCCCGGTTTGTATTTTCTATATTACCGGACAGGGTTAAAATGACTTTACCGGTAGGTTTGGCAAGGTCGCCCGCCCAGATCTGGGTGGAGACCATAAAACTCAACAGCATGACAATTAACCGCATTCTAACCTCGACTATTGACCGGATGTAAAAGAATTATAATTTAGTCATCATGTTATTAATATATGCTACCCAGCCATTATGGATTCAATTAATTGATTTATTTTTTATATGATTTAAATCAATGAGTTAGAATGATTTATTTTATTATTATTGATTAAAAAAAGACCTTCTCGATATTTGTTGTACACTTAATAGTTTAGGTTAGCGCAAAAAACAAACCACTTTTCTGCCTGTAAAAATAAACACACCATTACAATGGGTTATTTGAACAAGCATGAAGTATCGCTTGTTATGTTGGATGGCGTTATCGCTACTGGCAGGAGTTAATCTATTTTCTCGTCTGTCTTAATTTATTTTCGTGTCCCGGCGTACTCAAACGTATTTCCCCCTCTCTTTCCGTTCTCCTTCACCCGTGCCCTGGCTAACTTTTATCACAAACAAGATAGGCCAGGAGAATGCAGAAAGGGTTCAGACAGTGTAATCTCCCAGATCGCTGCGCTCGATGACTTCATATCGTCGTTCTCAATCAGCGCATCGGCAGGAACGAGTTGGCCCAGAAGATGAGCTGACTAGCTAACATATTGAACGTTCGGTGGTTTTAAATGAAAAAGCTGTTTGTGCAGTTCTATTTGCTGCTGTTTGTCTGCTTTCTGGTCATGACCATGCTGGTCGGGCTGGTCTATAAATTCACCGCCGAACGCGCGGGTCGTCAGTCGCTTGATGACCTGATGAAGAGCTCACTCTATTTAATGCGCAGCGAGCTGCGCGAAATTCCGCCGCGCAACTGGAGTAAAACGCTCAACGAGCTGGATTTGAATCTGTCGTTCGACCTGCGTATTGAACCATTGAGCAAATTCCAGCTTGGCGACAACGCCATGCAGCACCTGCGCGAGGGCGATATCGTGGCGCTGGACGACGAATATACGTTTATTCAGCGTATTCCGCGCAGCCACTACGTGCTGGCCGTCGGCCCCATCCCTTATCTCTATTTTATGCACGAGATGCGTCTACTCGATATTGCACTGATGGCGTTTATCGCTATTTCACTGGCCTTCCCGGTGTTTATCTGGATGCGGCCGCACTGGCAGGACATGTTGCGCCTGGAAAATGCCGCTCAGCGCTTTGGCGATGGACATCTGGGAGAGCGTATCCACTTTGACAGCCTGTCGAGCTTCGAGCGTCTGGGTGTCGCCTTTAATCAGATGGCCGACAATATCAACGCGCTGATCGCCAGCAAAAAGCAGCTGATCGACGGAATTGCTCACGAATTACGTACGCCGCTGGTGCGTTTACGTTATCGGCTTGAAATGAGCGAGAACCTCACCGAGGCCGAATCACAGGCGCTTAATCGGGACATCGGGCAGCTCGAAGCCCTGATTGAGGAACTGCTCACCTATGCCCGTCTCGACCGGCCGCAAACCGAACTGTCGCTCACCACGCCCAACCTCCCCAGATGGATTGCCGCGCATGTTGAAGACGTACAGGCGGTAAACCCGCAGCGCGAAATCACGCTGGTTCAACTGACGCCAGGCGACTACGGCGCGCTCGATATGCGCCTGATGGAGCGCGTGCTCGATAACCTGATTAATAACGCCATGCGCTACAGCCAGACGAAAATTCAGGTGAGCCTCACGCTCAACGGCAGCCTGGCCTGCCTGCAGGTGGACGATGATGGCCCCGGTATTGCCGTTGACGAGCGTGAACGCGTCTTCGAACCTTTTGTCCGCCTCGATCCCAGCCGCGATCGCGCCACCGGGGGCTGCGGCTTAGGTCTGGCGATTGTTCACTCCATCGCCACTGCGATGGGCGGCCACGCGAGCTGCGACAGCAGTCCCCTTGGCGGCGCGCGCTTTAGCCTACAGTGGCCGATCTACCACCACATCTCCCTGCCCGCGGCTAGCTGACCGGGGTTTGCACGGTGTTGCATCCTGGTATAGAGTCATTAATATAAAGTATGTTGTAACTAATTAACCAGGACACTCGCCGTGACCCGCTACGATCTCGTTGAACGACTCACCGATACTTTTCGCCAGCTTGAGCGCAACCTTGCCGAACTGCGTAACGAGCTGTCGGCATGCCGTCTGCTGACAGCGCGCATTTTTGTGCTGCCTGAGGTCCGTAAAGAGTCTGAACACGCGCCGCTCTCGCAGATTCAGGTACAACAGCATCTGGGGCAGACAGCGTTTGCCATGGCGCTCCAGCATTTTAGCCATCTGTTTATCCAGCAGCAGTCAGAAAACCGCAGCAGTAAAGCGGCAGTGCGCCTGCCGGGCGCCATCTGCCTGCAGGCCGGCAGCGAGCAACACGAGGCGATAAGCGCCCGAGTACAACAGATTAACGGCCTGAAGGCTGAGCTGGAGAAAATTATCACCGTTGATTCTGGCCTACCGCCCGTGGCGCGCTTCGAATGGGTACATCGCTACATTCCCGGGCTGATTACGCTCAATGCCTACCGCTCGCTTGCGCTGCTCTCCGATCCCAGTACCCTTCGTTTTGGCTGGGCGAATAAACATATCATCAAGAATCTGACGCGCGATGAGGTGCTGGCACAGCTGGAGAAAAGCCTGAAGTCGCCGCGCGCCGTGCCGCCGTGGACCCGCGAACAGTGGCAAGCACGTCTGGAACGCGAGTATCAGGATATCGCCGCCCTGCCGCAAAAGGCCCGGCTGAAAATTAAACGGCCGGTGAAGGTGCAGCCGATTGCTCGCGTCTGGTATGCAGGCGAACAAAAGCAGGTGCAGTACGCCTGTCCCAGCCCGCTGATTGCCGTGATTTCGGGTCGCAATGGCGTCAGCGTCCCTGACCTGGGCGAGCTACTGAACTATGACGCCGATAACGTGCAGTATCGCCATAAACCAGAGGCGCAGCCGCTACGGTTGATTATCCCCCGGCTACACCTCTGGCTGGCGACGGATTAAGCCTTAGCCGTCAGACTGCCGACCATCTCCTGCGGACGAACCCAACGGTCGAACTCTTCGGCGCTGAGATAACCTAACGCCAGCGCCGCGTTTTTCAACGTCAGCCCCTCTTTATGCGCTTTTTTAGCAATTTCAGCCGCCTTATCGTAGCCAATATGCGTGTTAAGTGCCGTCACCAGCATCAGCGATTCGTTAAGCAGCTGGTCGATACGTTCGCGGTTAGGTTCAATGCCCACCGCGCAGTGCTCGTTAAAGCTTTCCATGCCGTCCGCCAGCAGGCGAATCGACTGCAACACGTTATGAATAATCATCGGCCGGTAAACGTTCAGCTCAAAGTTACCCGAGGCTCCCCCCATGTTGACCGCCACATCGTTGCCCATCACCTGACAGCAGAGCATGGTCATCGCTTCACACTGAGTCGGATTCACTTTCCCCGGCATAATGGATGACCCCGGTTCGTTTTCCGGTATCGACAGTTCACCAATACCGCAGCGCGGGCCGGAAGCGAGCCAGCGTACGTCGTTGGCGATTTTCATCAGCGAGGCCGCCAGCCCTTTTAACGCGCCGTGCGCATGCACCAGGGCATCGCAGGTGGCCAGCGCTTCAAACTTGTTTGGTGCGGTGACAAACGGTTGGTTAGTCAGCGCCGCGAGCTCCTGCGCCACCCGCACCGCGTACTCTGGATGCGTATTCAGGCCGGTCCCCACCGCCGTACCGCCCAGCGCCAGCTCGCTCACGTGCGGCAGACTCTGTTCCAGGTGGCGGCGATTATGTTCCAGCATTGCCACCCAGCCGGAGAACTCCTGCCCCAGCGTGAGCGGTGTGGCATCCTGCAGATGCGTACGACCAATTTTGACAATATCGCGAAAACGCTCAGATTTTTCGCGTAGCGTGGCCTGCAACACCGCCAGCTGCGGCAGCAGATGTTCGCGCAGCGCAATCACCGCCGCCACGTGCATCGCCGTGGGGAACACGTCATTGGAGCTTTGGCTTTTGTTCACATCGTCATTCGGGTGTACCAATCGCGACATGCCGCGCTCGCCGCCCAGCAGCTCGCTGGCGCGATTTGCCAGCACTTCATTCATGTTCATGTTGCTCTGCGTGCCCGAACCGGTCTGCCAGATAGCCAGCGGGAACTCATCCGGATGCTGGTTGTTCAGCACCTCATCCGCCGCGGCAATAATAGCGCCAGCTTTGTCGGCTTTCAGCAGACCTAAATCCTGGTTCACCTTAGCCGCCGCGCGCTTGGTCAGCGCCAGGGCATAAATCAACGAAAGCGGCATTTTCTCGGTGGAGATACGAAAATGCCCGAGGGAACGCTGGGTTTGCGCGCCCCACAGTTTGTCGGCTGGCACCTCAATCGGCCCCATAGAATCGCTTTCGCGGCGTGACGTTGTCATTACTTTCTCCTTGAATTCAAAGTGATTGTGAAGTGACATTGCTCAAGCAGGCTAAGATGATTATGGTACAAATAAAAACCGCCCCGAAGGGCGGTTAAAAGATTACTTCACGCAGCGGGCGCACTGTGACGCCTGAATCTGTTGGAAGAAGTCGTTCCCTTTGTCGTCCACGAGGATAAACGCCGGGAAATCTTCCACTTCGATTTTCCAGATAGCCTCCATTCCCAGTTCAGGATACTCCACGCACTCCAGGCTCTTGATGCTGCTTTGCGCCAGCACCGCCGCCGGGCCGCCAATGCTGCCAAGATAGAAACCGCCGTGCTTATGGCAGGCATCGGTCACCTGCTGGCTGCGGTTGCCTTTTGCCAGCATGATCATACTACCGCCTTCAGACTGCAGCTGGTCAACGTAGGAGTCCATACGCCCTGCCGTGGTTGGGCCGAGAGAACCAGAAGCGTAGCCTTCCGGCGTCTTTGCCGGGCCCGCGTAGTAGATCGGGTGATCTTTAATGTACTGCGGCAGACCTTCGCCTTTGTCCATACGCTCTTTCAGCTTGGCGTGCGCAATATCGCGCCCCACGATAATCGTGCCGCTGAGCGACAAGCGCGTTGAAACCGGATACTGGGAAAGTTGTTTCAGGATCTCCTTCATCGGACGGTTGAGATCCACCTTCACCGCTTCGCCTTCACCGGCTTTACGCAGCGATTCCGGAATATACTTGCCCGGATTGTTTTCCAGCTTCTCAATCCAGATACCGTGGCGGTTAATTTTGGCCTTGATATTACGGTCAGCCGAGCAGGAGACGCCCATCCCTACCGGACAAGAAGCGCCGTGACGCGGCAGGCGGATCACGCGAACGTCATGGGCGAAGTATTTTCCGCCGAACTGTGCGCCAAGGCCCAGGTTCTGGGCTTCTTCCAGCAGCTCTTTTTCGAGCTGCACATCGCGAAACGCCTGGCCGTGTTCGTTACCTTCAGTCGGCAGACCATCATAGTATTTGGTCGAGGCCAGCTTGACGGTTTTCAGCGTCGCTTCAGCCGACGTGCCGCCGATGACAAAGGCAATGTGATACGGCGGACAGGCTGCGGTGCCCAGCGTACGCATCTTCTCAACCAGATAGTTTTTCAGCTTCGCCGGGGTGATCAGCGCTTTGGTTTCCTGGTAGAGATAGGTCTTGTTCGCCGAGCCGCCGCCTTTCGCGATGCACAGGAATTTGTATTCGTCGCCATCCACGCTGTAGAGATCGATCTGCGCCGGCAGGTTGGTGCCGGTGTTCACCTCTTTGTACATATCCAGCGGGGCGTTCTGCGAGTAGCGCAGGTTGTCTTCGATGAAGGTATCGTAGACGCCGCGCGCCAGCGCCGCTTCATCACCACCACCGGTCCACACGCGCTGACCCTTTTTTCCCATGATGATCGCGGTGCCGGTATCCTGACAGGTTGGCAGAATGCCTTTGGCCGCGATATCAGAGTTACGCAGGAACTGCAGCGCCACGTACTTGTCGTTTTCGCTGGCTTCCGGGTCGTTCAGGATATCGGCCACCTGCTGCTGATGCGCAGAGCGGAGCATAAAGGAGGCGTCATGGAAGGCGTGTTTGGCGAGAAGCGTCAGCGCTTGCGGGGCAACTTTGAGGACTTCCTGCCCTTCAAATTCTGCGACGGAAACGTAGTCGTTACTCAACAGATAATATTCGGTTTCGTCCTTTTTTAACGGAAAAGGATCCTGATAATAAAAAGGTTTATTCGACATTGTGCTCTCACTTACAGCTTTGATGATGTGGTGAAGGGCAGTCTTTCCATTTGCCCAGGTTAAAAGCGAGTTACCCTATCGTACACAATTTTTTAACAAAAACTGAGACTAGTACGACTTTTTATTTCTTGAGCATACGAGAGCGCATTTTTTTGCTTTAATACGTCGCAAAGAATCCACATTGAAACAGGGCTTGATAATGCAAAAACTCATCAACTCAGTGCAAAACTATGCCTGGGGCAGCAAAACTGCGTTAACGGAACTCTATGGAATGACCAATCCTGACGGTCTGCCAATGGCGGAGCTGTGGATGGGCGCGCACCCCAAGAGCAGCTCAAAGATAACGGATAGCAAAGGAAGCGTACATTCATTACGTGATGTGATTGATGCCGACAAAACCGCGCTACTGGGCGAAAAAGTCGCCGCACGTTTTGGCGAGCTTCCCTACTTGTTTAAGGTACTGTGTGCCGCTCAGCCGCTCTCTATTCAGGTGCATCCGAGCAAAATGGCCGCCGAAGTCGGTTTTGCCAAAGAAAACGCCGCCGGTATCCCGCTGGATGCGGCCGAACGTAACTACAAAGATCCGAATCACAAGCCGGAGCTGGTTTTTGCCCTGACGCCGTTCCTGGCAATGAACGCCTTCCGCGAGTTTGCCGACATCGCCGCGCTGCTTGCGCCAGTGGCTGACGCCAACCCGATTATCGGCCAGTTTATCGCCGAACCGACCAGCAAGCGCCTCAGCGCCCTCTTCGCGGGTCTGCTGAATATGCAGGGCGAAGAAAAAAACCGCGCCCTGCGCGTGCTGCGCACCGCGCTGGAAACGCAGCAGGGCGACGCCTGGGATGCTATTCGCCTGATTGCCGAGTTCTATCCGGACGACAGCGGCCTCTTCTCCCCGCTGCTGCTGAACATCGTGAAGCTCAACCCGGGCGATGCGATGTTCCTGTTCGCAGAAACACCGCACGCCTACCTGCGCGGTACCGGTCTGGAGGTGATGGCTAACTCCGATAACGTCCTGCGCGCGGGCCTGACGCCGAAGTACATTGATATTCCGGAACTGGTTGCCAACGTCAAATTCACCGCGAAACCGGCGAACACGCTGTTAACCCAACCGACTCAGCATGGCGGCGAGCTCGATTTTCCGATTCCGGTCGATGATTTCGCGTTCTCTCTACACGATGTCTCCGCCGAGCAAACCCACCTCGCACAGGACGGCGCAGCGATTGTCTTCTGCCTGGAAGGTGAGTCGGTACTGAGTAAAAACGATCGGCGTCTGGTGCTGCAACCGGGTGAATCTGCCTTTGTCGCGGCCAATGAGTCACCTATTCAGGTGAGCGGCAGCGGTCGTTTAGCGCGCGTATATAATAAGTTAAAGTAAATACTGAAGTTTGCGGACAGGCTTGCTACTCTTTGGTATAGCCTTATGACTTAACCAGGCGGCCTTCCCGCCTGGTTTCATTTTTATGGACAAATATGATGAAAAAAACGCGGGTTGCTGCAGGTGTCATTGTCGCTTTAGGGGTTATCTG
This sequence comes from Kluyvera georgiana ATCC 51603, assembly GCF_001654985.1. GTDB lineage: Bacteria > Pseudomonadota > Gammaproteobacteria > Enterobacterales > Enterobacteriaceae > Kluyvera > Kluyvera georgiana. The sequence continues at coordinate 107,484 of NZ_LXEU01000049.1, forward strand.
GACAGCGGGCTCCTGGTACACAGGTAAACAGCTTGAATCACGTATTGCCGAAATGGTTGCGCAGGCGAATGCCCAGCTGAAGCTAACCGCACCAGAAGCGGGCCTGGAGCTGAGCTACCAGGATTACCAGCGCGGCGTCTTCAGCAGTCAGCTGAAAATGGTCGTCAAACCGCTGGCCGGTGCCGAAAACTCATGGCTGAAACCGGGCCAGAGTGTCTTGCTGGATGAAAACGTCAGCCACGGTCCCTTCCCGCTGGCTTCGCTGAAATCGTTCAATCTGGTGCCCGCCATGGCGTCAGTCAACACGGTGCTGGTCAATAACGACGTCACCAAGCCGCTGTTTGATATTGCCAAAGGTCAGTCACCGTTTGATATCAACACCCGCATCAGCTACAACGGCGATACCTCATCGGCTATTTCACTCAAACCGCTGGATTACGAAAAAGAAACCGACAAGGTGACCTTTAGCGGCGGTGAATTCACGCTTTCCGCCGACAACCAGGGCAGTCTGGTGTCGCTGACCGGCGGAGCCAAAAGCGGCCAGGTGAACGCGGTTAACGAATACGGTCAGAAAGTGCAGTTCACTTTCAACAATCTGGAAACCGACGGTTCCAGCAAACTGACCACCTTTGATGAACGCATCGGCGACCAGACGTTGAGCGTTGAGCGCCTGGCTATTGGTGTGGAAGGAAAAGATCTGGCCGAACTGAACGGCATGCGCATCGCCGGCAAATCTGAGCTGACCGCCGATGGCAAAAAAATCAACAGCCAGCTGGACTACTCTCTCAACAGTCTGAAGCTACAAAATAAAGATTTCGGTAGCGGGCAATTGACGCTAAAAGTCGACGGTATCGACGGCGTCGCAATGCATCAGTTCAGCCAGCAGTACCAGGCGAAGACCCAGGCGCTGATGGCGCGACCGGATCTGGCGCAAAATCCTGAACTGTACCAGCAGCAAGCCGTGGACGCCCTGTTCAGCTCGCTGCCGATTTTGCTGAAAGGCGACCCTGTTGTGACACTGTCACCGCTTAGCTGGAAAAATGCCAAAGGCGAAAGTTCTCTGAACCTGTCACTGGCGCTGAAAGATCCTGCTCAGGCAACCGGTGAAGCACAGACGCTGGCACAGCAGGTCGATCGTGGCGTGAAATCGCTCGATGCCAAACTCAACATCCCGACCGGGATGGCCACTGAACTGATGACCCAGGTTGCACAGCTGGAAGGCTATCAGCAGGATGAAGCAGCGAAGCTTGCCAAACAGCAGGTTCAGGGGCTAGCGGCAATGGGCCAGATGTTCCGCCTGACCACCACGCAGGACGATGCGATCACCAGCAGCCTGCAGTACGCCAATGGTCAGGTGACGCTGAACGGGCAGAAAATGCCGCTGGATGAGTTCGTCGGTATGTTCGGTATTCCGACGCTGGCCGATCCGGAAGAACCGGCCGCAGCACCCGCGCCGTAACCGACTTCGGCTACAGCAACGAAAGCCCCTCAACGAGGGGCTTTTTATTATTTCCGCGCCACCAGCCGCGGCGGCATAATCAGATTTCTCGCCGCCCCCTGACCGGTATCAATACGTTGTAAAATCCGTTCGGCCACGCTGTGGCCCATTTCCCGCGCAGGCGTCGTCACCCAGGTCAAGGGGACGTCATCCAGCGCCGTCTCCGGTACGTCGGCAAACGCCGCCAGCGCCACGCGCTGTTCAAAGTAGCTCTCAACGCTGTCTTCACCACTTTGTTTACCCGCGCGCATCAGACCGAACCAGGCGCCCATGGCAATCACGCTGTTGTAACACAGCACCGCTGAGATGGTCGGATTGTGCCGCAACAGCGCGGTAATGGCTTCCGCCGCCTGTTTCTGGCTGGACTCGCACTCAAGCACCCAATCGCTGTGAAACGGCAGACCGTACTTGATAAGCGTGGCGCAATAACCGCCCACCCGCTCTGCTCGCGTGAGTGATGAACTTTGCCCGCCGAGCCAGGCAATACGCTGATGGCCGCGACGAATCAGATGTTCGGTCACCAGCTGCGCGGCCTGCATATTGTCCGGACGAATGATATCCACCTCATCGAGGTAGCTCGCACGCGAGGCAAACACCAGCGGCGTGGCGGTTTCTGCCGCTTTAGCCCGCAGCTCCGATGCCTGATCCACCGACCCCGCAATCACCACGCCATCAACGCCCTGCGAAACCAGGGCTTCAAAGCGTTGCAGCATCTGCTCCCCACGTTTGCCACCCTGGGTTAAAAAAACCATTTTGCCCTGTGATTCCAGCGCAGCCGTCATCCCCGCCGTCAGTTCGGCGTAAAAAGGTGATGACAGGTCGCCAACGATCAGACCAATCACCCCCGTCTGCCCACCGCGTAGCGAGACGGCCTGGCGGTTACGCACGAAACCCAGTTGATCGATGGCCTGATAAACCCGCTCGCCGGTTATCCCCATTTATGGTCGAGTTACCGCCGACGCCCTTGCTCAGGCTCCGGCGGGTAACTATGCCATACCGTCACGCTGACCGTCGCTTACTAACCGTAACCTCACTAAGGGTGAAACCGATGAAGCATTTACTGATTGCGGCGGCGATCGCGGCCTCCGGTACCCTGCTGGCCCTGCCTTCAGCGGCGGCTACGCTTCAGGTTTATCCGGTTAACATCGGCTTTTGCGCGGGTGAAACCGCGCAGGCCGTTTACGTGAAGAACACCGGCAGCGCGGCGATTGGCGCACAAATTCGCGCCTATGCCTGGCATCAGCAAAATAACGAAGAAATGCTCCGCGAGACCGGGGATCTTGCGGTCAGCCCGCCGATGACCAATATCCCCGCGGGCCGCCAGCAGCTGATCCGGGTGATTGTTCCAGCGCCACTTACCGGCGGCGACGAACGCGCCTACCGGTTGGTAGTGGATGAACTCCCGGGCGCCAGTAATATGGCGCCCAAAGATGGCGTGCGCTTTTTACTGCGCTACTCCATTCCGGTATTCGTTAATTGCAACGCACAACCGCCCAATCCGCAGGACCTCGTTTTTAGCCTCGACCGCTCGGCTCACCCGGTCATGCTTAGGGTACGTAATAACGGCGCGCAGCATATTAAGCTCGGCAATCTCACCCTGCTCTCCGGCGGCAAACGCCAGGTGATGAGCCAGGGGCTACTGGGGTACGTATTGCCCCACAGTGAAAAGGAATGGCCTTTACCTAATGGAATCAGCAGCGCGTCATCCTTGTCACTGAATTTAAATGATAATGAGCAAAAACAGACCTTTAACCTTACACCTTAAAACGCTGCCAATCTGGTTTCTGGTCTGTTTTCACGCGCATGCCGCGGCCGCTGAGACACTCTATCTGACCGCCGTCATTAACGGACAGCCGATTAAAGGCTTCGTGAAGGCCAAAAGTATTGATAATAAACTGTTTATTGCCGTCAGTGATGCCCGCAAACTGGACATCAAAACCGCCTCGCTGCCCCTGGAGAAAGGCTACGTCGATTTCAGCTCGCAGGACGGGCTGAACGTCACGTTCGATAACCTGAACCAAAGCATCAATATCGTCGCCAGCCAGGACTGGCTTGGCCGCGACAGTCTGCTGACCAACGACAACGGTTCACACCTGATTCATGCCGACCAGCTTTCTCCGCAGGTGCGCGGCCTGGCGCTGAACTATAACGTGTTCACCAGCCACGAAAACGGCGAACAGGATGCTTCGCTATCCAGCGAGTTTCGTACCTTTGGTCTTGGTCCGGGCTTTTTCTCTACGTCGATGAATACCCAGGATTCCACCGGGTCCAATAACGCGCAAAACGGCACCCGGCGACTGATGAGCAACTGGAATTATCAGAACGTGGATAAGCTGTTTTCCATGACGCTCGGCGATAGTTTTACTTCGACACAAAGCTGGACGCATAGCGTTCGCTTTGGCGGCGTGAGCCTGGCCCATAACTATGCCACACAGCCTAATTTCAGCACCTCATCGCAGGATATTCTGACCGACAGCGTCACGCTGCCATCCACCGTCGATCTGTACGTGCGCGGCATAAAAACCTCCTCGCAAAAGGTCGACCCCGGCCAGTTCACCCTCAACACGGCGCCCATTTTTACCGGCAATGAGGGGGCCCAGGTGGTGATCACCGACATCAATGGCCAGCAGCGGGTGGTTAACCTGGATCTGTATGGCGCCACGCAGCTGCTTTCGGCGGGACTGACGACCTGGGGGATTAGCGCAGGTTGGGTAAGAGAGGATTACACGGAACGCTCCTTTGGCTACGACAACCAGTTGGTTGGCGTTGGCGACTGGCGCTACGGCCTGAGTAACAAAACCACGCTGGAAGCCCATACCGAACAGAGTACAGCGCTGCACTATCAGGGGCTAGGCTGGGATTATCTGCTGTCGCCAGAGCTGGGCATCATTCACGCCAACGCGGCAAGCGGCCAGTATCGTCAGGATGGCGGTCACCAATGGGGCGCAGGCTGGCAGTGGAATAACCGTCGACTCAATCTCTCTTTTAACCATTCACAGGCGGACAGCGGCTTTCGCGATATTTCATCTATTGCGGATAACCATCTTACCACCCGTGAAGATTCCGCATTCGCCAGCATCACCCTGGATGCTCCAGGAACCCTCGGCGTGAGCTGGGTGAGGCAAAATTACTGCGATTCATCCTCGCAGTATATCGGGCTGTCGTGGTCGAAAAGTCTGCCCCATCAGGTGAATCTCTCCTCGAGCATTACTGAAGATCTGGGCGACGAGCGCAATACCACGGTGTACCTGAATTTCAGCATGCCATTGAATAACCGCAAAGATTATCTGTCGTTGCAGAATAGTCACGATAAAGACGGTAACGCCGTGCAGGCCAGCCTGTCGCGCTCGCTGGATTCGAACAAACCAGGCTGGGGCTGGAACCTGTCGGCGCAGAATGGGAAGAGCAGCAATATGCATGCCAGCCTGCAACGCCGTACCCGCTGGAGCGATATGGCTCTCGGGATGAATCGACAGACAAGCGATAACGCGCTGTACGGTTCGCTTTCCGGCGCGTTAGGCCTGTTCTCAGGTAACCTTTACGCCACGCGTATGCTGGGCAGCGCGTTTGCCATCGTCGACACGGCCAATGTGCCGAACGTGCCGGTGTATCTCGAGCATCGACCGGTGGGCCATACGGATAAAAACGGCAGGTTGTTCCTCAATAACCTCAATCCTTATCAGGAAAATCGGATTGATATTGATGCGTTAGGTCTGGAAGAAGACTATCGCGCGCCTTACACCGAAGAGGTGGTGATCCCCCAAACCGGCCGCGGCGCGCTCGCCCGGTTCAGCATCTATAAAACCCGGGCAGTGCTGCTGACGGTGAAAATGGCCAACGGAAAAAGCGTGCCCTTTTCCGCCCAGGTTAACGTAGAAAATAAACGCGGTGAGGCGCCAGCACGGGGGACACAACAGACCATTACCGGCTACGACGGCAAAATCTATCTTGAAGATCCCTCCGCGGGCGGCAGCCTCAAGGTGCGGTGGGGATCATCCTCCTGTCGCGTAACGCTGCCGCAAAAATTTACCTCAACTCGCTCACTGGAGACGCTCAACGCACGATGTCAATAAATCGCCTTTTGGGGCTAGCGGCCCTGCTTTTCACGCTGATGTTCACACTGAGTCCGGACGCCCGCGCGGCAAACTGCTGGAACGGCAGCCCGGCAGGGTTAAGCTTTGGCACCGTCACGCCCGGTCAAAGTAGCGCTACCAGCACTAAACTCCCCTTTACCTGCAATAACTACGACAACCATAGCGAATTTGTCCGCGCCTGCCTGAAACTGATGGCCAACGACCCAATCCCGATGAGCCAGAATGAACCCTCAACCACGCCGCTCTATTTTTCGCTGTATTCGATTTACGATCTTCACCATCCGCTCAGCCAGAACGGGGATGTCTATGCGCAGATTGACCTTGAGCTGGCGGCCGGACAAGGCAACGTCGAGCACGACATCCCGTTGATTGGTAAAATAAATGCCGGGCAAAACAACGTCAGCGCGGGCGATTATTATGATTACGCCACCAGCGTACAGATAAGCTACACGTCGGCCTCATCAATGCAGGCGCTGCCTTCATGCAGCGGGCTTTCCGGCACCTCCGTGACCGATCAAATCAGCGCCACCGCCACCGTCAAAAACGGCTGCGAGATAGTCAACGTCGATGATATGGCCTTCGGCAATAAAAGCCCGGTTCAGGGCAGCCAGCTTCAGGCGGACGCGACGGCCAGCATCGCTATCCAGTGCCCTACCGGCACCAGCTACGCGTTAAGCATCGGTGAGGGTTTACACCCGGACGGTAGCCAGCGCCAGCTCTGTCATAACGGAGAATGCCTCCGCTACGATCTCTACCAGGACGCTGCCCATACCGCGCAATGGACACCAGGCAGCCCGCAAAAGCAGTACGCCAGCGGCGGGCAGCCGCAGCAGATGGTCGTCTATGGCCACGTACCGGCGCAGCAATGGCCGTCAGCGGGTGTTTATACCGACACGGTGGTGGTGACATTGACCTACTAAACGCGTGATATCGCGGCTGATGCACGGCGAAAAGTCTGCTTTCTCCTTACTGCTTTCCGCGTAATATGGAACCCGCACCTAATCGAGAAAACGCCGACCCATGAACTATTTGCCAACGCTGCACGCCCTACTTCTGAACGACGCGCTGAGGATGGAGGCGCTAATCGTCCTTCGTCATCTTCATCTCCCCGACGGCTGGATTGGCGCCGGTTTTGTGCGCGACGCCGTTTGGTCATATCGACATAAACACCCCCGGTCTCCTGTGCCTGCAGACGTGGATGTGGTCTGGTTTGATGATTCGCAATGCTCTGAAGCGCAGGATCGCGAGCTTGAAGCAACCCTGAAGCGGCTTAGCCCCGTCTTTAACTGGTCGGTTAAAAACCAGGCACGAATGCACCGGCGCAACGGTGACATTCCCTATCGCTCAACGGAGGATGCGCTACATTTCTGGCCTGAGACCGCAACGGCGGTAGCCGTAAGGCTCACGGATAACCATCGTCTGGAGACGATAGCGCCCTATGGGCTTGAGGACCTGTTTGAGCTAAGGCTACGCCCAACGCCGCGCTTTGAGCATGAAAAACGCGCGATTTTCTGGCAGCGGGTTGCGGAGAAGCGGTGGCTGACAAGGTATCCTTTGTTACGGATTATTGAGGATCATCCTTGCCATCAAACAGAATGAAAACCGCAAAAAGCGGGTTTGCATAATCATAATGACTCATCCCGACAGATAAACAGATTATCGCGATGCCAGGCGAGATAAGGAATGTTCTCGGCTTTGGGTTTGATGCCCATCGACTCATCGCATCCTAATGCAATACGGGCCGTTTCCGGTAAGCGTGGCGAGATTAATATGCCGCCATCATCTTTAAATGAAATCAATCCCTTATCAAATAAGATGTCCAGGTTGGGGGTAAGAAGCAGGCCATTGTACATGTCCAACCGCTCATCATTAGAGGACACTGACCAGGGTTTAATATGAGAAGCACGCAATGCCGGGATAAAATCGCAGCATGATACGCTGCATCCTTACCATAAATTAATCAAACCCGCACGGAAATTCCCCTGACCGATTCTTGCCAGAACCACCTGTTCGCGCTGCGTCTCGGCGATATCCGCTGTGGTTTGAACGTCACGCATGGCCATATCTTCCAACAACGTTTTCAGGTCAACGAAGTCAGGCGACAACCAATATTTTCTCTCAACACCAAACGTCCCCTTTTTCGAGGGCGCAATTCCATTTGCAACGCAAAACTCACGGTAATATTTGTCCAACAGCGCGTTGGGCGTTGGATTCTGCCCAAGAATGGTGTTGATGGCCTTGTTGGTTACACGACCATCGCGCATCGCATTCTCTCTATGGCTAACAAGCGTACTGCCGACATAGCCAATAAAGCGTGACGGTGCAAAAGCTACGCCTTTTGCGGAGCGGTACAACATGAAACAGGTTCCGCGTTGAATCAGCAGCCGGTACTCTTCTAACACCGCACCGGTGGAGCCACGCCCCCGTTCAAGCTCGGCAATATTCAATTTAATCTGTTCAATACCGTGCACCAGCTGCATATTCTTCCGCTGCTCCATTAATAAAATAAAAATCGTCCACCGATTAATATCGGCTAACTTACAGATATTCTTAAATTAAAATGGAAAAAAGAGCGTCGAATTATCGCGCTGTCGGCGTGTGGTTAAAGCTGTTGCTTTGGTGAAGCGCCGCCATAGCACGCTAAACGGCGTGTATTTGAATATCATATTCCCGGAAAGCGTCGGCATATTGTTTACTCACGCTCTCCTCAACCACCAGAATATCAATCTGGTGGCTTTCAGCGACGATATAGCGCGCGACGGCAGGAATTTTGTTGGACGTTAAGCCGACAATAATCTCGCTGCACTGCTGAATAACCGCTTTTTTAAATTCACAATCCGCGTAGTCGAAGCCGGTCAGGCCCGACTCGGGGGCCATAGCACAGCCGCCGATAAAGCCCTGATCGAAAAGAATGCCCTTCAGCTGTGCCAGCGCCGGAGCGCCAACGCAGCCGCCGGAGGCGCGCTGCACGCCGCCGCCCAGCATAATCACTTCACACAGCGGCTTTTTAAGCAGCGCAGTGGCGATTTCCGGCGAGTTGGTCACGACCGTCAGCTCGACGGTTGCCGGCAGCGCTTCGGCCATCGCCAGATTGGTTGTCCCGGAGTCAATAAATAGGCATCCGTTGGGCCTGACGAGTTGCGCACATTTCTGCGCGATTATGCTCTTTGTGTCCACCTTGGTTGTTTTCCGCTCAACGTAATTTCCCGCCTCAGGCAGCGTTGCCACGGCTCCGCCATAGACCTTTTTACAGATACCTTCCTTGCTAAGCCCATGTAAATCACGGCGAATGGTGTGTTCTGACACACCTAACTGCGCGGCAAGCTCCACGCAAACTACCCTGCCTTTCTCCGCCAGAATTTGGCGAATCAGTGCTTGCCGTTGATCGGGAAAAGCTGCATAATCGAGCAAAATAACTCCTTTATTCATTATAACGAGCAACAAGAAGCATGATCGTGCATTCCTGATGCTGCTGTCAATGTCCTGTCACTGGCGAAAAGGTTGTCACTATGCAATCAACCCCGGATATTAGTAACGATCGTTTATTACGAGGGCTACCGCAAAACCTCAGCCACGCGGTTAAGCATCTGGCACGTCAAACCCGAGCGTGGTTTAACAAACAGAAGATCGCCCAGGCTGAAGACCTGTTTATCCAGTATTACTACGAATCTCGCAAGGGTGAGCTGAAATCACTCTATGCCGCATTGTTAGCGCAGGCCGCCACTGAAAAGATTGCCATTCAGTCCATTGTTACTGAGTGTTTAACCACGGTCGTTGCCGCCGTGGTCTACATTCCCAAACGCGCCATTCGCCTGACGCTGGGCATGTTGACCTACTGGCTAACGCAATACCACGGTGGGCAGCATCACGGCCTGCCGTCATCCCGTGATGCCAGAGATTTAATTGCCGGAATTATTCGCGGCGAAGTAATTAAGTTGGGTTAATTCAGCCCTGTTACCGTATTTCAACCAACTAAAATGGAAGCAACGATGAACACTCACGCTATTGGCGACATTATTCTCTGCGAAGCGGCAATTGCCGAAGGTGTGCGCAACGTTGCTGCGCGACTCAATCAAGATTATACCGATGCCGTCGTGATTACCGTGGTGCCCGGCGGGATCCTCTACACGGCGGATCTGACCAGGCAACTCAATTTCGACATTAATATGGATTATATCTCCTGCCCGCACACGCCCGGCGAACGCCACAATAACTCCTCAATTGTTTATCACCAGAATATTGCGATTGCGAACCGTCACGTCATTCTTATTGATGATGCCATTGAGTCCGGGGGCACTATGAAGCGCCTGGTTGAGTTACTCCAGAACAATTTTCACCCCGCCTCCGTGGCCGTGGCCGTCCTGTTTGTCAAACCGGGCCGCGTCAGTATTCCGGCAAAATTGTACTATGCCTATGAAATGGAAAATGACGATCTGCTGGTGGGCTATGGGATGCCATGGGAAGATAAATATCGCAACCGGCCGAATGTGGCAAAACTCATTACTAAATAAAAGAGCTGCAGGGCATTACCGTTCGAGAGGTTTGCCAATCATCAGACGACACAATAAACCAGGTAAATACCCTTATTATTTCGCAAATACCCTGTTACATGAGTTTTTTCGATACTTTTAATCGGTTATAGCCCTATGGTATAATGTTTTGCACTTTAACTAAAATAAGGGTGCTGCCATGATCGATACCAACCTGCCTTTAACTGACGTTCACCGCCACCTTGACGGTAATATTCGCGCCCAAACCATCCTCGATCTCGGCCGCCAGTTTAATCTGTCGCTGCCTGCCTCTACGCTGGAAACCTTACTGCCACACGTGCAGGTCACCAGCAATGAACCGGATCTCGTGAGCTTCCTCAGCAAGCTTGACTGGGGGGTTAAGGTGCTGGCGTCCTTAGAAGCTTGCCGTCGCGTTGCTTATGAGAACGTAGAAGATGCGGCGCGCAATGGCCTGCACTACGTTGAGCTACGTTTTTCTCCGCGTTATATGGCGATGACCCACCACTTGCCGGTAGACGGCGTGGTCGAAGCGGTGATTGCCGGCGTAAAAGAAGGTTGCAAAGCCTTTAACGTTGAAGCGCGTCTGATTGGCATCATGAGCCGCACCTTCGGCGAAGCGGCCTGTGAAGAAGAGCTGAACGCGTTGCTGGCACACCGCGATGGTATTACCGCACTCGATCTGGCCGGTGACGAGCTCGGCTTCCCGGGCACTCTGTTCCTCGACCACTTCACTCGTGCCCGTGATGCCGGTTGGCACATCACAGTCCATGCCGGTGAAGCTGCCGGCCCGGAAAGTATCTGGCAGGCCATTCGTGAGCTTGGCGCGGAGCGTATTGGTCACGGCGTCAAAGCGGTTGAAGATCCTGCGTTGATGGATTTCCTTGCAGAGAAACGCATCGGCATCGAATCCTGCCTGACCTCCAATATTCAGACCAGTACCGTCGCATCGCTGGCGCAGCACCCGCTGAAAACCTTCCTGGAGCACGGCGTGCTGGCGAGCCTGAATACCGACGACCCGGCCGTACAGGGGATCGATATTCAACACGAATATCACATCGCCGCCCCTGCAGCGGGATTAACTGCGGCGCAGATTCGCCAGGCGCAGATTAACGGTCTGGAAATGGCCTTCCTGTCGGCTAGCGAAAAGCAGGCGCTAATCGCCCGCGTACAACGCGGATAAAAGCCATCCCGGTAGCTTTCGCTACCGGGATTTTCCTGCCTCTTTATACCAGCGTCAGCGCGGCGCGATGCTTTGCGGATTCAATGCCCAGTTCGATCAACTCCATAATCTGAATGGCCTGACCTGCGGGGACCGGGTTGTCGCCAATACCGTTCAGCGCATCGCGAATGGCAGCGTAATATGCAGGGTAATTGCCCGGCAGTGTCAGCCAGCTCTCTTCTACCCGCTCTTCGCCTTCAACCGTGGTCAGAATGCCGTCGCGCATATCATAGCCCCAGTCGGCTTGTGGCAAGCGTTCGCCGTTTTTCAGGCGATCTTCCTGCGGGTCGAGACCAAATTTCACATAGCTGGCCTGGGTACCATGGACGATATAGCGTGCCGTTTCTGCAGCCGCCAGCAGCGTGGAGTGGAGCACGACGCGACGCTGCGGATAGGTCAGCACCGCATGGAAGTAATCCGTCGCCTGCGCGCCCGGACGCAGCTGGCCGAGATCGACATACAGGCTTTGCGGTAAGCCAAACAGGTTGACCGCCTGGTCCAGTAAATGCGGGCCTAAATCGTACCAGATGCCGCTACCCAGCCCAGCCTGTTCACGCCAGCGGGCGCGTACCTGCGGCCGATAGCGGTCGAAGTGTGATTCGAAATGGGTGATGTCGCCTAATTTGCCTTCATTAATCAGCGCCTTAACCGTCAGGAAGTCGCTGTCCCAGCGACGGTTGTGGAATACCGAAAGCAGTTTGCCCTGCTGTTTTGCCAGCGTGCCCAGCTCGCGTGCCTGTGACAGTGTCACGGTAAAGGGTTTATCGACCACCACGTTCTTCCCTGCTTCCAGCGCAGCTTTAGCCAGCGGGTAATGGGTATCGTTAGGCGTAGGAATGACAATCAGATCAATACTCGGATCGTTAAACAGCGCCTGGGGGTCGGACACCACGCTGACCGCTGGCCAGTCGGCATGCACCTTAGCGGCGTCACTGCTGGAGACAATCGCCAGTTCCATACCTGGCGTGGCGCCGATCAGCGGCGCATGAAATGTCTTACTGGCGTAGCCATAGCCCACCAGCCCTACGCGGATTGGGTCACTCATATTGCAGCCTCACTTCTGAAGAAACGGGATTCAACTAATTTTGTAATCGATTTCTTATTTGACCTCATCTGATGATGCCGTACAACAGTTTAATAACATTATGGCCAGGCAAACGGTCGATTGTTGAAATATTAAGCATCCGTAGAATCGATTCCGCTGAAAACTTGCGTTGTGGTGCGAGCGCGCTAAGATCTTGCTCTGGCATTATTTTATCAATGGATTGTTAGATAAATTTCATGAATTCCGTATTGTCTCGTATTGTTGAACTGATTGGTTGGGTTATTCTGGGTTTTTCCGTTCTCCTGCTGTTTGTCGCGCATCACATCGACGACTATAAGTCGCCGGAACCCACGACCACCGCATCACTGCAAAAAAAGTAATTTCGACACGTTAAAAAAGTGATTCGGATCGCATCCGTGCAACCGGTTTCTGAAACCGGTTGCACATCATAAGCCCTCACTTTACACTCCCCTTATCACACAGATAAGGAGTGTTACATGTCTGCTTTTCCCCAAAATTTTCTCTGGGGTGCCGCTACTGCAGCGTACCAGGTTGAAGGTGCATATAACGAAGACGGCAAAGGCCCGTCTATCTGGGATATTTTCTCTCATCAACCCGGGGCCACCTACCAGGGAACCAACGGCGACGTTGCCGTCGACCACTACCATCGGGTCAAAGAAGACGTTGAACTGATGGCCGAAATGGGTCTGCAGAGCTACCGTTTTTCCATCTCCTGGCCCCGCCTGTTGCCGGAAGGCCGCGGCAAAATTAACGAAGCGGGCGTGAAGTTCTATAGCGATCTGATTGACGCGCTGCTGGCGCATAATATTGAGCCGATGATTACCCTCTACCACTGGGACCTGCCTCAGGCGCTTCAGGATGAAGGCGGCTGGGAAGCGCGTTCCACTGCGGAGGCGTTTGAAGAGTATGCCCGCCTGTGTTATTCACGCTTTGGCTCGCGGGTGAAGAAATGGGCCACCTTTAACGAAACCATCGTGTTTATTGGCCACGGCTATATCACCGGCAGCCATCCGCCGTCAGTGCGTAACCCGGCGCGCGCCATTCAGGCCTGTCACCACGTTTTTATCGCCCACGCCATGGCCGTGAAAGCCTTCCGCGGCATGGAGATAAAAGGTGAAATTGGCTTTGTGAACGTGCTTCAGCCGCACTCGCCGCTGACCAATAGCGCGGAAGATATTGCCGCAACCGAGCTGGCGGACGCCATTCATACCCACTGGCTCTACGACCCGGTGTTGAAAGGCCGCTATCCGGATGAACTGCTGGCACAGTCGCAGGCGCTATGGGGCGTACCGCGCTTCGCGCCGGGCGATGACGAACTGCTGCGTAACAACCGCTGTGACTTTATTGGTCTCAACTACTATCGCCGTGAGACCGTTTCCGCCCAGCCGCCCAAAGAAAAAGTCAGCGGCGAACAGGGCGTCGAGGGGCTGTTCTACTTCGTGCGCAATCCGGAAAGCGTCTATACCGAATGGGGCTGGGAAATCTGGCCGCAGGGGCTGACCGATGGCATCATGATGATCAAAGAACGCTACGGCGATATTCCTATCTATATCACTGAAAACGGCCTAGGCGCGGTTGACCCGATTATCGATGGAGAAGTGGTTGATGATCCGCGGATCGACTTCCTGCGCGTACACATTGATGCGCTGGAAAAAGCAATTGAACTCGGTGCCGATGTACGCGGATATTACCCGTGGTCATTTATCGATTTGCTAAGCTGGCTCAACGGCTACAAAAAGCAGTATGGCTTTGTTTACGTCGACCATAAGCAGAACCTGGCGCGTAAACGTAAAAAAAGTTTCTTCTGGTACAAAGACGTGATTGCCAGCCGCGGCGAAAACCGCTAACCCCTCCCTTTCAGGGCGTCAACCGACGCCCTGACTGCTTAAAAACGCCCTCTTTTTTGGGGTGAAATCAATAAGCACATTTTCTGTCATTGTAATTCATTCTTATTAGCCAAATAATCCGCAATATCCCACTGAGGTTGAGCGGCATACGCTGAACTCTCTATTAAAACGGATGTCAATAAACACATTGGCTATAAATGCCGCATTAACCGTCTCGTTTTCGCCCTTTTGCCCGGAAGAAAACGGTGTACGGTGAGCTTTAACATTATAATGGATGCCCTCAAATGACCGTTCTGGATTATTTATTAAAGTTCCGCAAAGTGAGTTCGCTGGACAATCTTGAAAAACTCTACGACCACCTGAACTATTCGCTGACCAACACAGAAGAGCTTATCAATATGTATCGCGCGGCCGACCATCGCCGTGCTGAGCTGGTTTCTGGCGGTCGTTTGTACGATGTTGGACAGGTTCCCAAGAACGTTTGGCGTTTTGTGCAATAATAGTTTTTTCCTCAGCGCCAGTTGCTTATACTCCTCGACCTGTATTTCCCTTCTCATGACTGGCGCTGATTTTCAGGAGACACAATGTCAGATAATTCTGCAGAACGTATTGGCGGATGGCTACTTGGCCCATTAGCCTGGCTGCTTGTTCAGCTTTTAAGCATCACCGTCACGCTGGTGAAATTTGGTTACGTCCTGCTTAATCCTCATACTCTGGCGCTGGTCAAAGAGATGGGCGGTAGCAATACCCTATTTCTTGGTCTGTCATTTCTGTCGTTTATTGCCATGTGGTATTACACGCTGTGGCTGACTATTGCTTTCTTCAAACGTCGTCGCAACGTGCCAAAACACTACATTATCTGGCTGATGATTGGCGTATTGCTGGCGGTCAAAGCTTTTGCGTTTTCACCTATCTCCGACGATCTGGCCGTGCGTCAGCTTCTGCTGCCCCTGCTGGCAGCCGCGCTGATTGTGCCTTATCTCAAGCGTTCTCAACGGGTTAAACGCACCTTTACCCGCGCGTAATAACCCCACAGTTAACCTGTTGTCGCTTGAGGCACTTTGTCAGATAATAGGTGGCTTTTTTTGTTACAGGTCGAATGATGACTGACTATTTATTGCTCTTTATCGGTACAGTTCTGGTAAATAACTTCGTCCTGGTGAAGTTCCTTGGGCTGTGCCCGTTTATGGGCGTTTCCAAAAAACTGGAAACCGCTATGGGAATGGGGCTGGCGACAACCTTCGTGATGACGCTGGCATCTATTTGCGCCTGGCTTATCGACACCTGGATCCTCATCCCGCTGGATTTAGTCTACCTGCGCACGCTGGCCTTTATTCTGGTCATTGCTGTGGTCGTCCAGTTCACAGAAATGGTGGTACGTAAAACCAGCCCGGCGCTGTATCGTCTGCTGGGTATTTTCCTGCCGCTGATCACCACCAACTGCGCGGTGCTCGGCGTCGCGTTGCTGAACATCAACCTCGGCCACAATTTTCTGCAATCGGCGCTGTACGGTTTCTCCGCCGCCGTAGGCTTCTCGCTGGTGATGGTGCTCTTCGCTTCCATTCGCGAGCGCCTGGTCGTTTCCGACGTGCCCGCCCCTTTCCGCGGTAACGCCATCGCGTTAATTACCGCCGGTTTAATGTCGTTGGCCTTTATGGGCTTTAGTGGGTTGGTGAAGTTGTAATGATGACCTTCTGGATTGCTGTCGCTGCAATCAGCCTGTTAGGGCTGATTTTTGGCGTCATTCTCGGTTACGCCTCACGCCGTTTTGCCGTTGAGGACGACCCGGTAGTCGAAAAAATTGATGAACTGCTGCCGCAAAGCCAGTGTGGCCAATGCGGCTACCCGGGCTGCCGTCCGTATGCTGAGGCGGTGAGTAACGGGGAGAAAATTAACTGCTGCGCGCCTGGCGGTGAAGCCGTCATGTTGAAAATCGCCGAGCTACTGAACGTCGACCCGCAGCCTATCGGCGGCGGTGAAGCTGTGGCAGAGCCGGTGCGTATGCTGGCGGTTATTGATGAAAATAACTGTATCGGCTGCACCAAGTGCATTCAGGCCTGCCCGGTGGATGCCATCATTGGTGCCACGCGCGCCATGCACACCGTGGTGAGCGACCTGTGTACCGGCTGCAATTTGTGTGTCGCCCCGTGCCCCACTCAGTGTATTGAATTACGCCCGGTAGAAACGACCACCGAAAGCTGGAAATGGGACCTGCACACGATCCCGGTACGAATTATTCCTGTGGAACACCATGCTTAAGCTATTCTCCGCCTTCAGAAAAGACAAGATCTGGGATTTCGACGGGGGCATTCACCCGCCAGAGATGAAAACGCAATCTAACGGCACACCACTGCGCCAGATACCGCTTGCCCAGCGTTTTGTGATCCCTCTGAAGCAGCATATCGGCGCCGAAGGCGAACTGTGCGTTCAGCCTGGCGATCGCGTCCTGCGCGGCCAGCCGCTGACCCGCGGTTGGGGTCGGATGCTGCCCGTTCATGCGCCAACCTCAGGTACGGTTGTCGCCATTGAACCACATGCGACGGCGCATCCTTCTGCGCTGCCGGAAATGAGCGTCATCATTGATGCCGACGGTGAAGACCGGTGGATAACCCGCGACGGCTGGCATGATTACAAAAATCACAGCCGCGAAGCGTTGATTGAACGTATTCACCAGTTTGGCGTGGCTGGTTTAGGCGGCGCGGGCTTCCCGACCGGTACTAAACTGCGTGGTGGTGGCGATAAGATTGAGACGTTAATCATCAACGCCGCCGAATGCGAGCCGTACATTACGGCTGACGATCGCCTGATGCAGGACTGCGCTGCGCAGATCGTCGAAGGTATCCAGATTCTGGCGCACATTTTGCAGCCGCAGCAGGTGCTGATTGGCATCGAAGATAACAAGCCGCAGGCTATCTCAATGATGCGCGCAGTGCTTGCAGGCTGCCACGGCATAAGTTTGCGCGTCATTCCAACCAAATACCCCTCCGGCGGCGCGAAACAGCTGACGCAGATTTTGACCGGTAAGCAGGTGCCGCACGGTGGACGTTCTTCCGATATTGGCATCCTGATGCAAAACGTCGGGACGGCCTACGCGGTGAAGCGTGCAGTGATCGACGGCGAGCCGCTGACCGAACGCGTGGTAACGCTGACCGGCGAATCGGTTTCGCTGCCGGGCAACGTCTGGGCGCGTCTCGGTACGCCGGTCAAACACCTGCTGAGCCACGCGGGATTCTGCCCGACCAGCGATCAGATGGTGATTATGGGCGGCCCGCTGATGGGCTTTACTCTGCCCTGGCTCGACGTTCCGGTGGTGAAAATCACCAACTGTCTGCTGGCCCCGTCGGCTGCGGAAATGGGCGAACCCGAAGAGGAAAAAGGTTGTATCCGCTGTAGTGCCTGTGCTGACGCCTGCCCGGCGGACCTCCTGCCGCAGCAGCTTTACTGGTTCAGCAAAGGTCAGCAGCACGATAAGGCCACCGCCCATAATCTGTCAGACTGCATCGAGTGCGGCGCCTGCGCATGGGTGTGTCCGAGCAGTATTCCGCTGGTGCAGTATTTCCGTCAGGAAAAGGCGGAAATCAACGCCATCCGCCAGGAAGAACAGCGCGCCGCCGAAGCGAAAGCCCGTTTCGAAGCGCGCCAACAGCGACTTGAACGTGAGAAAGTCGCCCACGAAGAACGCCATAAAAAAGCGGCCGTGCAGCCGACCGTCAGGGACCAGGACGCTATTCATGCCGCCCTGGCGCGAGTGCGTGAAAAACAGCAGCAGGCAACGCAGCCGATTGTCATTCAATCCGGCTCACTGCCGGATAACAGCGCTGTTACTGCCGGGCGCGAAGCGCGTAAAGCGCAGGCTCGCGCAGCGCAGGCGGAGAAACGTCAAAGCGCTAATGATGTCATCGATCCACGCAAAGCCGCCGTCGAGGCGGCGATTGCACGAGCAAAAGCCCGTAAAGCTGAAACGCAGCCAGAAGTCGATGTGACAGAGGCCAGCAGCGACCCGCGTAAAGCGGCGGTTGAAGCAGCCATCGCCCGTGCCAAAGCACGAAAAGCGGCGCAGTCAGCGGACACCGTACCGGTTGTCAGCGAGAGCGACACCGTTGACCCGCGTAAAGCCGCGGTTGAAGCTGCCATCGCGCGCGCCAAAGCGCGCAAAGCGGCACAATCAGCGGACACCGTGCCGGTTGTCAGCGAGAGCGACACCGTTGACCCGCGTAAAGCCGCGGTTGAAGCTGCCATCACGCGCGCCAAAGCACGAAAAGCAAAGCAGTCAGTGGACACGGTACCGGTTGTCAGCGAGAGCGACACCGTTGACCCGCGTAAAGCCGCGGTTGAGGCCGCTGTCGCCCGTGCCAAAGCGCGTAAAGCGGCGCACAGCGCTGTTAGCGAACCCGCCGCCAACGACGATCCCCGCAAAGCCGCCGTTGCTGCTGCTATTGCCCGTGTTCAAGCCAGGAAAGCCGCTCAGGCCGTTAACGAGGATTAAATGGTTTTCAAGATCGCAAGTTCCCCTTACACCCACAACCATCGCCAGACATCGCGCATTATGATGCTGGTGATCGTCGCCGCCCTGCCCGGTATTCTGGTGCAGAGCTGGTTTTTCGGCTGGGGAACCTTTATTCAGCTCATCCTGGCGATTGTGACCGCCTGGCTTGCCGAAGCGCTGGTCCTGCGCCTGCGCAAACAAAATATTCCCCGAACGCTTGCGGATAACTCGGCGCTGCTGACCGGCTTACTGCTGGCCATCAGTATTCCCCCTTTCGCACCTTGGTGGATGGTTGTCCTGGGCACGGCCTTCGCCGTCATTATTGCTAAACAGCTGTATGGTGGACTGGGACAGAACCCGTTTAACCCCGCGATGATTGGCTACGTGGTTCTGCTGATCTCCTTCCCGGTTCAGATGACCTCCTGGCTGCCGCCGCACGGCGTTGCTGCCGCGACGCCGGGTTTTATGGACGCGGTGCAGATGATCTTTACCGGTCACACCGTCTCGGGTCAGGATATGAATGCCCTGAAGTTGGGTATTGATGGCATCAGCCAGGCAACACCATTGGATACCTTCAAAACCTCTCGTCATGCCGGCCAGTCGGTAGAAGAGATTCTGAACGCAGCCATTTATCACGGCGCGCTGGCTGGCGTGGGCTGGCAGTGGGTGAACCTCGCCTACCTTGCTGGCGGCCTGTTCCTGCTATGGCAGAAAGCGATTCGCTGGCATATCCCGGTGAGTTTTCTGCTGAGTCTGGCGGTCTGCGCAACGCTCGGCTGGCTGCTTCATCCGGACGACCTTGCTTCACCACAGATACATCTGCTGTCGGGTGCGACCATGCTAGGCGCCTTTTTCATTCTGACCGACCCGGTGACCGCTTCGACGACCAATCGTGGACGTCTGATCTTTGGTGCGCTGGCGGGCCTGCTGGTGTGGCTGATTCGCAGCTTCGGCGGCTATCCGGACGGCGTCGCCTTTGCCGTGCTGCTGGCTAACATTACGGTACCGCTGATCGACTACTACACGCGCCCGCGCGTTTACGGACACCGCTGAGGATAACGATGTTAAAAACCATGCGTAAACACGGTGTCACGCTGGCGCTATTCGCTGCAGGTTCTACCGGGCTCACCGCAGCGATCAACCAGTTAACCAAGCACACCATTGATGAGCAGGCAGAGAAGCAGCAAAATGCGCTGTTCCAGCAGGTCATTCCCGCTGACAGCTATAATAATTCGCTGCTAAAGAGCTGCTTTGTCGTCGATGCCCCAGAACTGGGGAAAGGCACACACAAAATCTATATTGCCCGCAAGGACGATAAACCGGTGGCCGCAGTCATTGAAGCCACCGCTCCAGACGGTTATTCCGGGGCGATTCAACTGCTGGTCGGCGCCGACTTCAGCGGCACCGTGCTGGGCACGCGCGTCACCGAGCATCATGAAACCCCGGGGCTGGGGGACAAAATTGAACTCCGCCTCTTCGACTGGATTACCTTCTTCAGCGGGAAGAAAATCGCTGGCCCGGACGACAGCCAATGGGCGGTAAAAAAAGACGGTGGGCAATTTGATCAGTTTACCGGTGCGACGATTACCCCCCGCGCGGTGGTCAATGCGGTGAAACGCGCCGGATTGTATGCTCAAACGCTGCCGAATCAACTGTCGCAACTGCAAGCCTGTGGAGAGTAAATCATGAGCGAGGTTAAAGAGGTTATTGTCCAGGGGCTCTGGAAAAACAACTCCGCGCTGGTTCAGCTGCTGGGCATGTGCCCACTCCTGGCGGTCACCTCTACCGCCACCAACGCTTTGGGACTGGGCCTGGCAACCACGCTGGTGCTGACACTGACCAACCTGGCCATCTCCAGCCTGCGCCGCTGGACGCCAGCAGAAATTCGTATCCCTATCTACGTGATGATTATCGCGTCGGTGGTGAGCGCCGTACAGATGCTGATCAACGCCTACGCCTTCGGCCTGTATCAGTCTCTCGGTATCTTCATCCCATTGATCGTCACTAACTGTATCGTGGTTGGGCGTGCGGAAGCCTTTGCCGCCAAAAAAGGCCCGGCGCTGTCGGCGCTGGACGGTTTTGCTATTGGTATGGGGGCCACCTGCACGATGTTCGTGCTGGGTTCAATCCGCGAACTGCTGGGCAATGGCACCCTCTTTGACGGCGCTGACGGCCTGCTTGGTAGTTGGGCTAAGGTATTGCGTATTGAAGTGTTCCACACCGATACCCCCTTCCTGCTGGCGATGCTGCCGCCTGGCGCCTTTATCGGCCTTGGCATGCTGCTGGCTATCAAATACCTGATTGACGAACGGACAAAACAACGCCGCGCGCAGGCCGTTGGCGCAGCAAACGCAGACGTTGATACCGCAGAGAAAGCCTGATGAATAAAGCAAAACGGCTGGAAATTTTGAGTCGCCTACGGGACAACAACCCGCATCCGACCACAGAACTGAATTTCACCTCACCTTTTGAACTGCTGATTGCAGTGCTGCTTTCAGCGCAGGCCACCGACGTCAGCGTTAACAAAGCGACAGCTAAGCTATACCCCGTCGCCAACACGCCGCAGGCGATGCTGGATCTCGGCGTAGACGGTGTGAAGGAGTACATCAAAACCATCGGTCTGTTTAACAGCAAGGCAGAAAACGTGATTAAAACCTGCCGAATGTTGCTTGAACTGCACGGCGGAGAGGTTCCGGAAGACCGGGCGGCGCTGGAAGCGCTGCCCGGGGTAGGACGTAAAACGGCCAACGTGGTGCTCAACACCGCCTTCGGCTGGCCGACCATCGCCGTCGACACGCATATTTTCCGCGTCTGCAACCGCACTAACTTCGCGCCGGGTAAAAACGTTGAGCAAGTTGAAGATAAGCTACTGAAGGTGGTTCCCGCCGAGTTCAAGGTTGACTGCCATCACTGGCTGATATTGCATGGTCGCTACACCTGCATCGCCCGCAAGCCGCGCTGTGGTTCCTGTCTCATCGAAGATCTCTGTGAATATAAAGAGAAAACCGAGCTTTAATTCATGTCTGGCTGCGTGGCAAGTCAACGCCACGCCTGCCTCTCCTCACTCAAGCAGCGTTTAATCCCATATAATTATTCAGTATTTGGCACTTTTAGCGCTTATATAACGCTTTGGCAGGTTAAATACGTCATCGCGAGCGAAAATTTCTATACAAACGCTGACGAAAACATCCGGGCAACATAATGTTGCATTTATGTTTCTTTACGTAGAAAACGACGCCATCATCGCAATGCCTCACTTACAGAGCACAAGATGATCATCCAGCAATTTTTCAGAATCTAGCCTATATCACTACTTTTAAGCGCCATCAGCAGAAGATATGGTTACGTTACGCGTTTCGCCCTACTTTATCAGAAGAATAAACCATCAATTTTTAAACAGTGAAATTTAACGCTAAATAACATTTGCAAAGACGGTTGATTGTACCAGACTTTTTATTTGTAACAGAGTATTGCAAAAGCCTTGTCTGAAGGCGCAGGATAGTGAACATTACTTGCCGTTTCCCTCCAGAATAACTATAAGGCGGGTGCCAAAAAGAGCATCTCCGCCCAGTACACCCCCCATGAAATGGGATGTAAATAAGAGGTATATGTGTCTACTGCAAACAAAAAACCAACGGAAAGCGTTAGCTTAAACGCCTTCAAACAACCTAAAGCGTTCTATCTCATCTTCTCTATCGAGTTGTGGGAGCGTTTTGGTTTCTACGGCCTTCAGGGCATCATGGCCGTTTACCTGGTGAAACAGCTGGGTATGTCCGAAGCGGACTCCATTACTCTGTTCTCTTCCTTCAGTGCTCTGGTTTACGGTCTGGTTGCTATCGGCGGCTGGCTGGGCGATAAAGTGCTGGGGACAAAACGCGTTATCATGCTGGGCGCCGTCGTTCTCGCCATCGGCTATGCTTTAGTCGCATGGTCAGGCCACGACGCCGGTATCGTTTATATGGGCATGGCGGCGATTGCCGTGGGTAACGGCCTGTTCAAAGCCAACCCATCCTCCCTGCTCTCTACCTGCTATGCCAAAGACGACCCGCGTCTGGACGGTGCATTTACGATGTACTACATGTCCGTCAACATCGGTTCGTTCTTCTCTATGCTGGCAACGCCATGGCTGGCAGCTAAGTACGGCTGGAGCACCGCGTTCGCGCTGAGCGTCGTCGGTATGCTGATCACCGTTGTGAACTTCGCCTTCTGCCAGCGTTGGGTTAAACAGTACGGTTCCAAACCTGACTTCGAGCCGACTAACTACCGCAATCTGCTGCTGACCATCGTTGGTGTCGTTATCCTGATCGCTATCGCGACCTGGCTGCTGCACAACCAGGGCATCGCACGTATGGTTCTGGGCGTTATCGCACTGGGCATCATCATTATCTTCGGTAAAGAAACCTTCTCCATGACCGGTGCGCCGCGTCGTAAGATGATTGTGGCCTTTATCCTGATGCTCGAAGCGATCATCTTCTTCGTGCTGTACAGCCAGATGCCGACCTCACTGAACTTCTTCGCGATTCGTAACGTTGAACACTCTATTCTGGGTATCGCGTTCGAACCGGAACAGTATCAGGCGCTGAACCCGTTCTGGATCATCATTGGTAGCCCGATTCTGGCCGCTATCTACAACAAAATGGGCGACACCCTGCCGATGCCGACCAAATTCGCGATTGGTATGGTGCTGTGCTCCGGTGCGTTCCTGATTCTGCCGCTGGGCGCGAAATTCGCCACCGACGCAGGTATCGTTTCCGTTAACTGGCTGATCATCAGCTACGGCCTGCAGAGCATCGGCGAACTGATGATCTCTGGTCTGGGTCTGGCAATGGTTGCACAGCTGGTTCCGCAGCGTCTGATGGGCTTCATCATGGGTAGCTGGTTCCTGACTACCGCAGGCGCAAACATCATCGGCGGCTATGTCGCTGGCATGATGGCGGTGCCGGAAAACGTAACCGACCCGGTGATGTCTCTGGAAGTGTATGGCCGCGTGTTCCTGCAGATTGGCGTTGTCACTGCCGTTATCGCCGTGCTGATGCTGCTGACGGCACCGAAACTGAACCGTATGACTCAGGACGACTCAAAGCCTGCTGCTGACGGTAAAGTCGCTTCCGCATAATGTCATCGGGAAACGAATAATTTTGGGCCGCTGACGTATGTTAGCGGCTTTTTTTTTATCTGCGCAGGCACTAACATACTTTCATATCCATTGGCCGCCCTTCTGCCAACGGACAACAAAAATAATCATAGTCTGAAGGAGTTACCCATGAAATTGTTCTACAAACCCGGCGCCTGTTCCCTCGCATCGCACATCACGCTGCGGGAAAGCGGAAAGGATTTCACGCTGATCGGCGTCGATCTGATGCACAAACGTATGGAAAACGGTGACGATTTCCTGAAGGTCAACCCGAAAGGCCAGGTTCCCGCCCTGCTGTTGGACGACAATACCCTGCTGACTGAAGGCGTGGCGATCATGCAGTATCTCGCCGATAGCGTCGCGGACCGTCAACTGCTGGCGCCGGTCGGCAGCATTAACCGCTACAAGACGCTGGAGTGGCTGAACTTCATCGCCACCGAGCTACACAAAGGCTTTACCCCTCTGTTCCGCCCGGATACGCCGGAAGACTACAAACCGACGGTTCGTGCGCTGTTGGACAAAAAGCTGGCCTATATTGATGAGTCGCTGGCTGGCGCACAGTGGATTAGCGGTTCTCGCTTTACCATTGCCGATGCTTACCTGTTTACCGTACTGCGCTGGGCGTTCGCCGTGAAGATGGATATGGCGGGGTATCAGAATATTGCGGACTATATGGCTCGCGTTGCGGCGCGTCCGGCAGTTGCCGCGGCGCTGGCGGCGGAAGGGTTGAAATAATCGTCCCCGGCAGTTAATTTCGCCTCGTCCGGGCTACATTGCGCGTGCAGATATGCGAACGTAGCCCGACAAAATGCGCCAGGTTACAGTTGCGTGGCGCTAAAGCAGTGCTCTGGCTTCGCAATCAGGTCCTGTGCCGCAACGACCTGCAGCTCGTACTCACCCATCGTTTTAGTCGTCAGCATAATCTCATACACCGCCGCCGTCACATGCTCAAGTGCATCGCGCAGCGTTGCCCCCTGTAAGAGCTTAACCAGCAACAGCCCGCTGGTGACGTCGCCAACGCCAACCGGATGGCGAGAGCCAAAATCAATGAGCGGACGACTGATGTGCCATGCGGCATCGGCGGTCACCAGCAGCATCTCAAAACGATCGGAGCTGTAGCCTGCGCGCGCCAGATGTTTAACCAGTACAATCTCCGGCCCCAGGGCAATCAGCTCGCGAGCCGCGCTGACGGCTTCACTCACGTTTTGGACTTCGTGGCCTGAGAGGATCTCCAGCTCAACCAGGTTCGGCGCGATAATATCGCTAGCCGGCAGCGCATAGCGTTTGTGGAACTCCGCCACGCCGGGCGCCACGATGCAGCCTTTTTCCGGATGGCCCATTACCGGATCGCAGAAATATTTCGCCTGCGGGTTCGCCGCTTTGACCTGACGCACAATGCCGAGGATATGCTCGCCCTGCTCCGCAGAGCCAAGATAGCCGCTCAGCACCGCGTCACAGCGCTTAAGCTGATCGATAGCCGCAATGCCCTGCACAATCTCCGTCAGATGCGCAGGCGGCATCACACAGCCCGTCCATTGACCATATTGGGTGTGATTGGAAAACTGCACGGTATTCAGCGGCCAGACGTTGGCACCGAGGCGACGCATAGGAAATTCCGCGGCGCTGTTGCCGGCATGCCCGAAAACAACGTGGGATTGAATGGCGAGGATGTTGTTCATTGGTTCTACTCAGACGACATAAAAAGAAGGGGGCGTAGTTTCCCACGCCCCCCTGTTTCTGAAAATTACTTCCAGCAGATCAAACAGTAATTCTTCTTACCGCGACGTAACAAGGTGTAACGCCCGAACAGAATATCGCTGTCTTTGAAGAAATATTCCGGGTCAGCCTGTTTCTCACCGTTGATGGTGACCGCATTGGAGGCAATGGTCTTACGCGCCTGCCCACGAGACGGCTGAAGCTCAGAGTCTACCAGCGCCTGCATCAGGTCGGCGCCTTTTTCCATCTCAACCATCGGTACGCCGTCCTGCGCCAGCTGCTCGAAGTCAGCTTCGCTCAACGCGCTCAGAGAACCGCTGAACAGGCTCTCGGTGATGCGTTTTGCCGCCACCAGGCCTTCTTCGCCGTGAACCAGACGGGTGACCTGCTCGGCCAGTACATACTGGGCACGTGGGGCTTTGCCGCTGTTTTTGTCTTCTTCTTCCAGCGCATTGATCTCTTCAATGTCCATGAAGGTGAAGAACTTCAGGAAGCGGTAAACGTCAGCATCCGCGGTGTTGATCCAGAACTGATAGAATTTGTACGGGCTGGTTTTCTTCGGATCCAGCCAGACTGCGCCGCCTTCGGTCTTGCCGAACTTGGTGCCATCCGCTTTAGTGATCAGCGGAACGGTGAGGCCAAACACCTGATTCTGATGCAGACGACGGGTCAGGTCGATACCGGAGGTGATGTTACCCCACTGGTCGGAACCGCCGATCTGCAGCGCCACGCCGTGCAGTTTATTCAGGCAGGCAAAGTCATAGCCCTGCAGCAGGTTGTAGGAGAACTCGGTAAAGGAAATACCCTGGTCGTCACGATTCAAACGCTGCTTCACGGCTTCTTTGTTAATCATCTGATTAACGGAGAAGTGCTTGCCGATGTCGCGCAGGAAGGTCAGTACGTTCATGCCGCCAAACCAATCATAGTTGTTCGCGGCAATTGCGGAGTTGTCGCCGCAGTCGAAATCGAGGAACGGTGCAACCTGTTTGCGAATTTTATCTACCCACTCCTGCACGGTGTCTTCGGTGTTCAGCTTACGCTCGGCGGCTTTAAAGCTCGGGTCGCCAATCAGACCGGTGGCGCCGCCCACCAGCGCAACAGGCTTATGGCCCGCCTGCTGGAAGCGTTTGAGGCATAACAATGGAACAAGATGCCCCAAATGCAAGCTGTCAGCGGTAGGATCGAAGCCACAATAGAGCGCGATCGGGCCTTGCGCCAGTCGCTCTGCTAACGCTACCTCGTCCGTTACCTGGGCAACTAGCCCCCGCTCTTGCAGTTGTTTAATCAAGTTACTGCTTGCCATCAAATTCTCCATGTATATACGACTGCACCTATGCCGGTACACGACTTTTCGCCAGACGCGAAAGCTCTATAGAATAAAGCGCTGACGCCCTCAGCGCTAGCGCTTAAAACAACAAATTTGGGGGTTTACGGCGCCAGTCGGTCGATTTTCCACGCGCCTTCTTCACGTTGGTATAAAAAACGGTCGTGAAGACGATGTTCACCGCCCTGCCAGAACTCCATCTGCTCAATGGATACGCGGAAACCGCCCCAGAAACTCGGCAAAGGCACTTCGCCCTGCTGGAATTTCTGCTTCAGCTCAAGGAATTTGCTTTCGAGGATCCCGCGCGCAGAAATGCGGCTGGACTGTTTGGAAACCCAGGCGCCAATCTGACTGTCGCGCGGGCGGCTGTGGAAATACTTTACCACTTCAAGTGTCGACAGGGGTTCCGCCTTGCCAATCACCATCACCTGACGCTCCAGCATATGCCACGGAAACAGCAGGCTAATACGCGGATTCTTCTCCAGTTGGTGCGCTTTGCGGCTCCCCAGGTTGGTGTAAAACACCAGCCCTTTTTCGTCGTAGTGCTTCAGCAAAACGATTCGCTGATACGGCTGACCATTTTCATCAACCGTCGCCACCACCATGGCCGTCGGATCGGCTAACTTTGCCTCGCAGGCCTGAGAGAGCCAGCGCTCAAAAAGCGGCAGAGGTTCAGCAGGAAGGTCGTGGCGACGCAGGCCGCCACGGGTGTACTCTCGGCGCAGATGCGCAATTTGCTGTAGTTCGTCGTTGTCAGACATGGCGTTTGGACTAGTCATCATTGGGTGACGTTATTGTGCGCCGCTCGCCTGAAAATCTCAACGTTTGGGATTTTGTAACTGACAGTTATTCAGCACGATACGGTCACGTTTGTAGACGGTCGCCTCGTTGCCTTTCGACCAAAAGACATAAATACCGTCGGTATAGCGTGCACCGGAAGCCGAGACGCCCTGCGCCAGATTGAGCTGCTGGTTGTCATAAATGAAGCTCACCTGCTGGCGCGGGTTATTGAGATGCACCGTCAACGGTTTTTCATCGCACTGGTATTCCAGCGTGTCAGTTTGCATCCGCTCCATAAATTGGTTGTAGGCGCTACAGCCGGAGAGCATCAAAGGGAGGGCAACAATAAGCAATTTTTTCATATTTTCTGAGCCTTTAGACATTCCTGGTCAAGGAGTGATTGTCCCACTCCCATTTTGCTTAAGTCTATCGGCCCAGTGTAAAAGAAGATGTCAGTTAACTCTTATTCTTCTGCGGGTTTGCGGGAAAAATCGCCCCAAGTACCGTCGCTTGCGATGCGCCGGTGACCGACGGGAGATTCCCCGGTAGACCCGCGACCGTACGCCACGCCAACCACGCAAAAGCCAGCGCTTCCATATCGTCACCGCTAATACCGTATTCATCGGTCGTCGCGACCTCGGTACCGGCCAACAAGCCCGCAAGACGAGCCATCACCAGCGGGTTACGGCTCCCCCCACCACAGACCAGAAGGCGCTCACAGCCGCCGCTGAGCAGAACCTGCTCGCTGATAGTCACCGCCGTGAGTTCGGTCAGGGTGGCCTGCACATCCTGAGGTCGCAGCCCAGGATAACGCGCCAGAAACCGCGCCAGCCAGCCATAGTTGAAGTACTCGCGACCGGTGCTTTTCGGTGCCGGAGCGGCAAAATAAGGATCGCTCAGCATGTCCTGTAACAAAGGTAAAATCACTTTTCCCTCGTTGGCCCACTGTGCGTCTTTGTCATACGGTTTGCCAAGACTGCGCCAAATCCAGGCATCCATCAGCATATTCCCCGGCCCGGTGTCAAAGCCGCGCACCGGCTGGCCAGGAATCAGAAGGGAGAGATTGGCGATCCCGCCAATATTCAAAATCATGCGCCTTTCGCTGACATGTGCCAGTAGCGCCTGGTGGAACGCTGGCACCAGCGGCGCCCCCTGCCCACCCAGCGCCATATCGCGACGACGAAAATCGCCCACCACGCTGACGCCGGTTCGCGCGGCAATGACGTTGTTATCGCCAATTTGCATAGTATGTGGCGCATCGCCAGTCGGCTCATGCCACACGGTTTGCCCATGGCAGCCAATCGCCACAATATCGTGCGCCGCCAGCTTCTCCTGAGACATCAGCGCCAGAACGGCATCCGCAAAAAGATTCCCGAGACGGTTATCCAACTGCCCAAGCTGCGAGAGCGTTAACGGCTGCCCCTGGCATATGGCCAACACCGCCTCTTTCACCGCGATGGGTATCGGCCAGGAAAGACTCGCCAGCTGCGTTACGCTATGTTCATCAATGACCGCCAGCACCACATCGACACCATCAAGGCTGGTCCCTGACATTACGCCAATATACCGTCCGGATTTCATACGCCGTCCTTAGTCAGCTATGCAAAGTTAACACTCCAGCATAAAGTGCCACGTAATGCTATTAACCAATAAAATTTTTTAACAATAAAGGTCTCATTTTTCGTGAGAACGTCAGGAGTGACGCTGTTTTCCTTGCGTTTATCGTTGGTTAAGTCAGGATGGTTTATTATGATTAATAATGAATGCGGAATATATGACCGCCCCGATCAAATACCATATAATTGTTTAGTACGGATGCTCATAAGAGCAATTCTTAGTGAACTGGAGATTCATAATGATGTTACGTGTATTGGCTGTTTCAATGATTGGTTTATCCCTGGCCGGATGTGTCAACAACAGCGGTTTGTCAGGTGATGTTTACTCTGCATCCGAAGCGAAACAGGTTCAGAACGTCACCTACGGTACCATCGTACACGTTCGTCCGGTACAAATTCAGGGTGGCGATGACAGCAACGTGATTGGCGCTATCGGCGGTGCCGTACTGGGTGGCTTCCTGGGTAACACCGTTGGCGGCGGTACCGGTCGTTCTCTGGCCACCGCAGCGGGTGCTGTCGCGGGTGGCGTAGCCGGTCAGAGCGTTCAGGGTGCAATGAATAAAACTCAGGGCGTTGAACTGGAAATTCGTAAAGATGACGGCAACACCATCATGGTGGTGCAGAAACAGGGTGATACTCGCTTCTCTGCTGGTCAGCGCGTCGTGATGGCGAGCAACGGCCGACAGGTCACTGTGTCTCCGCGTTAATGTTCTCCGGGTACGCGTTTGCAACAAGCGCGTACCCATACTCCTGCCTTTATTCCTCCCTCATTAATATTCATACGACAAATATATAATAGTTATTCATCCTATCTATTATTTGCGCACGGACAATATTTCTTTACGTGAAATCAATTAAACTCGAATTTTATAGGGCCAGGATGCCCCGTTGCTTGCAGTGCTTAGCGTACACAGGACTCATATATGCTTTTAAAATTCCCCCTGCAGCGTTTTTTGATTTATATCACAATTTGCTTAATTGGCATTCTGTTACTCAATCACTTTTCTAATGTTTTTATTCGCCATGTTCCGGCAATTGCACCTATTCTTTTTCCCACGCTGACGATGTTCCTGATGGTTTTCCATACCATGATTGCGGTTTTCATGGTGATGAAATACTTCTGCGATCTTCGGCGTCTCTATCTGATGGCGATAGCCTGCGCCTTCGCTAGCTCAGCGGTGCTGATGCTGGGTACGCTAAACAGCTATCCTACGTGGTTCCTGTGCGGTTCATCAGATAATATTAACTATAATGATGCGCTAATATTTTATTTCTTCCGCAATATCATTATGGCGGTATTGTTTATTACTTCCGTAGTGCTGTACGCGGTAAAATCGCGTGACATGCACAGTATACGAAATCATATTTTTATCTTATGCGGGGTGTTTGGGTTCGCCATTGCTATGCTGGTATTATCGTGGTTCTACTCCAGCCATGATTCTTTATTGAGCGTCAAACTGGTTGATAATAATACTTACCAATACAGCGAAATTTGGAACAATATTGTCAACTGGGCATTAGTTATAATATGGCTGATGACGCTAATGACACTTATCTTTACGACACAGCTAAACAACATTTTCTGGTACAGTGGAGCATTCTTCTGCGCTTGTTATATCTTTACCCTGCTTGTCCTGATGTCCGGGCAGGATACCGCCAGCTACAGCTGGTATCAGGCACGGTTGTTCGAAACCATCTCCACCCTGTTCCTGATTTTTGTCCTGTTCTGCGACGTGTTTACCCTTTATCGTCAGTCCAACACCAAGTATCTCAACTCATACCAGAACTCGATCCGCGACCCTTTGACGCGCCTGTTTAATCGCAGCTACTTCTATGACTCGTTTACCGCCCTTCAGCCGACGATCGCTAACGGCCATCCGGTGTCGGTTATTGTCAGCGATCTGGACCACTTCAAGCGTATAAATGATAAATACGGCCATCTGCAGGGGGATAAAGTCATTCAGTTTGTCGCCAGAGTGCTGCAGGACTCTGTGCGTCAGAACGATGTGGCGGCGCGTATCGGTGGCGAAGAGTTTGCGCTATTGCTGGTCAATACCTCGCCGGAGGTGGCTCGCACGATTGCGGAACGTATCCGCCTGGCCATCAGTCAGCATGATAATAGCAGCAGCAATGCACAGCTGCCGGAGTCAATCACTATCAGTATGGGGGTGTTTACCGCCACCGATCTGTCGGTGCCGGTCGAAGAGTGTGTACGCCGCGCCGATGAAGCCATGTACCGCGCGAAAGCGGCCGGACGAAACCGGGTTGTTGTCTGGGAGTAAGCGAAAAAAACCCGCGAAGTTCGCGGGTTTTTCATATCAATCGCGGGATTGCAGTTCGATAATATTCTGCTCCAGCTTACGAATAAGCGTGATAAGCATCTCAAGCTCCTCGGCGGAGATACCTGCCAGAATATCGCCGCGCGTGTGGCTGATAACTGCCTCCATTTCTTCAATCAGCGGCTCAGCCTTCTCCGTTAACTTAATGCGTTTAGCACGACGGTCGTTGGCGCAGGTCTGGCGAGATATCAGTCCCTTCTCTTCCAGCTGATCCAGCGTTCGGACAAGAGACGGCTGCTCAATACCGATCGCTTTAGCCAGTTGGATTTGCGACTGCTCGGGCGGAAGCTGATGGATATTATGCAGCGTGACCCAGTGCGTCTGCGTGAGTTCCAGAGGTTTGAGGCGATGGTCAATCAGAGCACGCCAAATGCGCACCAACCGTGCCAGATCAGAACCTAGTGGCGATTCCAATTTCATCTCCTTATAATTAGCTTGCTAAGTTATTATACTGATTTTAGAATAGTGTGCAGTAATTAAATTAGCAAAACAAATGTATTGCCACGTGCACGCAAACCAGAGCTATGCATTACACTGTTTCAAATCATGTGATTTTATGTCAAAACACGACACACTATCGAGCTATAACTCTTCAATTGCAAAGGATTTCTGCTTGTGAAGTTGATTCTCCACATACCGGGACTGCCTCTACAAGACCTCGTCGTCGGTGCTTCAATTTATTTTCCCCCTGTATTTAAGGCTGTCCTTCTCGGCTTCCTGTTCTGGCTGATTCTGCACCGTCTTTTACGCGACTGGATGTACGCTGGCGATATCTGGCACCCGCTGTTAATGGATCTCTCTTTCTTCGCGCTTTCGGTTTGCTTTGCGCTACTGCTACTGGTCTTGTGGTGATCACATCCAATGAAAAAATTAAAATATTTCTCAACGCTGCTGATTGCTGCCCTGGCGATTATCGCCGTCTGGCTGGTGTGGAACTACTACATGCAATCCCCGTGGACGCGCGACGGGAAAATCCGCGCTGAGCAGGTTGATATCACGCCGCAGGTATCGGGAAGTATTCTGAGTCTGAACATCAAGGACAACCAGTACGTGAAAGCCGGCGACGTACTGTTTGAGATAGACCCGACGCCGTGGAAAATCGCCATCATGAATGCGGAAGCGAAAGTGGCGAAAGCTCAGTCTGACCTGCTGCGCGCAAAACATGAAGTTGAACGCCGCCGCGGTCTGTCGCAAAACTTCATCTCAGCCGAAGATATCGATACCGTCAATATCGCGCTAAAAGTGGCGCAGGCGAATGCGGATGCCGCCAAAGCCGAACTGGAGCACGCGCGTTGGCAGCTATCGCAAACGGAAGTCAAGGCGCCGGTTGACGGCTGGGTCACGAATCTGACGACACGCGTCGGTAACTATGCTGCCGTCGGGCACCCGGTTTTTGCGCTGATTGATAGCCACTCCTTCTACGTCGTTGGCTATTTTGAAGAGACGAAGCTCCGTCATATTCGTGAAGGCGATCGCGCGGATATCGTTTTATACAGTGATGATAAAAAGTTACAGGGTCACGTATCCAGTATTGGTCGTGCGATCCATGACCAGAGTCTGGCCACCGATGGCAAGCTGGTTGCGGATATCAAACCAACTATCCCCTGGGTGCGTCTGGCCCAGCGCGTACCGGTGCGTATTGAACTCGGCGCGTTACCGGCTGACACGGTACTGGTCGCGGGTACCACCTGCACCGTCTCCATTGCGAGTGACCGACAATGACCCTTCCGGCGATGACCTGGAAGTCACTGCCCTGGTTTAAAGCGACGCCGCCGCAATGGCGTTATGCGCTGCGTAACGCCATTGCCATGTGCCTGGCGCTGAGTTTCGCCTATTGGCTGGATCTTGATGAGCCTTACTGGGCGATGACCTCCGCGGCCGTGGTCAGTTTCCCTACCGTCGGTGGCGTCATCAGCAAAAGCCTCGGGCGCATCGCCGGCAGTTTGCTGGGAGCAGGCGCTGCGCTGATTATCGCAGGACACACGCTCACCGACCCGTGGCTCTTTCTGTTTTCGATGTCCGGCTGGCTCGCGCTCTGCACCTGGGCGTGCGCGATGTACACCAACAACGTTGCCTACGCTTTTCAGCTCGCCGGCTATACCTGTGCCATTATCGCGTTCCCGATGATAAACGTCATCGACGCCACAAAACTGTGGGAAATTGCCCAGGCGCGCGTCTGTGAAGTGATCGTCGGTATTTTATGCGGCGGGCTGATGATGATGATTTTACCCAGCACCTCCGACGGTACCACGCTGCTCAGCGCGCTGAAAAATATGCACGCACGGCTACTGGAACACGCCAGTATGCTGTGGCAACCGGTCACGACCGATGCCATTCGTAGCGCGCATCAGAGCGTCATCGCGCAGATCCTGACCATGAACCTGCTGCGTATTCAGGCATTCTGGAGCCACTATCGGCTGCGTCGGCAGAATAAGTTATTAAACTATCTGCTCCATCAACAGTTGCGTCTGACGAGTGTAATTTCCAGCCTGCGTCGCCTGATGCTCAACTGGCCCAATGCCCCGCAGAAATTACGGCCGATACTGGAGTCTCTGCTGCAGGCGCTGGCCAAACCCGATTGCGATGCCTACACCGTCGCACGTATCATCGCCCCGCTCGCGCCAACCGACCCGCAAGACTATCGCCATCATGCATTCTGGAGCCGACTCCGCTATTTTTGTCGCCTCTATCTGACCACCAGCCACTGGCTGTTACGGCTGGAAAACGCGACCGCAATCAGCGAATTTACCGTTCCCGCCGCTCCGGCTTTGATGCGTCACACCGACCACGCCGAAGCGGCCTGGAGTGGAATTCGCACCTTCTTTGCCCTCGTTAGCGTGGGTGCCTTAAGCATCAGCACACAATGGGAATCCGGCGCGGCGGCGCTCACGCTGGCAGCCATCTGCTGCGTCTTGTACTCCAACGTTCCTTCACCGTTCAGCTCGCTGACGCTGCTGATGCGCACGCTGATTCTGCTATCCATCTTTAGCTTCGGCGTCAAATTTGGCCTGATGGTGCAAATCAGCGACCTGTGGCAATTTATGTTGTTCCTGTTCCCACTGCTGTTGACGATGCAATTGTTGAAGCTGCAAATGCCGAAACAGGCGCGACTCTGGGGATCGCTGATCGTTTTCATGGGTTCGTTTATCGCCGTCACCAACCCGCCGGTCTACAATTTTGGCGATTTTCTCAATGATAACCTCGCGAAAATTATCGGCGTAGGGTTGGCATGGCTGGCTTTCGCCGTGCTCACGCCTGCGTCCGACGCGCGCAAAAGTCGCCGCCATATTCGTGCGTTACGCCGTCACTTTGTTGACCAACTCAGTCGCCACCCTTCCAGCAGCGAGCACGAGTTCGAATCGCTGGTGTACCATCACGTGAGCCAGTTGAGCGCCAGCCAGGATGAACCGGCGCGGCGCTGGCTGCTGCGTTGGGGGGTGGTACTGCTGAACTGTTCGCACGTGGTGTGGCAGCTGCGCGGCTGGGAATCACGATCGGACCCGCTATCTCAGGTGCGAGATATGTGCATTAGCTTATTGCGTGATGTCCTGAGCGAGCGCGGCGTTCAGCAACGCCCGCTAGCCGCCACGCTTGAGGAACTCCAGCGCATTTGCCAAACCCTCTCCCATCACCACCAGCCAGCGGCAGTCGAGCTGGCATCGATTCTCTGGCGACTGTATTGCTCACTCTCGCAGCTGGAGACGGCACCGGCTCCCGGCACGCTGACCGAGCAAACGGCATAAGGTAAAGATGAGATAGCCCGGCACAGCCGGGCTATAAAGGGGAATATTACGGAACGTCGTAACCCAGCGCCGCTTTACGAATGCGGAACCACTGCTGGCGCGTCATGTCGAGAGACTGCGCAACGATCGCCGAGCGCACGCGCTCAATTTTGCCGGAACCGATAATCGGCAACGGCTGCGACGGCAGGCGCATTACCCACGCATAGACCACCTGCTCGATGCTGCCCGCGTTCAGCTCGTTCGCCACCTTCGCCAGCTCGTCGCGCAGCGGCTGGAACTCCTCGTCATTAAATAAACGACCGCCCCCCAGGCATGACCAGGCCATCGGACGGATACGCAGCTGTTGTAGCTGATCGAGCGTGCCATCCAGCAGCGCTGGCTGGTGAATCGGCGAAATCTCAACCTGATTTGTCGCCAGAGTAAAGGGCAGCCGCGATTGCAGCAGCGCGAACTGCGCAGGCGTAAAGTTAGAGACGCCGAAATGACGTACTTTGCCACTCTGGTGCAATGCGGTGAACGCCTGCGCGACTTCGTCCGCATCCATCAGCGGGTCCGGGCGGTGGATCAGCAGCAGATCGATCGCATCCGTCGCCAGATTGCGCAGCGACTGCTCAGCGCTATGAATGATATGGTTACGATCGGTAATGTAGTGACCAAGCGCATGCTCTGGCTTGGCGGTGGTGGCAATACCGCACTTGGTGACAATCTCCATGCGCTCGCGCAGATGCGGCGCCAGCTTCAGCGCTTCGCCAAACGCTGCTTCGCACTGATAGCCTCCATAGATATCCGCGTGATCGACGGTCGTCACGCCGAGATCCAGGTGCTCCTCAATAAAACTCACCAACTGGCGCGGGGACATGTTCCAGTCCATCAGACGCCAGTAGCCCATCACGAAACGTGAAAATTCCGGGCCCTGAGGCGCCAGGGTAATACGTTGAACCATAAACACTTCCTCAATGGAAAAATTTCGATCGAGTATACGCACTTTTGTGCTTAAAACAGTGAGGGCTGCTGAGGTTCTTCCGCGTCGGGCGCTTTACCTGCGCGCAATTTGCGCAGTAGCCGCTGGCGGCATAGCCGCAGCACCTCCTGTTTTTGCGCATCGCTCATATTCTGCCAGTGAAAACGCTCATCGCGGCTACGAAAACAGCCACGGCAGAAACCACGTTCATCCGACTGACAAATTCCCCGGCACGGACTTTGAACCGGGAAAAACTCCAGTTGCTCCGCCACCTTAGCCCCCTCTTTACCTCGTCATCCCTTCATTGAAGACGTTTAATTCACCGGGCGCAACTTTTCTCCCTTGTGATGCGGGCCCGACGGCATTTTCAAAAATTCATTTGCATTAGACCAATCGGTCTATTACAGTGCCAACCATGAGCAAATTGATTGAACATGATACCCGTGAACACATTCTGGCTACCGGCGAGCGTCTTTGCATGCACCGCGGTTTTACCGGAATGGGCCTGAGCGAACTCCTGAAAACGGCAGAAGTGCCCAAGGGCTCGTTTTATCACTATTTTCGTTCAAAAGAGGCGTTTGGCGTGGCCATGCTGGACCGGCATTTTGCCGACTATCACCAGCGGCTGGTGCAGCACTTTACGCAGGGCGCGGGAAACTACCGCGATCGCCTGCTGAACTACTATCAGCATACGCTCGAACAGTTTTGCCAGCAGGGGTTGATCAGCGGTTGTTTGACCGTGAAACTCTCTGCTGA
Source organism: Kluyvera georgiana ATCC 51603 (assembly GCF_001654985.1). Taxonomy (GTDB): domain Bacteria; phylum Pseudomonadota; class Gammaproteobacteria; order Enterobacterales; family Enterobacteriaceae; genus Kluyvera; species Kluyvera georgiana. Next base: position 144,574 of record NZ_LXEU01000049.1, read on the forward strand.
AGTGTGCGATCTTTCCGAAGATATGCGCGCTGAAATGAACAAAGGCGCCAGCCAGATTATGGTTTTGCTGGCACAAGCGCTGGAAAATGGCCGCCGTGAAGGCTGCCTGACGTTCAACGGCGAAGCCGAAACCACCGCCCAGGTGCTTTACTCTCTGTGGCTGGGGGCGAATCTGCAGGCGAAAATTTCGCGCAGCTCGGCACCGCTGGAAAGCGCGCTGACGCACGTCAGGAATCTGATTGCCGCGCCGGAGTGATCCCGGCGTTTTTATTTCCCATACCACTAGACGACCGGTCTACTCAGGAGTCACCATGTCGCAAGAAAAACTGTTTACCCCACTGAAAGTGGGTGCGGTTACCGCCCCGAACCGCGTGTTTATGGCCCCGCTGACGCGCCTGCGCAGCATTGTACCGGGCGACATTCCTACTCCGTTGATGGCGGAATACTATCGCCAGCGCGCGAGTTCTGGCTTGATTATCACCGAAGCCACTCAGATCTCCGCTCAGGCTAAAGGCTACCAGGGGGCACCCGGTCTCCACAGCCCAGAGCAAATTGCAGCCTGGCAGAAAATCACCGCTGGCGTTCACGCCGAAGACGGACGTATCGCCGTTCAGCTGTGGCACACCGGCCGTATTTCGCATAACAGCCTGCAGCCAAACGGCGAAGCTCCGGTGGCACCTTCTGCGCTGAGCGCCAATACCCGTACCTCGCTGCGTGACGAAAATGGCCATGCGATTCGCGTCGATACCTCCATGCCGCGCGCGCTGGAGACAGCCGAAATTCCGGGGATCGTCAACGATTTCCGCCAGGCCATTGCCAACGCGCGTGAAGCCGGTTTCGACCTGGTTGAGCTACACTCCGCGCACGGCTACCTGCTGCACCAGTTCCTGTCGCCTTCTTCTAACCACCGTACCGACCAGTACGGCGGCAGCGTTGAGAATCGCGCCCGTCTGGTGCTGGAAGTGGTTGATGCCGGTATTAAAGAATGGGGTGCCGAGCGTATTGGTATCCGCGTCTCGCCGATTGGTACCTTCCAGAACGTCGACAACGGCCCGAACGAAGAAGCCGATGCGTTGTATCTGATTGAAGAGCTGGGTAAACGCGGTATTGCTTACCTGCACATGTCAGAGCCTGACTGGGCCGGCGGCGTGCCGTACAGCGACGCGTTCCGCGAAAAAGTGCGCGCCCGTTTCCACGGCCCGATTATCGGTGCGGGCGCCTATACGCCAGAAAAAGCAGAAGCGCTCATTGAAAAAGGGTTAATCGATGCCGTGGCCTTTGGCCGCGACTACATCGCTAACCCGGACCTGGTTGCTCGTCTGCAGCACAAAGCCGAGCTCAACCCTCAGCGCCCGGAAAGCTTCTACGGCGGCGGAGCGGAAGGTTATACCGATTACCCTACGCTGTGATCCTGCATTGATAGCGGCGGCGTTCCGCCGCTATACTAGTGAGATTATTCATAAGTAAGGACGAGGGATATCATGCGTTTACTGCATACCATGCTGCGCGTCGGCGATCTGCAACGCTCCATTGATTTTTACACCAAAGTTCTGGGCATGAAGCTGCTGCGCACCAGCGAAAACACTGAATACAAGTACTCTCTGGCATTCGTTGGTTACGGCGAAGAGAGCGACGAAGCGGTGATCGAGCTGACCTATAACTGGGGCGTGGATAAATACGAGCTGGGCACGGCCTATGGCCATATCGCCCTGAGCGTCGATAACGCCGCGGAAGCCTGCGAACGCATTCGCCAGAACGGCGGCAACGTGACCCGTGAAGCTGGCCCGGTCAAAGGCGGCACCACGGTGATTGCGTTTGTTGAAGATCCGGACGGTTATAAAATCGAACTGATTGAAGAAAAAGATGCCGGTAAAGGTCTCGGCAACTGATTCTCCTCGGGTGCGGCTGCGCACCCGTTTTTTTACCCGCCTTTCCAAGCCGCGGCAAAATTTGCCATAATGCGCGCTACTTTTTCTGAGTTAAGAGATTCTGATGTCCGACAATGCGCAACTTAATGGTCTATGCGACCGTTTTCGTGGGTTTTATCCTGTAGTCATCGATGTGGAAACTGCCGGATTCAATGCCAAAACGGATGCCCTGCTCGAAATAGCGGCAATTACGTTGAAAATGGATGAGCAAGGCTGGCTGATGCCGGACACCACGTTACACTTCCACGTTGAGCCGTTCGAAGGCGCCAACCTCGAACCGGAAGCGCTGGCGTTTAACGGTATCGACCCCAATAATCCGCTGCGCGGCGCGGTGAGCGAATATGATGCTCTGCATGCCATCTTCAAAATGGTACGTAAAGGCATGAAAGACAGCGATTGTAACCGCGCGATTATGGTGGCGCACAACGCCACTTTCGATCACAGCTTTATGATGGCCGCCGCCGATCGCGCCTCGCTTAAGCGCAATCCGTTCCACCCCTTTGTCACCTTCGACACCGCTGCGCTGAGCGGGCTGGCGCTGGGACAGACGGTATTATCTAAAGCCTGCACCGCCGCCGGTATGAATTTCGACAGCAGCCAGGCCCACTCTGCCCTGTACGATACCGAGCAGACGGCGCTCTTGTTTTGTGAAATCGTTAACCGCTGGAAGCGCCTGGGCGGCTGGCCGCTGCCCATCGCGGCTGACGAGTAGCGGCATAAAAAAAGCGACCCTCGGGTCGCTTTTTTGTTTCAGTACCGGTTAGCCGATTACTCAGCTTTCGGTTCTTCCGCATATTTCGCTGCGGTTTCTTTGATCAGCGGCTGCAGTTCGCCACGCTGATACATTTCAATGATGATGTCGCAACCGCCGACCAGCTCGCCGTCAACCCACAGCTGCGGGAAAGTCGGCCAGTTGGCGTATTTTGGCAGTTCCGCACGAATGTCCGGGTTCTGCAGGATATCAACATAAGCAAAGCGCTCGCCGCAGGCGGACAGTGCCTGAACGGCCTGCGCGGAGAAACCACAGCTTGGCAGCTTCGGGGAACCTTTCATGTACAGCAGGATCGGGTTTTCAGCGATCTGGCGCTGAATTTTTTCAATTGTTTCGCTCATTGTCTTGCTTCCTCAAACTTCTTTTTACGGCAGTAGTGCGCCATTGTAGCGTTTTGCGGCCTGAACAGAAAATTACATTTTATTCACGCCTTACTATTTTATCGTCTGATGGGTAAAGTTGCCTTATCAATATGTGTTTATCGACAGACAGATGAAAAAACTGCTCATTTTTTAACAGAAGCTGTATCAAATGATGTTTTTTTTTGCACTTGCTAACGAAACAGAGTTTTAGAGTGAAAAACACTATTAACATTTCGTGTTTTTATGGATTAGAATCGTTGAGTTTTGTAAACCATACCCAGGCAAGGATATTTAGCCTGCATACTCAGAGGGTTGTTCAGTGGCGCAGATAAAAAAATGGTCGTTCACGCTCTGTGCATTGTTGTTTACATCATTATCCTTCACGCCGTTGGCGCATGCTACAGGGCATGCCAAAACACCCACGGCGCAAAAGTCGCTTCCGGTGAAAGGCAGCGAACGTAAGAAAAAGAATACGGTTAACAAATCCAACACCAAGAAAAAAACCACCACCACCGTTGCTAAGAAAAAATCTACACCGGTTGTCGCTAAAAAAGCGGCCCCGACTTCTCGCAAAACCGCCGCAACGAAAACCACGAAAACCCGCGCGGTGAAAACCGCCAACGTGGTGACCACCTGTAAGACGACGCGTAAAGGCCATAAGAAAACCTGCACCACCAGCCCGGTAGAAACACAACCCACCACAATTGCACAAGCGCATAAGGTTCGTGTCCAGAAAGCGCAGAAAACCGCGATGAACAAGCTGATGGGCCAGTTGGGAAAACCTTATCGTTGGGGAGGAAACTCGCCGCGTACGGGCTTCGATTGCAGTGGGCTGGTTTACTATGCGTATAAAGACCTGGTGAATATCCGAATTCCCCGTACCGCAAACGAAATGTACCACTTACGCGACGCCCGTCCGGTTAATCGTAGCGAGCTGGAAAGCGGCGATTTAGTCTTTTTCCGCACTCAGGGCCGCGGCACCGCCGATCACGTCGGCGTATACGTCGGTAATGGCAAATTTATTCAGTCGCCGCGTACCGGTCAGGACATCCAGATCACATCGCTCAGCGAAGATTACTGGGTCCGCCATTATGTTGGTGCCCGCCGCGTGGTGACCCCGAAGACCATTCGTTAATCACTTACCCCGTTTGTTAATAAACGGGGTAAGCTTATCTTTTCTCTCACCTTTTAATTTGCTACTCTATCCCTACTCAATACAAGGTTATTGAGAGTGCACAATAATAAAAGGAGAGTAGCAATGTCGTTCGAATTACCTGCATTACCGTATGCCAAAGACGCTCTTGTTCCACATATCTCCGTGGAAACGCTCGAGTATCATTATGGTAAACACCACCAGACTTACGTCACCAACCTGAACAACATGATCAAAGGCACCGCGTTTGAAGGTAAAACGCTGGAAGAGATCGTGCGCTCTTCTGAAGGCGGCGTGTTCAATAACGCCGCTCAGGTTTGGAACCACACTTTCTACTGGCACTGCCTGGCGCCAAATGCCGGTGGCGAACCGACCGGTGCTGTCGCTGAAGCCATTAATAAATCCTTCGGCAGCTTCGCAGAATTCAAAGCGCAGTTTACCGATGCCGCAGTGAAAAACTTCGGCGCAGGCTGGACCTGGCTTGTGAAGAAAGCGGACGGTTCTCTGGCTATCGTGTCGACCTCTAACGCGGGCACCCCGCTGACGACCGACGCCAAGCCGTTGCTGACCGTAGACGTGTGGGAACATGCTTACTATATCGACTACCGCAACGCGCGTCCGACCTATCTGGAGCACTTCTGGGCTCTGGTAAACTGGGCATTCGTCGCTGATAATCTGGCAGCGTAAGTAGCAAAAACCCCCGCGTTGCAGCGCTTCGCGGGGGTGACTAAGTGACGCAGAAGGTGACGCCTTCTGCGTTTTTGTTTTACTGGCTGGCGAACGCCTCTTCACCGTGACGACGGCCGCTCAGGAAAACCACCAGCAGGGCCAGCGCGGCGACAATCGCCCCCATCACCGGTACAAAGCTGTAGCCCAGTCCGCCGGAAATCACCGCGCCACCGGCCACCGCACCTAATGCGTTACCGAGATTAAACGCCCCAATATTGACCGAGGACGACAGCCCCGGCGCTTCGTGCGCGACGCGCATAACACGCATCTGCAACGGTGGTACCACGGCGAAGGTTGCCGCCCCCCACACCACCATGCTAAACGCGGCGCCGACCTGCGTTTGCGCAAGGAACGGAATGGCCAGCATGATTGCCATTAACAACAGCAGGAATCCCTTCAGCGTGCCGCTGACTGAGCGGTCGGCAAACTTGCCACCGAGATAGTTACCGATAGAGAACCCAACGCCAATCAACACCAACATCAACGTAATGAAGCCCGGCGTCGCATCGGCGATCGTGCGCAGCACCGGTGAAATATAGGTGTAGAGCGTAAACATCGCGCCAGCACCGAGTACGGTAGTCAACAGTGCGGAAAGCACCTGTGGGCGCACCAGCACCGACAATTCACGTTTCACGTCAGGTTTTTCACCCGCCCCGCCCTTCGGCAATGACAACCATAGACCGATAATGGCGATAATTCCCAGTCCTGCAGTCGCCAGGAACGACATGCGCCAGCCAATTGTTTCTCCCAGCCAGGTTGCCGCCGGTACGCCGCCAATATTGGCGATCGTCAGGCCCATAAACATCGTCGCGACCGCGCTGGCCTGCTTATGCTTCGGCACGACGCTTGCCGCCACAACCGACCCCAGGCCGAAGAACGCGCCGTGGTTCAGGCTGGTAATAATGCGCGACAGCATTAAGGTGGTGTAGTCCGGCGAGATAGCCGATAGCACGTTGCCAAGCGTAAAAATAGCCATCAGAAAGATCAGCGCGTTGCGGCGCGCGCGATGAGAAAGCAGCAGCGTCATCAGAGGCGCGCCGACCATCACCCCAACCGCATAGGCGCTAATCAGCATACCGGCAGCAGGAATCGAGACGTCAACGCCCTTTGCAATGACCGGCAGTAAACCCATCGGCGAGAATTCGGTGGTCCCTATGCCAAAAGCGCCAATGGCCAGCGCGAGTAAGGGAAAATTGATTTTCATGCAAAAGCTCCAGGTGGCCGCACGACAGACGCGGCATGGCAATTTAGGGCAAAAGCATGACATCAATCACAGAAAAACAGAAGTGTACAAAACAGCAAAAGATTATTGCCAATTTGATAACAATCAGACATGAGGGCGCGGGCGCCCCCTCATGGAAGAATTAATGCAGAACAGCGGTAAGTCCAGCGGCGACGATCAGACCCAGCACAATAACGGTCGTGGTGAGCGACATCTTAAGTTCGGTACTCATCAATTTTTCTCCTTTTTATGACCACAGTAAAACTGAGCTCACTCATTTTTGCACAGATAATCGTAAAAATCTTCACAGATTTAGCAGGATGTTGGTTTTTGCTCTTCCACTTTGCGTCCGGATACGTCAAAATTCGACGCTTATTTATAAGCGTACCGGCCATTGACCCCCTCCTGTCGTCCTGTATCGTTTTCCTGGCGAACCGCAATCCACAAAATTGCGTCAGGGTGTATAAAGGCAAACGTTTTCGTTTCGAGTTTATCAGGGGCAGGCCAGGGTCTGGAGTGAGATGGAATGGCAACAATTAAAGATGTAGCGAAGCGCGCAAACGTTTCCACTACAACCGTATCACATGTAATTAACAAAACGCGTTTTGTCGCCGAAGAGACGCGGGAAGCGGTGTGGGCAGCGATCAAAGAACTGCACTATTCACCGAGCGCCGTTGCCCGTAGCCTGAAAGTCAACCACACCAAATCAATTGGTTTGCTGGCAACCAGCAGCGAAGCGGCCTACTTTGCTGAGATTATCGAAGCCGTTGAGAAAAACTGCTTCCAGAAAGGCTATACCCTGATTCTTGGCAACGCATGGAACAACCTCGAGAAACAGCGTGCTTATCTGTCAATGATGGCGCAAAAACGCGTTGATGGCCTGCTGGTGATGTGTTCCGAATATCCCGAATCCCTGCTCTCAATGCTGGAAGAGTATCGCCATATTCCAATGGTAGTGATGGACTGGGGCGAAGCCAAAGCCGACTTTACCGACTCGGTCATCGATAATGCTTTCGAAGGCGGCTATATGGCTGGTCGTTACTTGATTGAACGCGGGCATCGCGATATTGGCGTCATTCCAGGTCCGCTGGAACGTAACACCGGTGCAGGTCGCCTCGCCGGCTTTATGAAAGCCATGGAAGAAGCGCAAATCAATGTTCCGGCAAACTGGATAGTCCAGGGTGACTTCGAGCCGGAGTCTGGCTATCGCGCTATGCAGCAAATTCTCTCTCAGCATCCGCGCCCTACCGCAATCTTCTGCGGCGGCGACATCATGGCGATGGGCGCGCTTTGCGCCGCCGACGAGATGGGGCTGCGCGTGCCGCAGGATATTTCGCTGATCGGGTATGATAACGTGCGTAACTCTCGTTTCTTTACCCCGGCGCTGACCACCATCCATCAGCCGAAAGATTCGCTCGGTGAGACGGCCTTCAACATGCTCATGGATCGCATCGTCAGCAAGCGCGAAGAGTCGCAGTCGATTGAGGTGCATCCGCGCCTGATCGAGCGACGCTCCGTGGCCGATGGCCCGTATCGCGATTACCGTCGTTAAGGGTTAACTGTGGGCGTCCTGAAGGGGCGTCCGCAGCCACTCTTCATTTAGCGTTTCGCTATCTCCCAAATACTCCAGCAGCCAGCTTAATGCCGGCGACGCTTCACTCTGTTGCCAGGTCAGACAACAGGCCGCATCCGGGAACGGGTTCTCCAGTTCCAGCGCTACCCACTCCCCGGTTTCCAGCCACGGCTGCGCCAGATGCCCTGGGACCATCGCCGCACAGAGCCCTGCTGAAATACAGGTTTCCGACGACGACCAGTCCGGCACCACCACCCTTTTCTGGTTATCAAGCAGCCAGGTCGTTCGCTTGGGTAGCGATCGCGACGTATCTTCCCGCACCAGCGACGGCCAGTTGCGCAGCACGTCATCGCTCAGCGGCCCGTCCATTTTTGCTAGCGGATGTGAACTGGCTACCACGCAGTGCCAGTTGAGCATCCCCATGTCACGAAAGGCAAAGCGCCCCCCTACCGGTATTGCCTGCGTCGCGCCAATCGCCAGCTCCACGCGACCATCCGCCAGCGCGTCCCAGACGCCGTTGAAGACTTCCTGGTAGACAATCAGTTCGACGTCGCTGAAGTGGCGATAAAAATCGACAATCAGCTGGCGGGTACGCTGTGGCTTGACAATATTATCAACAGCAATCGCCAGCTGGCCGCGCCAGCCGTTAGCAATCTGCTGACATTGCTGACGGGTGATCTGCATTTTTTTGATAACAGAACGGCCTTCTTTCAGGAACCATGCTCCAGCGGGCGTTAATTCAACATCCCGATGGCGACGCTCAAACAACGGCACCGCCAGCCATTCTTCAAGCTGTCGCACCGTATAGCTTACCGCAGAGGGCACCCGGTGTAGCTCCTGTGCCGCGGCGCTAAAGCTACCATTGCGTGCAACCGCATCCACCACTTCCAGCGAATATTCAGACCACATTTCCTGCCTACAAAAAATTTGAATCCATGGCTCAAATATTAGCGTTTCACAACCGCGAATGCACTCTCTACACTCGGCGGCACAGTGTGAACTACGATAAAAAGGGCGATTTATGCAACCTGGGAAAGGATTTTTAGTCTGGCTCGCGGGACTGAGCGTGCTGGGCTTTCTGGCGACCGATATGTACCTACCGGCGTTTGCCGCCATTCAGCAAGACCTGCAAACGCCGGCTTCCGCCGTCAGCGCAAGTCTCAGTCTGTTCCTTGCGGGCTTCGCCGTTGCGCAATTGCTGTGGGGCCCCTTGTCCGATCGCTATGGCCGAAAACCGATCCTGCTGAGCGGTTTGACCATTTTTGCCATCGGCTGCCTTGGAATGCTGTGGGTCCGCGATGGTACCACCCTGCTGGTGCTGCGCTTCGTGCAGGCGGTTGGCGTTTGTGCCGCCGCGGTGACCTGGCAGGCCATGGTTACCGACTATTATCCCGCTCATCGCACCAACCGTATTTTTGCGACCATTATGCCGCTGGTCGGCCTGTCGCCTGCGCTTGCGCCGCTGCTCGGCAGCTGGCTGCTGGCCCACTTTGATTGGCAGGCCATCTTCGCGACGCTGTTCATCATTACCCTGGTATTGATGCTGCCAGCGCTGCGTCTGAAGCCTGCCCACAATAAAAATGTCGCCAGTGAAGAGAAGCTCACGTTTATTCGTCTGCTGCGCAGTAAGGACTACCGCGGCAACGTGCTGATTTACGCCGCCTGCTCCGCCAGCTTTTTTGCCTGGCTGACCGGTTCGCCATTTATTCTGCATGAAATGGGCTACAGCCCGACGGTGATTGGTCTGAGCTATGTACCGCAAACCATCGCCTTCCTGATTGGCGGCTATGGCTGTCGCGCGGCGCTGCAAAAATGGCAGGGTAGCCAAATGTTGCCGTGGCTGCTGGTGCTCTTCGCGCTCAGCGTTATCGGGACCTGGGGCGTCGGCCTCGCGGAAGGCGTCTCCCTGACCGCGCTGTTGATCCCCTTCTGCATCATGGCAACCGCCAACGGGGCGATTTATCCCATTGTCGTTGCGCAGGCGCTGAAGCCCTTCCCACAGGCAACTGGCCGAGCAGCCGCGCTACAGAACACGTTGCAGTTGGGGCTGTGCTTCCTGGCAAGCCTGGCGGTCTCAACGCTGATTGCAACGCCGTTGCTGACCACCACGAGCGTGATGCTGGTCACCGTGGTTCTCGCCGGCATTGGCTACCGCATGCAGCGCTCTGCACGTCGTGCTGAACGTCAAAATGAGCACGCGAGTTCCCACGCCTAAACATCACTCATATCAATGCCATAAGAAATGATTAGGGCGCTAAGTTTTTAGTTGAATCAATACACTTAGCGTCCTATACTGGATCGGCATCACATAATTAATATACATTGAACTAATTAAGCGGGAGCAGGATAGCTTCCCGTTAAACCATGGATTGGCTTTCGGCAAGGGGTTCTTCCCTTCCTCTGTGCTACGTCGGATAGCAGGCTCACGAATTTTTCGTGACATTTCTCACAAACCAGAAAAAAGCGTCTACGCTGTTTTAAGGTTCTGATCATCAGGTCGGGATGGAGAAGCTATGAGCTCATCGTGTATAGAAGAAGTAAGTGTACCGGACGACGACTGGTATCGCATCGTTAGCGAGCTGCTAAACCGAGCAGGTATTGAAATCAACGGCAATGCCTCCTGCGATATTCAGGTCAGAAATCCGCGTCTTTTCAAACGTGTTTTACAAGAAGGTTCGTTAGGTCTTGGCGAAAGTTATATGGACGGTTGGTGGGAATGCGATCGTCTCGATATCTTCTTCGACAAGGTGCTGCGTGCCGGGTTAGAAAACCAACTCCCACACCATTTCAAAGATACGCTACGCATTGCCGGCGCTCGCCTGTTTAACCTCCAGAGCCGCAGACGCGCGTGGCAGGTCGGTAAAGAACACTACGATCTCGGCAACGATCTTTTCAGCCGCATGCTCGACTCCTTTATGCAATATTCGTGCGGCTACTGGAAAGAAGCCAAAACCCTGGAAGAGGCCCAACAAGCCAAGCTGGATCTCATTTGCCAGAAATTGCAGCTGAAACCGGGGATGCGGGTGCTGGATATCGGCTGTGGCTGGGGCGGTCTGGCCGCCTTTATGGCGAAAAACTACGGCGTGACCGTGAAAGGCGTGACGATTTCCGCTGAACAGCAAAAAATGGCGCAGCAGCGCTGCGAAGGGCTGGATGTGGAGATTCTGCTTCAGGATTACCGCGACCTGAACGACCAGTTCGACCGTATCGTCTCCGTTGGGATGTTCGAACACGTGGGTCCGAAGAACTACGACACCTATTTTAACGTCGTCGACCGCAACCTGAAGCCCGACGGTCTGTTCTTACTGCACACCATTGGTTCGAAGAAAACCGATAACAACGTCGATCCGTGGATCAACAAATACATCTTTCCGAATGGCTGTTTACCCTCAGTTCGCCAGATTGCCGTCGCCAGCGAGCCTCACTTTGTGATGGAAGACTGGCATAACTTCGGCGCTGACTACGATACCACGCTGATGGCCTGGTACGAGCGTTTCCTGGCCTGCTGGCCGGAAATCGCGGACAACTATTCTGAACGATTCAAGCGGATGTTTAGCTACTATCTCAACGCCTGTGCGGGTGCGTTCCGCGCGCGAGATATTCAGCTATGGCAGGTGATGTTCTCACGTGGCGTCGAGAGTGGTTTGCGCGTCGCTCGCTAGTGCTTTAGCGCCTGCGCCTTTTGGTGCAGGCGTTTTATTTTACTCTGCAACGGCCTGGGTCACCGCGGCTTCTTTTGCTGCCATCACGCGCTCTACGGTATCGACTACCGCCTGAGTTTGCGGGTCAATCTCGATATTCACACGGTCGCCAAGACGTTTTTTGCCAAGCGTAGTCCGTTCCAGCGTTTCCGGAATCAGGTGCACGCAGAAACGAGTCGCCGTCACTTCCCCTACCGTCAGGCTAATGCCATCAATACCGATAAAACCTTTATACAGGACATATTTCATCAGCGATGGGTCCTGGATTTTGAACCAGATCTGCTTGTTGTTTTCCGAGGTCAGAATTTTCGCGACTTCAGCGGTAGTCATAATATGACCCGACATTAAGTGGCCGCCAATTTCATCGCTGAATTTCGCCGCTCGCTCAACGTTAACCAGATCGCCTACCTTTACATCGCCCAGGTTGGTAATGCGCAGCGTCTCTTTCATCAAGTCGAAGCTAATCTGGTCGCCATTGATTTCCGTGACCGTTAAGCAGCAGCCGTTGTGTGCCACTGAGGCACCGGTTTCCAGACCAGACAGCATATGTTCCGGCAGCGCCACGACGTGGGTGCGGAAGTTAGGTTTTTCATCAATGGACACGATTTTTGCCGTGCCCTGCACAATACCAGTGAACATATCGTTAACTCCTGTTAATCATCGTACCGGTATCGCTACCGGTTCATCTGCTACGCACAATAGCAGTTGATAAAACAGGTTGCCACCTTCCGCGGCACGCCCCCTTTTTTTTGACTAGATTAATAGCAAATCCTCGCTACAATACCGGAGTAATTCCTCTATTTATTCTTCTTGCTGCCGGTTAAGGCGGCTTATCTGTCTCCCGTGCCCGCGTACGGCGAGAATAAATAACAACAATACAGGTGTTCACGTGCAGAAGTATTTTAGCGAAGCGCGTCAGTTATTAGCTCTGGCTATCCCGGTTATCCTTGCGCAGGTGGCCCAAACGGCAATGGGTTTTGTCGATACGGTCATGGCCGGCGGCTACAGCGCCACCGACATGGCCGCCGTGGCTATTGGTACCTCCATCTGGCTGCCAGCGATCCTTTTTGGTCACGGTCTGCTGCTGGCACTGACGCCGGTTATTGCTCAACTTAATGGTTCCGGCCGCCGGGATCGCGTCGCCCTCCAGGTTCGCCAGGGTTTCTGGCTGGCCGGTTTTGTCTCGGTGTTGATCATGGTGGTGCTGTGGAACGCTGGCCATATCATTCGCGCGATGCATAACATCGACCCGGCTCTGGCGGATAAAGCCGTTGGCTACCTGCGCGCACTGCTTTGGGGGGCGCCGGGCTATCTTTGCTTCCAGGTGGCGCGTAACCAGTGCGAAGGGCTGGCGAAAACAAAACCCGGTATGGTCATGGGCTTTATCGGCCTGCTGGTGAATATTCCGGTTAACTACATCTTTATTTACGGTCATTTCGGCATGCCGGAGCTGGGCGGCGTGGGCTGCGGCGTGGCGACCGCATCGGTTTACTGGGTGATGTTCTTTAGCATGCTCTACTACGTTCGCCATGCGGGTTCGATGCGCGATATTCGCCATAGTGGGCGTTTCAGCCGCCCGGATTTCGCCATTCTTAAGCGTCTGGCCACGCTGGGGCTGCCGATTGCGCTGGCGCTGTTCTTTGAAGTGACTCTGTTCGCAGTTGTCGCCCTGCTGGTGTCGCCGCTGGGGATCGTTGACGTTGCCGGTCACCAGATTGCGCTCAACTTCAGCTCGCTGATGTTCGTTCTGCCAATGTCGCTGGCGGCGGCAGTGACCATCCGCGTCGGCTTCCGTCTGGGCCAGGGTTCAACGCCTGACGCGCAGGTTTCGGCACGTACCGGCCTGGGCGTTGGGGTGTGCATGGCCGTCTGTACGGCGGTATTCACTACCCTGATGCGTACCCACATCGCCTTGCTGTATAACGATAATCCCGAAGTCGTCACGCTGGCCGCCCAATTGATGCTGCTGGCCGCGCTGTATCAGATTTCTGATTCAATCCAGGTTATCGGTAGCGGCATTTTGCGCGGTTATAAAGATACACGTTCAATCTTCTTTATTACCTTTATCGCCTACTGGGTGCTGGGCCTGCCGTGCGGCTACGTGCTGGCGCTGACCGATCTGGTGGTTGAGCGTATGGGGCCGGCGGGGTTCTGGTGGGGCTTTATTATTGGTCTGACATCGGCGGCAGTAATGATGATGCTGAGAATGCGCTTCCTTCAGCGCCAACCGGCAGCGGTCATTCTGCAGCGCGCCGCGCGATAATAATGTGGCCAGCCCTCTCACCTTCTAAAGGTGGAGGGGGCGCTGCGTTTAGTGGTGAAGCATCTCATCCACCACCTGCTTTTTGCTCAACTGGTACGGGTAGTAAGTCGGCCAGTTGTCCATCTCTGTCAGCAAGGCTTCCTGAGAGGTGTTACCCATAAAGATATGGAAGTGGCTGGATTTTCGCGGCCCAATGATATGGTCGCTGAACTGCACGTATTTCGGTGCAGCGCTATTTGCGTCCTGGCATTCAAACAGATAGCGCACGCCCTTCTTGCCTGATGCGTAGGTTAAGACTTTGTGCCCCGCATAGCGATAATGGCAGGCGCTGACCTTATCACCCACGTGAAACTCCATCACGCCCTTTTCAATACCGATCATATTGACGTCAGTTGCATAACCCGTGCGGTAATATTCCTTAATTTGCGCAAATGTTTTGTTTTTATCTTTCGCGGCTTTTTGCTTGAAAACCGGGTCAAGATCGCCGGAAAGCAGCAATGGATTCACCGACTCCCACATGCCATCCCAGTCTTCCAGCGGTCGATCTTTCACATCGGCAACGTCAAATATGCCTTCTGCCGCCTTCTGTTCCTTTTCCGACAGCGGCTGACCGTGATCGTGATGCCCATGAGACAGCGCCTGACCGCTTACCAGCAGCGTCCCCGCCACCAAAACCATTTTTCCCAGAAGTTTCACTCGCATTTATCCTTATCGTCCACATGAAGGCTAAAACGTTATAACATAACATTTTCAATTTCAATCCTCAGTCACAAAAAGGGTTGCGGATAAGCTGCCGTAAGCAAAATAGCAGTGTCATAAAATCGAGGGAGATCAACGGAGTTTGATGAACCGCAGAAAAATGCAGCAGAGATGGGCAAAAGTTCTCCAGTCGGGCTAAATCACACATTTTCCGCTTGCCACAGCCCGCTGCTGCCGCTAATATTCGTCCCCGTTGCCGCAAGCAACAATGCGTTCGTAGCTCAGTTGGTTAGAGCACCACCTTGACATGGTGGGGGTCGTTGGTTCGAGTCCAATCGAACGCACCATTATGCGTTTATAGCTCAGTTGGTTAGAGCACCACCTTGACATGGTGGGGGTCGTTGGTTCGAGTCCAATTAAACGCACCATTACGCGTTCGTAGCTCAGTTGGTTAGAGCACCACCTTGACATGGTGGGGGTCGTTGGTTCGAGTCCAATCGAACGCACCATATCCCTTCGATATGGCGCTTTTCTTCTCTCTCTTCTGCTAATCAATCTTACAGTTTTGTTAATCGCTGTACGTTGATGCTATCCAGTTTTCCATCCAGAATCGCCAGAAAATCATCATGATAAGGCATCGCTACGTGCTTTTTCAGATCGGCTTCCGACTTCCAGCGCTCAATAAAAACAAACGACACACCGCCTTCATTTGCCAGTTCGCGGACATCGGGAATCGCCCGGCTTTCATGCAGATCGTACTGTAAGCACCCCGCTTCCTGATGCGTGAGAGGCACCATCGCCTGCGCAGCTTTTCTGATGGTATCGATATGTTCCTGGCGGGGCGTCAGGGTAGCAACAATCTTAACTTCGCTCATGTGAGATCCTTCGTGCGTCAATAATGAAACCGGGTAGCTTCACGAGGAACCCACCCGGAGACCTGAATTATTCAGGCTAGCAACGGAGTCTTAATTACGCCAATCGGTTTTTTTTCGAGGGGACAGTACTATTTTAACAGGGGCTGTTTTTTCTCGACATCTTTTAGGCCACCTTCATTGACGGCATTTTTATAGCCCATTTTTTGCAGCAGCGTTTCCGCTTTGCCTGACTGATTGCCGGTGTTGCAGTACAGATACAACGTGTCATTCTTATCCTGCGTCACTTCCCCAATACGTTCAGCCAACTGCTTAAGCGGAATATTCACCGCCCCCTGTACGTGCGTTTCCTGATACTGTTCCGGGGTGCGCACATCAATCCAGTGCTCCGCGGCCCAGGAGGCCGTAGAGGTCAGCAGTACAGCGCCAGCAAACAGCATATTTTTCAGTAATCGGGCTTGTTGAGACATGGTATTTCCTCGTTATTGAACGTTATATCGCATTATAGCCCTCTGTTTTGTATGGAATAGGTGCAATGCCAGGTAAAAAAGTGACCTTTGTCGTGGTTCCCCTCTTTTACCCTGTTGAACGCTTTAAACGGCTTCATTGAGATACTGCGCCAGTACCGTACGAGCATGAGTCGCGATATCGGGCGTACATTTTTCCGCCAGCACAGCGACAAAAGCGTGGAATTGTTCCGGCGTGATGCCGTTATTACGGCTGATGGCATAGTGGCTTTTCAACTGGCTCTCCGCCCCCGGTATCGCCGCCAGGGCTGAAATGGTCGCCAGCTCGCGGGCCGACCAGTCCAGTACATCGCGCTGGAAGATATCGCCAAACAGATGCGCTTTCAGGTACACATCTATGGCTGGTGCAAAATCAAATAGCGGACCGCTAACCGTCTGCCCCACCAGCCGCGTCTGATTTTCCGTCCCCGCCGTCAGGCTGTCCCAGTTTTCCATCGGCGGCGTCGCGGTTTTACCTTCTTCATCGACAATCCCCCGCACCTGACGGTCATTGATGACTGACATAAAGCAGCCCAGCGCATTCAGGCTACGCGGGAAGCCGCAGTAGGCGTACAGCTGCACCAAAATCTCTTTGATTTCATTTACCGTTAACCCCGCGTCAAGCCCTTCATTCAGCGCAAGCGTCAGTCGGTTCATGTCGCCACGCGCGGTAAACGCCGCAATCGGGATCATCGCCTGTTGTTGATGAGTCAGTGGGTTTTGCATGGTATTGTCTCCGTGATGGGCGCCATCGCGCCCCTGAAAGCAGGTCAATAAGCACAGTATACTGAGCCGGTTTGCCCATGATTAGAGGGAGGAATCAGAACTGAGCTATGATTCAATTTCATTAATTGAGGCCGTCATCTGTCAGAGAACCGAAGGATTTCAGCCGGATAGCGTTCGCCCTGAATAGTGATATTGGCTCCCTCGATGCGCTGTAAATCCTGTTCATCCAACCGCACGTTGAGCGCGCCAATATTTTCTTCAAAGCGACTCAGGCTACGGGTGCCAAACAGCGGGACAATCCACGGTTTTTGCGCCAACAGCCACGCTAAAGCGACCTGGGCGGGCGTGGCTTGATGACGGTCGGCAATCTCACGAATCAGCATAATCAAACGCTGATTGCTGGCGCGCGCATCCTCGGTAAAGCGTGGCGTTTTCGCGCGAATATCATTGCCATCAAATACCGTTGCAGCATCTATTTTACCGGTTAAAAAGCCTTTGCCTAACGGACTGTAGGGGACCAGACCGATACCCAATTCTTGCAGCGTGGGAAGCACCTGCGCTTCGGGTTCGCGAGTCCACAAAGAGTATTCGCTCTGTAACGCGGCCAGAGGTTGCACCGCATGCGCACGTCGAATAGAGGCAGTACTGGCTTCGGACATACCGAACCAGCGCACTTTTCCCTCCGCAATCAGATCCTGTACCGTTCCTGCGACATCCTCCATCGGAACATCAGGGTCGACACGATGCTGATAGCACAGATCGATATAGTCTGTGCCAAGACGCTTCAGACTGCCCTCCACCGAGCGGCGAATCTGTTCTGGCCGACTGTTTACGCCACCCCGATGTTCACCGGTTCGCTGATCGATATCCCAGCCAAACTTGGTGGCAATTTTGACCTGATGGCGCACCGGCGCAAGCGCTTCGCCCACCATCACCTCGTTGGTCCACGGGCCGTAAACCTCCGCGGTGTCAAAAAAATCCATTCCGCGTGCCACCGCGCTGCGCAGCAGTTCAATCATCTGCCCCCGGTCCGGCAGATCGCGTGCTTTGCCATAGCCCATCGATCCCAGCGATAACGCGGAAACTTCCAGTCCCTGCCCCAACTGACGTTTGATCATATCTCGCACCTCTGCATTATTTTCCAGCCAGTTGCGCCGCAAAGCGGGCCTGAAAATCAGCGATCTTGTCTTTGTTACCGCTCGCCACCTCATAAAACGCCAGCGGCTGACGATAGTGCATCCCCACATAGCGAGCGCTGGCCTTCATCGGCGTCAGCACCTCTTCCATGGTGCTATTCAGCAGCCCCTCATGCGAATAGGTCAACTCGCTAGCGCCAGCGGTAGTCACAACCTGCAACTGCTTCTCTTTTAACGCCGTACCGCCTGTCCCAAATGCCCAGCCGTAGGTCCAGACTTCATTGAGATAGGCTTTGAGCATCGGAGTCAAATTAAACCAGTGGGTGGGATAGAGAAAAACCACGCGCTCGGCCTCGCGGTAGGCCGCCTGCTCCGCAGCGACATCAATGGCCGCCGCATCATTACCGTACATCTGCTCCAGGTGACGAATCGTCACATTCTCTGCGCGCTCTGCGGTGTGTTGCAGGGCGCGAATCACCCGCGATTGCGAAAAATAGGGATGGGATACAATCATCAGCGTTTTCATAGCGTCCTCACTTTAGTGCCATCATCTTGTATGACTGGCAGTATGCGGCCGATGATTGATAACCTTAATAGCACTTATGGTTGAAGTGCTTTCAACCTCAGGTTAATAATAATCAAGCACGATTCCCGTTCAGGAGACGACCATGGAACTCTCGCAGCGCGTCCGCGCGATGACGTCATTTATCGATGCTGCCGATGCGGGTAGCTTCGCCGCCGCCGCGCGTCTTCAGGGAGTGAGTACCGCCGCCATCAGCAAAAATATTGCCGGGCTTGAGCAAGCGCTGGGCGTTCGTCTGATGAACCGCACCACGCGTAAGCTGAGTCTGACTGAAGAAGGCGCGGCGTTTCTTCAGCAAGCACGCATTGCCATCGCCGCGCTGGATACCGCCGTCGATACGGTGGTGGCCGGCAAAATGGAAACCCGCGGGCATGTGCGCATCTCCACTAGTGCCGCTTTTGGCCGCGAGCAACTCCTGCCGGCGCTGCCGGAGCTACGTCAACGCTATCCCGGTCTGTCCGTGGAGGTCGATTTTGACGATCGGGTGACCGATATTGTCCGCGACGGTTACGATCTGGCCATCCGCGGCGGGCGTATCGTCGACTCTTCGCTGATTTCACGCCCGGTCTGCCAGCTCAATATGGTGTTGGTCGCTTCGCCGGATTATCTGGCCCAACATGGTGTGCCGCAAACGCCAGAGGATCTCAAAAACCACCATCTGATTGCCCGTCGCTTTCTTGGCGGACGAGTATCGCCCTGGGGATTCCGTGGTACAGACGATAGCCTGACCACGCTTGAACCCGACGCTGCGGCCATCACTCTCTCCGCCCCCGAAGCTCAGCTACAGGCGGCCCGGCTCGGGTTGGGGATTGCGCAGGTGGGCGTCCATCACGCCATCACGCACCTGCAAACCGGTCAGTTGAAAGTATTACTCTTTGGTCAGCACGATCCCGGCAGCTATGAAATGGTGATTCAGTATCCGCATCGGGCGCTGATCGCCCCCCGCGTACGAGTGACGATTGAGTATCTGCTGGATATCCTGAGGCAGGATCCCTCGCTGCATTTCCCGCTTTCCAGACTGGCTGAGTTTGCTGCATAGGCGATAATCAATATATTCATCACACAAATAATGCATTTCATGCTGCCTGGGCGGCATTTCATTCCGCTTTTCAGGCCGTTAGTGCTGATTTTTCCCGAGGAGTGACAGAAAAGCATACAGTAGCGTTTATTTACGAATGTGCCCTATGCCGATTTCTCTCTTTTCACGCGAAAACCTGCTGTCCGGTTTTCAATGGTTCTTCTTTATCTTCTGCAATACCGTGGTGGTCCCTCCCACCCTGGTTTCCGCCTTCCACCTCCCAGCAAGCAGCCTGCTGATGCTGACGCAGTATGCGTTCCTGACCACCGCCGTTGCCTGTCTGCTACAAACGTTCTGCGGCCATCGCCGCGCCATTATGGAAGGCCCTACCGGCCTGTGGTGGGGAACGATCCTGACAATTACGCTGGCCGAAGCGTCGCGCGGTACGCCGTTGAATGATATCGCCAGCAGTCTGGCGGTAGGTATTGCGATCTCGGCGGTGCTCACCATCCTCATCGGCATCAGCGGGCTGGGGAACCGGCTGGCGAAGTTGTTTACCCCAACGGTGATGGTCACCTTTATGCTTCTGCTCGGGGCACAGCTCACGGCGATTTTCTTTAAGGGTATGTTGGGGCTGCCTTTTGGCATTGCCAGGACTACCGTTAGTCTGTCGCTCGCCCCGTTTCTGCTCTCGGTGGCGGTGATGCTGTTTGTGATTGGCCTGATTATTTTCCTGCCGCCGCGTATTTCGCGCTACGCGCTGCTGATAGGTACCGTGGTGGGTTGGGCGATCTGGCGTCTCTGTTTTGGGGCCGCAGATACCGCCTTCGGTGAGCTGAACTGGCAGTGGTTCCCGCTCGGCAGCCATGGCGTGCTGTCGCCGGGAATTATTCTGACCGCCGTAATGACCGGGCTGGTTAACATCAGCAACACCTATGGCGCAATTCGCGGTACCGACGTATTTTACCCATCGTCTACGGCCAGCGGCGCTCACTATCGCCGCAGTTTTATCGTCTCCGGCATCATTACGCTGGTGACGGTACCGTTCGCCGTCATCCCGTTTTCCCCGTTTGTGTCTTCCGTGGGATTGTTAACCCAGACCGGCGATAGCTCGCGACGCTCCTTCTTCTACGGCGGAATACTATTCCTGTTGGTCGCACTCATCACCCCTCTCACCCGCTTCTTCTGCGCCATTCCGTTGGGCGTCAGCAGCGCGGTGATGCTGGTTTCCTATCTGCCGTTGCTATTCTCTAGCCTCGCTTTCAGCCAGCAGGTCAAGTTTACCTCGCGGAATATCTATCGCCTGGCGCTGCCGCTGTTTGTTGGGCTATTCCTGATGAGTCTGCCACCCGTGTATCTGCAGGATGTTCAGCTCCCCCTTCGCCCGCTGCTCAGCAACGGCCTGCTGGTCGGTATCCTGCTGTCTGTGTTGCTGGATAACATCATTCCGTGGTAGCGCATCAGATAAAGGTTCCGGATAACGCCATTATCTGGAAACAACAACGGGCACTGAACGTGCCCGGTTGAATAAGAACGGGCCATTCGGCCCGCTAATGATTAACACATTTCCAGCGCTTGCGCTTTGGCCCTTTCAGCCTGCTTTCGGTAATGGTCGTACCGCGCACAAAACCAGATTCTCTGCTGCTCGTTCATGTTGCCAGTGATCGTGCTGATGTCGATGGGATGGCCTGACGCGTACATATGTGCAAAACTGCGGGCCAGAAAATCAAAATTAGTTAATGCTTGTAGATCCTGTTTCTGCATTGCATATCCCTCCGATCTGGTACTCGTTTTAAGGTTATATGCTTTCCTGTTTCCAGTATTCGCCTGTTATCGATATCTCTTTGAACACTGCGTGCGCATTTCAGCGGCGCTACGTCACATTTCGGCAAAAAGGCCGGAACAGGGATGACGCTTCGTGCTGAATAGGCGGTCACGTCCATAAGCGGGTACATCAATCAACACTTTTGCAATATACTGTGACAAGTGTAGAACAGAGTGAGTACATAACTAATGGAAATTGATCTCGATAACCTGGTTTTTGACGGTCTGGAAGAAGCGCAAGAGCGCAATGCGGAACGTCTGGACGATGCAGACAAAAAAGCGCAGGCGATTATCGCCGATGATGACTGCGGCGATGCCTGCAAAATCTGATAAAAAGGCCGGCACTCAGTGCCGGCTTTTTTATCGCTCACTTTTTCACATTCATCTACGCTGCATACGCCGCATCGCGCAATGATAAGCGCCATTGCGTACCGAGCGGCGCAGAACGGCCGCAATCAGATGCACGCCACCGCGAACCACTCGCTGTTCCAACGAGTTCAGCCGTAAATCCAGCATCTCCTGGGCCCAGTCGGGCAGCAGATCGATACCGGCTTTCATAAAAATCATCCCCGCAGGCTGCGCGAAACGCCCTGGCAGCCGGGTGGTCATCAAAACCCTTGCCACTTCCCGGGTACGCGCATCGCAGCGCAGTTGCGGGCGCATCTGTTCGAGATAGTCCGCCACCGCCTGTGGCGTTTTGGGCACATTGCGCGCCCCCAGTTTTTCGGCAATGCTGGCCGATTCAATAAAGTATTGTGCTTGCCGTGCAGGCGTGACCACCGTGCGCCGATAGCGCAGGTGCGAGGCCATAAACGAACTGCATTCGGCCACATGCACCCAGGTCAATAAATCCGGATCGCTGGCGGCGTACGGTGTCCCGTCAACGTCGGTACCGCTAATACGCATGTGGATGGCTTTCACTTTGGCGATCAGCCGTTCGGCATCCGGTTCCGTGGCAAAAGTGGTGGCGGAAATAAACTGGCTGGTGCGGCGCAGGCGGCCAAAGATATCTTCGCGGAACGACGAATGATCCCAGACGCCTGCCAGCGCCAGCGGGTGCAGCATCTGCAACAGTAGCGCGCTGATGCCACCGCACAGCATAGAGGTAAAGTCACCGTGCACTGGCCAGATGGCCGACTGCGGGCCAAACAGCCCCGGTTCGCCGACCGGGTGCTCAAAATCAATTTCCTTAAGCGCCATTCCCGTCAGGCCCAGCACCTGATGTTCAATTCGCTGGCGTAGCCATTCCATTTCCGTCCCCTTCGCCGTCAGCCCTGACGCGCGTTATCCAACCACGCGTAGACCGCCGCCAGATCCCGTTCGGCCAGCCCGTTTTGCGCGGCTTTTTCCCACAGTGCGGCGATATCGCTCATCATCGGCATCGTTCCCTGCGGCGCATTCTCCAGTGCCAGACGTGCGTCTTTCAGCGCATGCTGAAGCTGCATCTGCGGGGTGTAATCCTCTTTGCGGATCATCTCCAGCTTGCCCTTCACATAGGGTGCCGCCAGCGGGCCGCCTTCCAGCGTTTCCCACAGCTGGTCTGGCGTGAAGCCAAACTGTTTTGCCAGCTGCATGCTCTCTGCGACGCCCTGCATCATGGCGATAAGCCAGGCGTTAATCACCAGCTTCATTTTCTGGCTATTGCCCGCCTCGCCGTACCACTGGGTGCCGCGAGAAATCGCGTCGAATACCTGCTGCGCGGCGCCGGCACGCGTCTGGTCGCCGCTTGCCATTACCAGAATTTGCGCGTTTTCCGCCGGGGCTTTGGTGCCCGAAACCGGGGCATCGAGATACAGCATATCCGGTCGCAGCGCATGAAGCAGCGCAATCGACTCGGCGGTTTCCTGAATACCGATGGTCCCCATCTGGCAGAATGTCGCGCCCTGCGGGCAGGACGGCGCAATGGCGCGGATAATCGCCTGCGTGGCGGCACCGTCTGTGAGCATCGCGATAATAACTGACGCATCGGCTACGGCCAGTGCCGCGTCGTTGCACAGCTGGAGACCGTGAGATTGGAGGTCTTCCCCTCGCCCAGGCGTGCGGTTCCAGCCGTACACCGTGAACCCTTTTTTGAGCAGGTTGGCGGCAAATGCATGCCCCATTGCGCCTAAACCCAGAACCGCTACCGCAGGCAGTGCCTTCATTTCTCTCTCCTCACATGTTCGGTCGTTTTTTGTAGCCTGATGATTTTCCGACCAAAAAGCAACCGGATAATCCTGCGACCTATCATAGTTTCCGACCGTGAGGTCTGACATTAGCAAAGTTTGCGCGATTACCCTTTTCGCCCACCGGATTTACCGATGGCTTTGTGCAGATCGTGAATACGTTTCATCGAGCGAATCGTGCGCTGCGACGCGGTGGACGCCACCGATAAGACCAGCATTTCCAGGCACACCATGACCGTCCCGTGCAGCGGTACCCGGCCATTTTCGCCGCGCGGTACGTGAATCACCACCTGCGACATCTCGCTAAACCGCGAGTCGGTCGCCTGGGTCAGCAAAATCGTCGGAATACCTAAGCGTTCCGCCTCCCGGAGCGTGGTCAGCCCCTCACGGTGCGGTGACTTCTGGCCCATCATAATCAGCACATCGCCGCGCTGCAGCGATATCAACTGCTCGGCCAGGCTAAACCCCGTGCGATTCAGCACGTAAGACGGCAGGCCGATGCGGTTGAATAACCGTGCAGTGTACTCACTTAAAATACCCGATGCGCCAATGCCAAACAGTGCCACCTGGCGAGCTTCACTCAGTAATGCTACCGCCTGAGCAATCGCCGCACGGTTATCCGGCGTGGCGAGCATCTCGCAGGCACGCAGGTGCCCCTCCAGCACGAAATCAATACTTGAGCTAACATCGCTGGTGAGTGCCGCAACGGTGGTGACCATTTTTTCTGCAGAGCTGATGGTCGGGCCAAACCAGTGCTGCATGGTTTGCTTGAGATCGCGCAGCCCGGCAAAGCCAAGCGCCTGAATGGCGCGGACCACCGTAGCGTCCGAGGTTTGCGTGGCGGCGGCGATTTCCATCGCCGTGTGGTCAAGCACCGCTTCGCGATTGTCATCAATCCAGTTGACGACGGTCAGTAAACGCGGTGAGAGCTGGGGGGTACGGCTACGCAGACGTTCGCCAAACAAATCCACCCGTCGCTTTTCGTGACGGGCTACCGGCGGGCTCATTTGACCTCCTGCGGAATCGGTCTTCCGGCAATATGCGACTGGACTTCCGCCACCAGCAGGCTTAAGGCGGCATACGAGTTAGAAATGACCTCTTCGCGCGGCAGCAGCACATAATGTCCGCTGCGACAGGCAAGCATAAAGTCACACCAGCCCGGCAGCACTTTCTCCATCTCAGCCCTTTCATCCTGCGGTTTACCACCGGTATCAGAGCGCCAGGTGGCAAAGACAAAATCGGCGTCAAGATCCGGCAACTGCTCGGCGCTGACATCAATGCGCTCGCCGTCCGGGATGTGCTCAATCAGCGCAGGGAAACGGAAGCCCGCATCACGCAGCACGCGGCCAAGGGCATGGTAAGAATGATGAACCGTTATCTTGCCGTTATTGGCCTGAATCACCGAAACGGTGATTTTCTGCGTATCCACGGTCTGTTTCAGCTGTTGGATCTGCGCCTGATAGCGTCGGTCGAGTATCGCCAGACGTGCCTCAGTGCCGGTCAGCTGCGCCAGCTTGCGGTAAATCCGCGGCGCGCTACCCAGCAGATGGTCAATACTCACCGTTGGCGCAATCTTCGCCAGCTGTTCAATCGGCACGTTACGATTTGGCTCGGTGATAATCAGATCCGGTTTCGCCGCCGCCACCGCTTCAAGGTCAATGTCGGCGGTGCCGATGAATTTAATGTCGCTATTATCGAAATCCACGCCGGTCAACTGCGCGCTTGAACGCAGATAGTGGCTGCCATCCGGACGCGTGCGCCCGTGGCTCGCCACCGGCGGTGCCCCCAGCTCAATCAGCGGGATGGTAATATCAAGATCGTGCATAGAAACAATGCGCTTCGGATGTGCCGGCACCTGCACGACACGCCCGAGATCGTCGGTGAATGCCTGCGTTTGCGCACCGGCAACCGCGCTTATCAGCCACAAAGCGGGTAATAACCCTCGAAAAGTCATCCTGAACCTCATAAAGCGTCGCGACGACGCCACAACAGTAAAATAAAAAAGGGGCAGCCAATCAGCGAAATGATGATTCCAGCCGGAATTTGTAGCGGAGCAAACGCCAGTCGGCCAAGCGTATCGGTCAATAACACCAGCAAAGCGCCAATCAGCGCGCTGCCGGTCAGCAACGACACCTGGCCGCCGGGAAGGAGAAAACGCGCCATATGCGGCGCCATCAGTCCAACGAATCCAAGGCTCCCCACGCACGAGACGCTCGCGGCCGTCAGCACAACCGGCGCGAGGAAACGCAGCAGCGTCAGCCGCGCCAGGCGAACGCCGAGGCTGCTGGCAACCTGATTGCCCAACATCGCCACGTCCGCCGCTCGGGCGCTCAGGTAGAGGATGACCACCGCCGGTAGCGCCCACGCGACGGCGACCGCCAGCAGCGGCCAGGTCGCCGCATGCAGGCTACCCGCAAGCCAGGTCATTGCCGTTTGTACATCACGAATATCCGCCGTAGTGACAAACAGCCCCATCGCCGCCGACAGCGCCCACGACACGCCGATGCCAATCAAAATAAAGCGCGGGCGCGAAAGATCGCGCGCCAGTACCATCACCACCAGCGCAACCAGCATGCCACCGAGCATTCCCGCGAGCGGACGCCATGTCAGGCTCAGCGAAGGAAAAGCCAGAATCAACGTCAGCACCACCACGCTGGTGCCCTCTTTCACGCCAATCAGCCCCGGGTCAGCCAGACCGTTGCGGGTGATCGACTGCATCGCCGCCCCGGCCAGCCCCAGCATGCCGCCGCAGAAGACAGCCATCAGCAGGCGCGGTAGGCGAATATCGCGCACGATATACATCTGCTGAGCGCTAAGTACGTCCGGATAAAACAGCGCGCGGCCAATGGCGCTGGTGGGAATAGGCAGCGAGCCGCGCGTCACGCCGTAAATCACCAGCAACCCCACCGCCAACGCCAGCACGGCGGCTATCTTTACCTGTCGGGGACGCAGCAGTACACGAAATGGCCCCCACGTCAAAGGGCGAAAACCCGCTTTACTTAACGCGCGCCTCATTTAAAAAACCTCACGGCAATGGCGATAAAAATCGGCGCGCCGACCAGCGCGGTCATCACGCCGGTCGCCAGTTCCTGCGGCGCCAGCAGCCAGCGGGCCAGTATATCGGCCAGCAGCAACAATAATGCGCCGGTCGGTAGCGCCAGCAGCAGCCCGATACGAATATCCTGCCCGGCCCAGCGACGAATGGCGTGCGGCACCACCAGCCCGATAAAACCGATAGGGCCGGCAATGGACACCGATGCCCCGCACAGCAGCGCAATCGCCAGCACGCCCAGTATGCGCGTACGGGTCACCGCAACGCCCAGCCCGCTCGCCACGCGGTCGCCGAGCGCCAGAATATTCAGCCGGGGGGCGAGGCACGCCGCCAGCAGTACGCCCAACAGCGCTGGAATGCTGGCGATGCGTAGCGTATACGTGCTGACGCCCGACAAATCGCCCGCCAGCCAGGTCCGCATGGCCTGGAGCGTCTGCTCATCAAGGATAAGAATCGAAGCGGTCACCGCCGAGGCAAACGCCGACAGCGCCACGCCGCAGAGAGTAATCTTCATCGCCGTCGCCCCTGCGCGTCCGGTGGAAGCCAGCAGCATCACCAGGCCGAACAGCAGTGCCGCGCCGCCGGCCGCGGTCAGAGGGCGGCTGACTCCCCATTCGCCGAACGAGATCCCGGCCGCCGAACAGGCCACTACCGCCAGCGTCGCCCCGGCGTTCAGACCGAGAATATGCGGTTCACCCAACGGGTTGCGGATAACCGTTTGCAGCAGCAGACCGGCGACGCCCAGCGCGGCCCCGGTCATTAACGCCGCCAGCAGGCGAGTTAAACGCAGACTCACGATGATACGGTGATCAAAATTGTGCGGGTCATAGTGCAGCAGCGCATCGACAACGACGCGCGGTGCAATCGTGCGCGCGCCCAGTCCAAGATGAATCACCGCCGCAACGCATAACAGACAGCCGAGTACCGTAAACGCGACTGACGGATAACCTGCGCTTCGGCGCGTAAGCACGCTTTGTATCGACATCAGGCGGTCACCGGCCGGGCGCTAAACGGCATAAACAGGGGCTTACCGCTCTGTGGGTTATGCAGCATCTGCACATCTACGTCGAACACCTGCTTAATCAGCGCGGGCGTACAGTCCTGCGAGTCGTTAATCACGCCCGCCACCCGCCCCTGCTTCATAAACACCAGCGTGTCGGCATAGTTCACGGCGAAATTAAGGTCGTGCAACACGGTAACCACCGTTCGTCCATGTTCACGGGTCAGCTGTTGTAGCAGTTCAAGAATTTCCACCTGGTAGCGGAGATCGAGCCAGGTAGTGGGTTCATCCAGCAGGATAGTCGGCGTTTGCTGCGCCAGCGCCATCGCTATCCAGCAGCGTTGGCGCTGGCCGCCGGAAAGGCTGTCCACCGTCAAATGCGCGTATTCAAGCGTGCCGGTCAGGCGCAGCGCTTCTTCCACCGCACGCTCATCCTCCGGGGACCACTGACGAATGAGTCCCTGCCACGGGTAGCGCCCGCGCGAGACCAGTTCAAACACCGTCAGCCCTTCTGGCGTCAGCGGCGATTGCGGCAGAAGGCCCAACTGGCGCGCGACCTGCTTCGTCGGCTGCTGATGAATATCTCGCCCGTCCAGACGCACGCAGCCCCCGAGCGGTTTCAGCATCCGCGCGATGGTATTCAGCAAGGTTGATTTACCGGAACCGTTCGCTCCTGCCAGCACCGTCATTTTTCCGACAGGCAGCGTCAAATTGACGTCATTGACGATACGTTGGCCGCCGTATCCAGCGCACAGGGACACCAGCACAATCCCGGGTTCCTGCGGGTTTTCTTGCCGCTGAGGCATATTTCTTTCTCTCCGGCCGCAACGACGTGGTATCGTTCTGCACTTTAAATAAATCTCATTCTCTTTTGATCATGCTATGCCGTTATGTAGTAGTCAATAGCGCTACATTACCGCTTCATTTCATCGGGCTTTTAACCTGCCGCTTGTCTTCCCGCTTTAAATGAGAGAAATAAAATCAAAAAAAATCAATTCTTTAATAGCATCACGCCTGTTTATCCCGTCCTCAATTATCGGCATCGCCAGCGTTAAATAAATTTGTCATCGACTGCATTTACTACTACATCACTGCGTGATTGAATGATTCTCAATTACATATCCGGAGCATTTTTGGCGATGTGAACGGGTAGCTTTCGCAATTCAGGGCAATGATTTTTTAATTTTGGCTGCCATCTATCGGCAGTTTTTTTATGGGAAAACAGACAGATGACACACTTCTCCCCGACGTTCACGGGCACAACCGGGCGCGCGCTATTTTCACTCCTCTTTCTGGGGGCCGTCAGTTCTCCTTCGCTGATGGCGGCTGAAACAACGCCCCGCAGCGACGACACGAAAAAAGAAGATGCGATGACGGTTATTGGCACGACCGCGCAGGCAGACCAGACCGTCACCGACGGCTACCAGCCCTTGAGCAGTTCTACCGCCACGCTAACGTCGATGCCGCTGCTCGATATTCCGCAGGTCGTCAACACGGTGAGCGATAAAGTATTAGAAGATCAGCACGCCACCTCGCTGGACGAAGCGCTGTATAACGTGGCCAACGTGGTACAAACCAACACGCTTGGCGGCACCCAGGACGCGTTTACTCGCCGCGGCTTTGGCGCCAACCGCGACGGTTCGATTATGACCAACGGCCTGCGTACCGTGCTGCCGCGCAGCTTCAACGCCGCCACTTCGCGCGTGGAGGTGCTAAAAGGCCCTGCTTCCACGCTGTACGGCATCCTCGACCCGGGTGGATTAATTAACGTCGTGACCAAGCGCCCAGAGCGCATTTTCTCCGGCAATATTTCAGCGACGTCCAGCAGCTTTGGCGGCGGTAGCGGACAGATTGACGTTACCGGCCCCATTGAAGGCACCCAACTGGCCTATCGTCTGATTGGCGAATATCAGAATGAAGATTACTGGCGTAACTTCGGCAAGGAGCGCAGCAGTTTTATCGCCCCTTCCCTGACCTGGTTTGGCGACGACGCGACGGTTAACCTTTCGTGGTCGCACCGTAACTACAATACGCCGTTCGACCGCGGCACCATTTTCGATCTGAATACCGGTCAGGCGGTCAACGTACCGAGCAAGGTACGCTTCGACGAGCCGTTTAACATTACCGATGGCAATTCCGATCTGGCGCAGCTCAACGCCGAGTATCGTCTGAACAGCCAGTGGACCGCGCGTTTTGACTACAGCTTTAGCCAGGATATGTACAGTGACAACCAGGCTCGCGTGATGGCCTACGATGCCAAAACCGGCAACCTGACCCGCCGTGTCGACGCGACGCAGGGCTCGACCCAACGGATGCATGCCACGCGGGCCGATTTGCAGGGCAATGTGGTGATTGGCGGTTTCTATAATGAGTTGCTTACCGGCATCGCCTATGAAAATTATGACCTGCTGCGTACCGATATGATCCGCTGCAAAAACGTCAAGAACAGCCTCAACATCTATCACCCGATCTACGGGACGCTGGATAAATGCACCACCGTATCGGCGGCCGATAGCGATCAGCGCATTCAGCAGGAAACCTACGCGACGTATTTGCAGGACGCGCTCTATTTGACGGATAAGTGGATTGCCGTGGCGGGCGTGCGCTATCAGTACTACACCCAGTACGCAGGAAAAGGTCGTCCGTTCAAAGAAAACACCGACAGCCGGGACGAAAAGCTGACGCCGAAGTTTGGCCTTGTGTACAAGGTGTCACCCACCGTTTCGCTGTTCGGCAACGTTGCGCAGTCGTTTATGCCGCAATCGTCCATCGCCAGCTATATTGGCGACCTACCGCCGGAAGAGTCCACGGCTTATGAAGTGGGGGCTAAATTCGACCTGTTCGACGGCGTGACCTCTAATATCACCTTCTTTGATATTCACAAACGTAACGTGCTTTATACCGAAACCATTGGCGACGAGACCTACGCCAAAACCGCGGGCAAAGTACGCTCGCGTGGGATTGAGGTGGATGTTGCCGGTTCGCTGAGTGAAAACCTTAACGTCATTGCCAGCTACGGCTACACCGATGCTAAAGTCGAGGAAGATCCGGAATACGCCGGTAAACCGCTGCCCAACGTGCCGCGCCATACCGGATCGCTGTTCCTGACCTATGACATTAACAACGTCTATGAGAGCAACACGCTCACGCTCGGCGCCGGGGGGCATGCGTTGAGCCGCCGCTCCGGTACCAACGGCGCAGATTACTACCTGCCCGGCTACGCGGTCGCGGATGTCTTTGCCGCCTACAGGATGAAGCTACAGTACCCGGTTACGTTGCAGGTGAACGTGAAGAACCTGTTCGACAAGACCTACTACACCTCATCGATAGCCAGCAATAATCTGGGTAACCAGATTGGCGACCCGCGCGAAGTGCAGTTTACGGTAAAAATGGCCTTCTGATTTCGCCAACGCCCAGCCCTCTCTTAGCCAGAGAGGGCTAACCTTTACATACTCTTTCAATCCCTCATCACTTCCCTACAGTCCGCTTACGCATAATAGTCGCTTTAACTTTTAGACAACATTTTTGACTTTGAGGGATTAGAGTGATGCGTCAAGCTCTGCAACTTTCACGCTGGCTAGCAGGATTGCTCCTTGCCGTCAGCGTTGCGCTGCCAGCCAGCGCCAACTCCTGGCCACTGCCGCCGCCGGGTAGCCGTCTGGTGGGCGAAAACCGTTTTCACGTCGTCGACAACAGCGGTGGCTCACTGGAAGCTATCGCCAAGAAATACAACGTGGGTTTCCTGGCGCTGTTGCAGGCTAACCCTGGCGTCGATCCGTATGTGCCTCGCGCAGGCAGCGTACTCACTATCCCGCTGCAAACACTGCTCCCCGACGTACCGCGTGAAGGCATCGTACTGAACCTGGCCGAGCTGCGGCTGTACTACTACCCGCCGGGCAGTAAAACCGTAACCGTCTACCCTATCGGCATCGGTCAACTTGGCGGCACCACGGTGACCCCCACCATGGTCACCACCGTTTCAGATAAGCGCGCCAACCCAACCTGGACGCCAACCGCCAATATCCGCGCGCGCTATCGCGCTCAGGGTGTTGAGCTGCCAGCGGTAATGCCTGCCGGACCGGATAACCCGATGGGGCATCACGCCATTCGTCTTGCGGCCTACGGCGGCGTATATCTGCTACACGGCACCAACGCCGATTTTGGTATCGGGATGCGCGTCAGTTCAGGCTGTATTCGCCTACGTGATAACGACATTAAAGCCCTTTTCGATCAGGTCACGCCGGGCACGAAGGTAAACATTATCAATACGCCGATTAAAGCGTCTATTGAACCAAACGGCGTCCATCTCGTGGAGGTTCATCAACCGCTGTCCGAGCATATTGATGATAACCCGCAGACCCTGCCGATTGTGCTTAACGCCGGGATAAAGGCCTTTAGCCAGAACCCTGCTACCGATAGCGACGTGATGAAAAAAGTGATGGATGTACGCTCCGGGATGCCGGTTGATGTCACCCGTCATCACGATATTGCGCAGCAAAATATGTAGTGGAAAATCGAAAGTAAAAGGCCCTGAGCGTATTCCGCTCAGGGCCTTTTTTATAGCAGTGGCATAAGCATTATGAGGGTTTTAACGCTTATTTATAGATTACCGCGGTACCGTGGAGGGAGTTCGGACCGCTAACGGAAGTGATGCGGAAAGATTTCGCACCCATTTCATCGGCTTTCTGAGACAGCTCTTGTTCCAGAGAAGCCAGGTTCGGACCTGCAGATGCGGCAATGTTGCCGACTTTGTGCTGATCTGCCGGAGTGGATTGCACTTCAACAGCGGCAAAGCTTGCAAATGACAGTGAACTTAGGACTGCGGCGATAGCCAGGGTTTTTACGTTTTTCATAATTTTTACCTTGCAGATGAATTTTTGTAGGTCAGACTTTATTAACTTAACGATCGATAAATTAATAATAATGAGATCCAGGTCACACGTCAACGTATTTTTATAACGATCATTTATTTAATTAGAATTCATATATTTTTCATATGAATATGTTGAATTCTTTTTTGCGACGGAAGCGCTGGCCCCCACCGATAATTATTTTTATAATGAGCATTCACTAAACACCGACTGAGGTAGGCGGCACGATGACAACTGACACGCAAAGTTGCGCGAAAAAAGGCCGTGGTCGACCTAAAGTATTCGACCGGGAAGCGGCGCTGGATAAAGCGATGACGCTGTTCTGGCAGTATGGCTATGAAGCAACATCCCTTTCCGATCTTGTCGAAGCCACCGGCGCCAAGGCGCCGACGCTGTACGCTGAATTTGTGAATAAAGAAGGGCTATTCCGCGCCGTTCTCGATCACTACATCAACCGTTTTGCGTCAAAAAATGAAGCCTGTCTGTTCTGCGATGACCAGACGCTGCTGGAGGCGCTTCGTCACTATTTCACCGCCGTCGCCACCTGCTTTACCAGCAAAGACACGCCGGCGGGCTGCTTTATGATCAACACATCTGCCGCCCTGGCCGCTTCTTCCAAAGAAATTGCGAAGACCATTAAGTCGCGTCACGCGGTACAGGAACAGACGCTATGCCAGTTCTTACAGCTGCGTCAGGCGCGCGGGGAAATCCCGGCAGAGAAAAACGTCGCCGAGCTGGCGCAGTTTCTGAGCTGTATTTTGCAGGGAATGTCGATTAGCGCTCGCGAAGGGGCGAGCTTTGAAACGCTGATGCAGATTACCGAAACCACCCTGCGCCTGTGGCCACAGATGATTGCCGTATAAAAAAACGCCCCTCAGTCCGGGTGACGGAGGGGCGAATCAGCACACTCACACTTTTTTAGGCTTTATTCAGTACCAGCTGACCATTGCTATCCAGCGGAATCTGGCTGCCGGGCTGTTTATCCATGCGGATTTTGCCCTGCTGGTCGCCGATTTTGTAAGTCACATCATATCCGAGGGTTTTCTCGGACTTGTCGTATACCGTTTTACAGCGCTGTTCCGTCGTGGTGTAGGTGTCGTTATTCTGCATCGCACCTTGCACCTGGTTACCCGCATAGCCGCCCCCCAAAGCACCGACGACGGTCGCGACGTCTTTACCGCGGCCACCGCCAAACTGGTGCCCGATGACCCCACCGGCAACGGCGCCCAGCACCGAGCCGGCGATACGGTTTTCATCCTGTACCGGACGACGGTGCGTGACCGTCACGTTGCGGCACTCCTGACGCGGGTTTTTAACGGTTTCCTTGATTGGCGTAGCGGAGATCACCTGCGCATACTGCGGGCCACGATCGAATACGTTCATGCTCGCTACGGCGGCAACCCCGAGAGCAGCTGCAACGCCAATACCAATACCCGCCAACATTGATTTATTCACGGGACTTCCTCCTTTGTTGCTATTGCTAACAATTGTGCAACTTAAGTCAAACCATGACTATCAGACAAAAACTCAAAAGCAGGATTTTATGTGGGATTAGAGATGTTTGAGAGAATTCTGAAGGTAGAGGCAGGTAACAATTGAAAGCGCTGATAAGCGCAGCGCTTTGGGCGGAACATTGGCGCACATTGCCGGATGGCGCTGCGCTTATCCGGCCTACATGCATCACAACATGCAGGCCGGGAGCCTTAAAACGCGATTAGTGCAGTTTCAGGCGCGGACGGATCACGCGGTTGATACTGCCCACCAGCATCATCAGGCCGGTTTTCACGTAGCCGTGCAGCGCAATCTGATGCATACGGTACAGCGAGATATAGACCATACGCGCGATACGCCCTTCGATCATCATCGAACCACGCATCAGGTTACCCATCAGGCTGCCGACAGTTGAATAGTTGGAGAGCGATACCAGTGAACCGTGATCCTTATAGGTATACGGCTTCAGCTCTTTACCCTTCATCTGCGCCAGAATGTTGTTCAGCGCACAGGTCGCCATCTGGTGCGCCGCCTGAGCGCGCGGCGGCACAAAGCCCCCTTCCGGACGGGCGCAAGAAGCACAGTCGCCGATAGCGTAGATATCCTGATCGCGGGTGGTTTGCAGCGTCGGCTCAACCACCAGCTGATTGATGCGGTTAGTTTCCAGGCCGCCGATCTCTTTCATGAAATCTGGCGCTTTAATACCCGCCGCCCATACCATCAGATCGGCCTCAATATATTCGCCGTCTTTCGTATGCAGACCGCCTTCATCGGCGCTGGTCACCATCGTCTGGGTCAGCACGCGCACGCCCATTTTAGTCAGTTCGCTGTGAGCTGCGCCGGAAATACGCGGCGGCAACGCAGGCAGAATCCGTTCACCGGCCTCTACCAGAGTGACGTTCAGCGCTTCGTTGTTCAACCCTTTGTAGCCATAGCTGTGCAGCTGTTTCACCGCGTTGTGCAGTTCAGCGGACAGCTCAACGCCGGTCGCGCCGCCGCCAACAATGGCGATGTTCACCTTGCCGTTCGCGCCAAGGTTAGCGGAATATTTCAGGAACAGGTTGAGCATTTCCTGATGGAAACGACGCGCCTGGTGCGGGTTATCAAGGAAGATGCAGTGCTCTTTCACGCCCGGCGTATTGAAGTCGTTTGAGGTGCTGCCCAACGCCATCACCAGCGTGTCGTACGCCAGCTTGCGCTCAGGCACCAGCAGTTCGCCCTTCTCATCGCGCAGTTCTGCCAGGGTGATGGTTTTCGCTTCGCGGTTGATATCCATCACCGACCCCAGCTGGAACTGGAAGTGGTGATTACGCGCATGCGCCAGATAGCTCAATGCATCGACACCTTCGTCCAGAGAACCGGTCGCCACCTCGTGCAGCAGCGGTTTCCACAGGTGGCTATGATTGCGATCCACCAGCGTAATTTTGGCTTTTTTACCCCGGCCAAGTTTGCGTCCCAACTGGGTAGCCAGTTCCAGGCCGCCAGCGCCGCCACCTACAATTACAATTTTCTTCATTGGCGTAGTCACGAGACCCCCTTAAAATTTATTAACCAATTGTTAATTAAAAGTTATTAATTTAGCTCTTAGTTAACAACAAGTTACTCACAAGAAACCATTCAGCTGCAATGAGAATAACATGAATGGTGCATTGGTCATACCAAAATTGATGTGTATCAAGTTTTATCGCGCAGAAGTTGAGCGAACGGCATTGCGGTCGGCGAAAGAGGTGTCGGCGGGGTTAAAAATTAACAAAAAAAAGCCCCGACAGCCCAAAGCCGTCGGGGCTTCTCAGACGAAAATTTAGCCTAACGTTTTGAACGCTTTAATTCGCTGCAGATGCGGCGAAATGTTTTTAAACTTATGCCCCTGCTCTTCGTCCCAGATGATCTCATAGTAGTGATGCAGCATTTCTGCTGAACGCTGGCTATTAAGCGCCTCATCATGACGAGAGAGGATAGCCAGGCAACGGTCACGGTTCTTCTCGCGGAAGTTGTTCACACATTTAGTGGCAATATCCACGTACTCTTCCGGACGATCGATCTTGCCGTCCATATTCTCGTTCGGGAACAGGTTCGGGTTAAACATCACCTGGCGAATATCGCACAGAAAACCAATACGCTCCGCCCAGTAGCCGCCCAGCCCTACGCCACAAATCAGCGGGCGCTCATCGGCGTTTAACTGCAGCATTTTGTCGACTTCTTTCAACAGATGCTGCATATCATGTTTCGGATGCCGCGTGCTGTAGCTAATCAACCGCACGTCCGGATCGATAAACTGCAGTTGCAGCACTTTCTCATGGTTACCTGGGCTATTCGAGTCAAAACCGTGTAAATAGATAATCATCGCGTCCTCACCACACCATTACTCCCACACCGGGAGGGTTAATGACCAGCCTTCACTTCCTGCCAGCGTTCGTGGAGTTGCTCCAACTGAGCGCTAACCGTTTTCCAGCGGGCGGAGTCCATCAGTTCCTGACGGCTAAATGAACCTTTATGATACAACTTCGTAACACGTTCTGCGTTGATCGGCGACAGGTTATCCAGCACGCTCACCGCACCTTTACGATTATTGCAGACGAGGATCATATCGCAACCGGCATCGAGCGACGCCTGACCGCGCTCAGCATAGCTGCCCATAATCGCCGCGCCCTCCATTGACAGATCGTCAGAGAAAATCACGCCCTCAAAACCTAACTCACCGCGCAGCACGGTTTTCAGCCAGTGCGCAGAGCCGCTGGCTGGGCGCGGATCAACGGCGTCGTAAATAACGTGCGCAGGCATAATAGCGTCGAGCGCGTTTTCGCTAATCAGCGTTTTAAACACCGCCATGTCCTTCGCGCGGATGTCCGCTTCCGGACGCGAATCGTGCGGTGTCTCTTTATGCGAATCGGCGGTGACCGCACCGTGGCCCGGGAAGTGTTTACCCGTGGTTTTCATCCCGGCGGCGTGCATGCCGTCAATAAAATGGCGCGCCATCAGCAGCGCTTTCTGCGGATCCTCATGATAAGAACGCTCGCCAATGGCGGTACAGATATGGCCCACGTCCAATACCGGCGCGAAGCTGATATCAATATCCATTGCGATCATCTCACTGGCCATCAGCCAGCCCGCATCGACCGCCATCCGGCCCCCGTCCTCTTCCCCGAGCACCGCCGCAAAAGACTGCGCGGCCGGTAAACGCGTGAACCCTTCGCGGAAACGCTGTACGCGGCCACCTTCCTGATCGACGGCCACCACCAGTCGGTTACGCGAGGCGCTGCGAATCTGGCGGACCAGTTCACGAAGCTGCTCAGGGTCGTGGTAATTACGGGTAAACAGAATTAAACCGCCAACCAGCGGGTGTGCCAGAATCTCACGTTCTTCGGCATCCAGCTCGTAGCCTTCCACATCCAACATTACTGGCCCCACACGGCCTCCTTTTTGTTCTTAAGCTGCTGCCAGATTTCATTGGCCAGCGTGATAAATTCTTCGTCACCGGTTTGTTGCCAGCGACACTCGAACCAGCCCGCCATCAGCATCAGCACCCACGGACGCCAGCGTAATGTCTGTTGCCACAGGGCGTCTGAAGACAGATGCGCCAGCTCGGCATAAACCTGAATCAGTTGATAGCGTTGTTGATTGTCCGGCATCCACACCGCCGCCAGCTCCAGGGCGATATCGCCATCGCCCGCGTATTCCCAGTCGATTAGCCTTAAACCGCCTTCGGTATGCACAATATTGCCGGCGTGGACATCCATATGCAGCGGCGCCAGTCGCAATGGCCGCGGCTCCTTCCGCTGGCGCAGCCGTTGCAAGCTGCGCAGCCAGAAAGGCGTACGGCGTGACGGGCTGCACTGCTGCCAGTACCGTTCTAACAAAGGCAGGAGCGCCAGCCGCCAGCCAAATCGAGGCTGCCGATGCAAATCATACAGGAGAGTCGCCAGCGGTTGATGCGCCGGAAGCACGCTTTTGATCTCTCCGGCTAAAAAATCAACCGCCATCCAGCCGTGCGTATAAAAAACAGGCTTTGGCGCCAGCGTGGCGGGTAGTCGACGTAAGGCGTGATATTGACGAAGGAATTCGCTTTCCGGCGCGTCGGACGCATGATGCTGACGCAGCACCAGCCGCCGTTCACCGTGTTGAAGAATGCAGCTGCTGCCGCTCAGCCCCGCATATTCGGGGCTGGCGACGATGTGATAGTGCGGAAATTCACGTGACAGCAGTGCGTCACGTGAAAGCTTACTGTTGCGCAACCGCACCTTTACCTGACCAGACGATCTCACCGGTTTGTACCAGCATCAGCTGCATTTGCAGCGTCGGCGCGTTCACGTTGCCGGTAGCGTTAGAGTAGAGCACGTACTGGGCACCCACGTTACGGGCAATGCCCATCGCTTTACTGCGTGAACCCAGGCTGTCCTGCGGCGACAGGCCTAACTGTTGCTTAGCCACCGCCAGCTGTTGGGCAGACACGAGGGTAAACTTGCCGTTACCTGCCAGCGCGTTACGCAGCGCGGTTGTCGCTTCCCCGGCGTTCAACGAACCGTTGGTGCGGTTGTTAACGCTGTCGACCAACAAAATGCTGCCCGCCGTTACGCCGCCGGTTTGCAGCATGTTGCCAACCAGCGGCTGTGCTGCGCCGTTCCAGTCATAGTGCCGTACGCGCGGCGTTGGCTGCGCAGGCGTTTCACCGCCGTGCTCAATCGGCCCCGGCTGCTGCGGAATCGTCGGCACGCTCGGTACCGTCGGCACCGGCTGCTGCGGCTCAGCTGGCTGTTGTGGCTGCTGCGGATTTGCCGTATCGACTGGCGCCGGTTGTTCACGCACCGCACACCCTGCTAGCACCAGCGCCAGCGAGGCCATCAACGCATAGCGACCCAATTTACTCATTCCAGTTTACCCCTCACAGATAAAGATAAAGTCGGGCTTTATGCGCCCCTAAACCGTTAGCCGTCCCGTACAGCGTGACCGACCCCATTGCCGGAATCGTGATGCTGCGCGGCGCTTCCAGCGGGTGCATTTCCAGCCCTCTGGCGTCATACCAATAAAAACGATAGTGAACGGTGACCGGCTGCCGCCTTTCGTTGAACAGTTTTGCGCTGGCGGTCGCCTGAATATCTGACGACGAAAGCTCAGGCTTCTCCGCGCTGATACCTGCCGCCAGAACGTTAGACTCCATCACCAGCGTCTGCTGTTCACTGACGGCGATTTCCGGACGCGAATGACACCCGGTCAGCAG
The DNA here is from genome assembly GCF_001654985.1 of Kluyvera georgiana ATCC 51603. Classification (GTDB taxonomy): domain Bacteria; phylum Pseudomonadota; class Gammaproteobacteria; order Enterobacterales; family Enterobacteriaceae; genus Kluyvera; species Kluyvera georgiana. Next base: position 183,435 of record NZ_LXEU01000049.1, read on the forward strand.
CACCGTACCTAACAAAAGACCCAGACATGCCGATTTCATAGATTAGCCTTTATGCGCCAGCATCGGCCCCAGCGGACGACCGCCCAGCAGGTGCATATGGATGTGGTAAACTTCCTGCCCGCCGTGGCGATTGCAGTTCATGATCAGACGGTAGCCGTCTTCGGCAATCCCTTCTTGTTGCGCGATTTTCGCCGCCACGGTAATCATGCGCCCCAGCGCCTGCTCATGTTCGGCGGTAACGTCGTTGGTGGTGGCAATCAAGGTATTAGGGATAATCAGAATATGCGTCGGCGCCTGCGGAGAGATATCGCGAAAGGCGGTAACCAGATCGTCCTGATACACCATATCCGACGGGATTTCACGACGAATAATTTTGCTGAAAATGGTTTCTTCTGCCATACGGAATTCCTTTATTATTCTGATATGCCGTCGGTAAAATCGTTGCCGACGAACAGGTTAGATGCCAGAGTATGAGCGAGTTACGCCACTTCTTTCAACCGTAATACGATTTTTCTTACCTCTGGTCGCTACTTACGCACCCACTGGCCGTTAATGCCCTGCACATATTCACCCGGCAGCGCTTTATCGATCAGTTTTTTCCCCGCCAGCCGTGCCACTTCCTGCTGCGGGAGATTGTTGCTCAATGCCAGTTGCTGATAGCTTTCGCTACGCGCCTGATTAATTTTCTTTACCAGCGTCAGCGTGTCGCTATCCTTAGCCAGCGCCGCCAGATAGCCACCCTGCGTTTCCCCTACCCGCCCCTGTGTTCTCGCCTCTGATAGCGTTAACGCCAGCGCCTGAACGCTAAACAGGCCACACAGCAGGACCGCGATGATAGGCATTTTTCTCATGTTGGCGCCCCTCAGAATAGGTCACTACGCGATTTCAACAGATCCTCTACGTCCTTATCGGCCTTGATGCGGATCTCGTGCTCAATCTTAACGTTCATATTGATGGTAATCGGCTCCTTCGGCGCGGCCACCTCAATGCGCGGTACGCATCCCGATAACAGCGTCATTGTCGCAATGCCCAGTATGGCGATGGATACTCTCATTATTGCTCCTTACATTCCGTGCCGCTGCGACACGGTACGCCGGGAAGGGTCGCGTGTTGCTCAAGCCATGACTGAAGTTTGTCGCCAAAGCGCAGGCTTCGCCACAAATCAAAAACATTCTCCTGGTGCGTGTAATTCAGGCGCACCGTACTGCGTTTCTCATCCATCACTCCGGTACCGGTCACCGTCGCCTGTAACGTCAGCATACCCAGGCTATCGAGATTGATCCGCGTCCACGAGCGGGAGATTTCCATATAGCGTAGCCAGTTGATTGCCGCCCCCGCGGCGATATTATCGTCGGCTACCGCGTCCGCGGTGTCTTTATCCAAACGTAGCGTCATCGGGCCAGGGTTATGCAGCCAGCCGTCCTTAATAATCCATTTGCTGTCGTTCAACCACAGCGGTAGCGCCCCATCGACCGGGCCGGACATGGCGAACTGTTTCGGGTTCACCGCGCTCACCAGTTCGCTGGTAGAAATATGTTGCAAGCGCAGCAGCGCCGCGTCGCGCTGCGGCATGCGCAACTGCTGCATCGTGACTTTGCCACCCAGAACATCAACGCTGACATCGCTCAGCTGCAGCGGCGCCTCTTCACTCCACGGCCAGGTACCCTGCAGATCGGCGGTCACGTTGCGCACGGTAACCTGGTTAATGATTTCCGCAATTCGCAGGGAGACCGGTCTACGCGTTCCCAGTTGCCAGACGCCCGCTTTCAGGCGGAATGGCAGCACAAAATCGACGCCGTTGATTTCGTTATCCGGCATCCACGCGCTGCCGTTGCGCAGCACGCCGTGGCCGCCGGCTTCAAACCCTTGCCCGGCGGCGGCAGAGAACGCGACCTGCGCGTACAGCGTTCCTTCACGCAGCTTCATTTTCCAGTCTGGCGGCACCAGCGGCTGGAACACCTCCAGCGACTGTTTTGGCCACCACGCCTGCCCGCGTAAACGCTCGCCGTCCCAGCGTCCCGTCACCCGTACCGGGCCAATCTCCCGCGCTTTCAGGTCGCCTTTAAACTGGAAGAAGGTCGGATCTCGCCCTTGCACGCTAAAGGTCAGCGCCGATGCGGGCAGCATGCTGCCGCCGGTAAATCGGGTTTCGTTAGCATCGAGCGCCAGCGTTCCTGTAAACGAAGGATGCTGTTCATTGCGAATCCAGTGGATAGGCTGTTCCAGCTTCAGACGCGGCTTATCAATGGTCATGGTGCCATATTGCAGCTTATCGAAGCCGGTCGAGAGTGTATTCAGCACAATGGCGCTGTCACGCCATTCGCCAGTCCCGGTCACATCCCAGCGCGCCTGCATTGGCGTAAAGTGACCATCTCCCCAATAGCGCCAGCGCCAGGTACCTTTGTCCGGCATGAAATTGTCAGCCTGTCCGTCCAGGTGCAACACAAAATCGCCGGTCTGCTGTTCATGGGCACGCAAAATAGCCTGTAAGCGACCATCAATGCCCTGCGGCGAAATTTTCACCCCTGCTAGCGGCCAGCGTACGTCATCAATATTCAGCGCATCAATCACTCGCCCGCGCGAGCGTAACAGCGCCCCCGGCTGGAACGCCAGAACCGGCGTCATCAGCGGGCCGCTGAGATGTGCGGGCAATTTTGCGTAAAAGATCAAATCGCCCTGTTTCGCTTCTCCCACCAGTTGAAGCGGCATGTCGCTGTTATCCATACTCAGCACGCCCGGCCCCACGTTCAGCACCGCCACGCCTTTCCCGGCATCGCCAGAGGTCAGAACGCTGAGGCGACCGGTCACCTGCGTTTTATCGACCCCTTGTTGCCAATTCTCCAGCTTTACCGCGACGCGGCCGCTGAGCGGAATGCCTGCCTGATACGGCCAGTTCCAGCGCCCATCGCTGATGGTCAACACCTGTTCCGTTAACGTCCAGGGCAGATCGACTAAGGGATCGCCCTCGCCGCGCGCCATCATCACCAACTGCCCCTGATTACCGTCCCAGTTAAGTTCCGCATCGACTAGCGAAGGCACCTGCGGCACCTGGAAGGTAGACTCGAGATGCCCTTTTACCGGCAAGCCGTCCGGCACCAGCGGCATCGTGAACTCGCCGAGTAATTTAACCGGCGGCTCTCCGTCGATCAGGCTGGCGTGAAATTCGCTCACCGTCAGCGCCTGTCCGTGCAGTCTGGCGCGTAGCCCAACCTGCTCGCCCGTATACTCCACATCCTGACGCTGCGACGTCAGTGAAACCTTCAGCTTGCCCTGCCATTTTTCCCATGGGGATAGGCTGAGCGCGTCAATGGTCAGCCAGGTATTTGGCAGCATCGACTGCCATTCCGCCAGCGTGCGGGGCGCACCGGGAACCGCATCGTTTTGCGGCAGCTTATTAAAACAAAGGGAATTGAGGTTGGCCGATGCGGCATGTAACCGCCAACGGCCAGGATGTGACAGGGTCACGTCTTTCAGGGCGGCGAGTTCGCAATCCCCCACCAGATAGCGCAAATCGGGAATATGCAGCGCTGAACGCGTCAGCCGCGGGCTCTCGTTAAGCGCAATACGCGTACCGGCCGGAAGCCAGATGCCCACCAGCGTAGGAACCCAGTACCCCAGCGTCATCAGCAAGGTGAGCGGCAGAAGTACTAAAAGCAGGAGTAGCGCAATAATGGCTTTATATTTACCCTTCATGGGTGCAGTCATATCCTGATTGAGCAAGCGGTGATGCCAGACCGCGCAGCGGGCAGTCCAAAGGCGCATATTGTGTCATGTCAGACCAGAGAGTGAAAGCCGCTGTGATGTTTTAAGAATAGCTGCTGAAAAATAAAATGTGAGGAATTTCAGTTGATTCTGATTGAGAATCATCATTCGCGCCCCCATTTAAAGCGCGTATACTGAAGAGAGTTTCTTTACGAATCCTTAGCTTTCAAAACATTTTTATATTTTGTAAGAATTTTTGAATTGTGCTAACTTGACTCTAAAATCATTGGAGAAAAGTCTCATGAAAATCGCCGTTTACAGTACAAAGCAGTACGACAAAAAGTACCTGCAAAATGTTAATCAGGCATATGGCTTTGAGCTTGAGTTTTTTGATTTCCTGTTAACGGAAAAAACGGCCAAAACCGCCCATGGCTGTGAAGCGGTCTGTATTTTCGTTAACGATGACGGCAGCCGTCCGGTGCTGGAAGAGTTGAAAAATAACGGCGTGAAGTATATCGCTTTGCGTTGTGCGGGCTTCAACAACGTCGATCTCGACGCGGCGAAAGAGCTCGGTTTGCGCGTCGTACGCGTCCCTGCCTACGACCCGGAAGCCGTAGCCGAACACGCCATCGGTCTGATGATGACATTGAACCGCCGCATTCACCGCGCCTATCAACGTACGCGTGATGCTAACTTCTCGCTGGAAGGCCTGACCGGATTCACCATGTTCGGTAAAACCGCCGGCGTGATCGGTACCGGGAAAATCGGCGTTGCCGCCCTGCGTATCCTGAAAGGCTTTGGCATGCGCCTGCTGGCGTTTGACCCGTATCCTAGCGCCGCCGCGCTGGAGCTGGGCGTCGAATACGTCGACCTGCCGACGCTGTTCGCCGAGTCCGACGTGATTTCCCTGCACTGCCCGCTCACACCCGAGAACTATCACCTGCTTAACGCCAGCGCGTTTGAGAAGATGAAAGATGGCGTGATGATCGTCAATACCAGCCGTGGAGCGCTCATTGACTCTCAGGCAGCGATTGAAGCCTTAAAAACGCAGAAAATCGGCGCGCTGGGGATGGACGTGTATGAGAACGAGCGCGATCTGTTCTTTGAAGATAAGTCTAACGACGTGATTCAGGATGACGTGTTCCGCCGCCTGTCGGCCTGCCATAACGTGCTGTTCACCGGTCACCAGGCGTTTCTGACCGCAGAAGCACTGACCAGCATTTCAGAAACCACCCTGCAAAACCTGCAGCAAATTGATACCGGCAGCGATTGCCCTAACGCAATCGCCTGACGAGTTATGCTCCCCGGCTACGGTTGGGGAGCATTTTCGGATAAGCCCCACAGACACCTCCCGCTGTACAGTTATGCCTCAAACTTATTCACACCACTAATGATTTATAAGAAGTCCTGTACCATGAAGAACCTATTTCTCCTGCTGGCTGCGGCCGCCCTCCTGTCCGGATGTGTCTATAACAGCAAAATGTCGACGAACGGTGAGCAGCTTCAGCATCACCGCTTTGTTTTAGAAAGTGTGAACGGTCAAACGGTCAACAGCAACGGTGCCCCGCTCGAACTGAGCTTTGGCGAAAAGCAGCCGATTCTTGAGAAGATTTATGTTTCCGGCACCATGTGCAACGGGTTTTCCGGCACCGCAACGCTGCATAAAGGCGAATTAAAGGCGAACGAGCTCGCCATGACGCGTAAACTGTGCAGCGACGCTCAGCTTAACGTGTTGGACGCCACGCTCAGCAATATGCTGCGCCAGGGCGCGCAGGTTGATTTAACCGAACAACAGCTCACGCTCGCCACGGCGGACCAGACGCTGGTCTATCGCCTGGCCGATTTGATGCATTAAGGCTTAGTAGCTGCCGCAGGTGCCGGTAGCAAGAGACTGCTCGCTGCAACGCTTACCGTTTGGCAGCGCGCACATGCCGATACTGGAGCCGTCCAGCTGGCGCGCGGCGGAAAGTGACCCGCCAATCATCGCGCAGTTCGCTTCGCCCGAGCTGGACATCGCCGCTCGCATTCCTGGCGTCACGTGTGCCGCCGTTGCCTGCTGAACAGGTTCACTGCTGCACGCGGATAATAATAGCGCCGCACACCCGACTAAAAACGCAGCTCGCATCTCTTCTCTCCGTATCGCAAAAATAAGAACAAACCTAAGCATCATAGGCAGCGCTGGCCGCTGCGTCGAGAGACGAAGTGCGCATTTATGCGCTCTGGAAAAATTTTCTCGCAATTTTGTGGCTAAAAACATTCGTATCATTGATACAGACGCGGCCCAAGGACACAAAAGCAAAAATGATTCAGCGCCGGGTTTGCTAAACTTCACTTAACATCATCCCTAAGAGCGATGTGTCAATTAAGGACAAATTCCCGGTTGATGGGTAAACCCGTGAACCTCTTTTTTGCGCAATGTAAGGTGTCATATCAATGATCACAATTGACGGTAATGGTGCAGTCGCCTCGGTTGCGTTTCGTACCAGTGAAGTCATCGCCATTTACCCGATCACGCCGAGTTCAACCATGGCTGAGCAGGCCGACGCGTGGGCGGGAAACGGGCTTAAAAACGTTTGGGGTGACGTCCCGCGCGTGGTAGAGATGCAGTCCGAAGCCGGGGCCATTGCTGCCGTGCACGGGGCCTTGCAGACCGGCGCACTGTCGACATCATTCACCTCATCGCAGGGTCTCCTGCTGATGATCCCCACGCTGTATAAACTGGCCGGGCAATTGACGCCCTTTGTGCTGCACGTCGCGGCGCGCACCGTCGCGACCCATGCGCTGTCTATTTTTGGCGACCATTCCGACGTCATGGCGGTGCGCCAGACCGGCTGCGCCATGCTGTGCGCCGGTAGCGTGCAGGAAGCGCAGGACTTTGCGCTGATCTCGCATATTGCGACGCTCAAGAGCCGCGTGCCGTTTATTCACTTCTTCGACGGGTTCCGCACGTCGCATGAGATTAACAAAATCGTGCCGCTGGCCGACGATACGATCCGCGGCCTGCTGCCGCAGGAGGACATCGCCGCCCACCGCGCCCGCGCCCTGAACCCGGAACATCCGATTATTCGCGGTACCTCCGCAAACCCGGATACTTACTTCCAGTCTCGTGAAGCCACCAACCCGTGGTACAACGCGGTCTACGATCATGTTGAACAGGCGATGAATGATTTCGCCGATGCCACCGGCCGCAGCTATAAGCCGTTTGAATATTACGGCCACCCGCAGGCGGAACGCGTTATCGTCATTATGGGGTCGGCGATCGGCACCTGTGAAGAAGTGGTGGATGAACTGCTGACGCGCGGCGAAAAAGTTGGCGTGCTGAAAGTTCGCCTCTATCGTCCGTTCTCGGCAAAACATTTATTGCAGGCGCTGCCGGAAAGCGTGCGCAGCGTCGCGGTGCTTGATCGTACCAAAGAGCCGGGCGCCCAGGCCGAGCCGCTCTATCTTGACGTGATGACCGCGCTGGCGGAAGCCTTCAACCAGGGTGAGCGTGAAACCCTGCCGCGGGTGATTGGCGGCCGCTATGGCCTGTCGTCAAAAGAGTTCGGCCCGGACTGCGTGCTTTCTATTTTCCACGAGCTGTCGCAGGCGAAGCCAAAGTCGCGCTTCACCGTCGGCATTTATGATGATGTCACTCACCTCTCCCTGCCGCAGATGGAAAACACCCTGCCATCTCACGCACGCCTGGAGGCGCTGTTCTACGGATTAGGCAGCGACGGCAGCGTCTCGGCGACCAAAAACAACATCAAAATTATCGGTAACTCTACGCCGTGGTTTGCCCAGGGTTACTTCGTCTACGACTCTAAAAAGGCCGGGGGCCTGACGGTCTCTCACCTGCGCGTGAGCGATAATCCAATTCGCTCTGCTTATCTGGTCGCGCAGGCCGACTTTGTCGGCTGCCATCAGCTACAGTTTATTGATAAATACCAGATGGCCGAGCGCCTGAAGCCCGGCGGTATTTTCCTGCTTAATACGCCGTACAGCGCCGATGAAGTGTGGGCGCGCCTGCCGCAGGAAGTACAGGCAGTGTTGAACCAGAAACACGCGCGTTTTTATGTGATCAACGCTGCCAAAATTGCCCGCGAATGCGGACTGGCGGCGCGTATTAATACCGTGATGCAGATGGCGTTCTTCCACCTGACGCAAATTCTGCCGGGCGATAGCGCGCTGATGGAGCTGCAAAACGCCATCGCGAAAAGCTACAGCAGCAAAGGTCAGGATCTGGTTGAGCGTAACTGGCAGGCGCTGGCGCTGGCCCGAGAGTCGCTGTTCGAAGTGCCGCTACAGCCGGTGAGCGCCAGCAGTCCAAACCGCCCGCCGGTCGTCTCCGACGCCGCGCCGAACTTCGTCAAAACCGTCACTGCCGCCATGCTGGCGGGCCTCGGCGATGCCCTGCCGGTATCCGCCCTGCCGCCAGACGGTACCTGGCCCGTGGGCACCACCCGCTGGGAAAAACGCAATATCGCCGAAGAGATCCCTATCTGGAAAGAAGATCTCTGTACCCAGTGTAACCACTGCGTTGCCGCCTGCCCGCACTCCGCCATTCGTGCCAAAGTGGTTGCGCCGGACGCGATGGAGAACGCCCCGGCATCTCTGCATTCGCTGGACGTGAAATCGCGCGATATGCGCGGTCAGAAATATGTGCTGCAGGTCGCGCCGGAAGACTGTACCGGCTGCAACCTGTGCGTTGAGGTTTGCCCGGCGAAAGATCGCCAGAACCCCGAGATCAAAGCCATCAATATGATGTCGCGTCTGGAGCACGTTGAAGAAGAGAAAGTGAACTATGACTTCTTCCTCAACCTGCCGGAAATCGATCGCACCGCACTGGAACGCATTGATATCCGTACTTCGCAGTTGATCACTCCGCTGTTTGAGTACTCCGGCGCCTGTTCTGGCTGCGGTGAAACGCCGTATATCAAGCTGCTGACCCAGCTGTACGGTGACCGTATGCTGATTGCCAACGCCACCGGCTGTTCATCTATTTACGGCGGTAACCTGCCCTCTACGCCATATACCACCGACGCGAACGGCCGCGGGCCAGCGTGGGCTAACTCGCTGTTTGAAGATAACGCCGAGTTTGGTTTGGGCTTCCGTTTAACGGTCGATCAGCACCGCCAGCGCGTGATGCGTCTGCTGGACGGCTTCGCCGAGCAGATCCCGGCCGAATTGAACGAGGCGCTGCACGCTGATGCCACGCCGGAAGTACGTCGTGAACAGGTGGCCGCCTTGCGCAGCGTGCTGAACGGCGTGGAAGGTGCACAAGAGCTACTCACCGACGCCGACGCGCTGGTCGAGAAGTCTATCTGGCTGATTGGCGGCGACGGCTGGGCCTACGATATCGGCTTCGGCGGTCTGGATCATGTGATGAGCCTGACCGAGAACGTCAATATCCTGGTGCTTGATACCCAGTGCTACTCCAACACCGGCGGTCAGGCTTCGAAAGCGACGCCGCTCGGCGCGGTGACCAAGTTTGGCGAGCACGGCAAACGTAAAGCGAGAAAAGATCTCGGCGTCAGCATGATGATGTACGGTCATGTCTACGTCGCGCAGATCTCGCTGGGCGCACAGCTTAACCAGACGGTGAAAGCGATTCAGGAAGCGGAGTCCTATCCGGGACCGTCGATTATCATCGCCTACAGCCCTTGCGAAGAGCACGGTTACGATCTGGCGCTCAGCCACGATCAGATGCGCCAGCTTACCGCTACCGGCTTCTGGCCGCTGTTCCGCTTCGACCCACGTCGCGCCGACGAAGGTAAAATCCCGCTGGCGCTGGATTCCCGTCCGCCGTCAGACGCGCTGGCCGAGACGTTAATGAACGAACAGCGTTTCCGCCGTTTGAACAGCCAGCAGCCGGAAGTCGCCGAACAGCTATGGAAGGATGCGGCAGAGGATCTGCAAAAACGCTACGACTTCCTCGCCATGATGGCCGGCAAGGCGGAAAAACCGACGCCGCAGGAATAACCGAATTAAGGTCATTCTCAAACCATAAAAAAAGCCCGAATATCAATTCGGGCTTGTCATTTTAAGATGACGAAGAATATTAAAGACACACGGCAACATAAATACGTTGTGTGACAAAAAGGCATATAACGGCCGTAGCTTACGTCAGCGCTTTTTATTTGTATAATTTTTATTTTATATATATCCGGGCAAATCATTCACGATAATTATCATCATTTCAGCAGAATTATATCCTTTAGATTTTACTCATGCTGTAACAAATGTTATTTACCATATCAGATTCGTCTCTATTAGCATGACTGTGCTTTCTTAGTCAGAAAGTGCGCGTATAAAAAATACTAAAGGAATATATTCAATGAACAGAAAAGTACTGGCCCTCGTTATTCCTGCCCTGTTAGCCGCAGGCGCAGCTCATGCCGCAGAAGTTTATAATAAAGACGGCAACAAATTAGACATCTATGGCAAGGTAGATGGTCTGCATTATTTCTCCAGCGATTCCTCTAAAGACGGCGATCAGAGCTACGTCCGTTTTGGTTTCAAAGGCGAAACTCAGATTAACGATATGCTCACCGGCTACGGCCAGTGGGAATATAACGTTCAGGCGAACAATCCGGAATCTACGGATAGCGACGCAAATCAGGCGTGGACACGTCTGGGCTTTGCCGGCCTGAAATTCGGTGACTACGGTTCATTCGACTACGGTCGTAACTACGGTGTACTGTACGACGTAGAAGGTTGGACAGATATGCTGCCAGAATTTGGTGGTGACTCCTACACCTACTCTGACAACTTTATGACTGGCCGTGCGAACGGTGTAGCTACCTACCGTAACAATGACTTCTTCGGTCTGGTTGACGGCCTGAACTTTGCTCTGCAGTACCAGGGTAAAAATGAAAACCCAGGCAGCGGTGAAGGTACCAATAACGGTGACCGTAATACTCGTAACGCCAATGGCGACGGCTTTGGCATGTCCACCTCTTACGACTTGGGTATGGGTGTCAGCGCTTCTGCGGCATATGCAACCTCAGATCGTACAAACGATCAGATCAACAATACCACCGCTGGCGGTGATAAAGCTGACGCCTGGACCGTGGGTCTGAAATATGATGCTAACAATATTTATCTGGCATCAATGTATTCTGAAACCCGCAATATGACTCCGTACGGCGACAGCAATGGTGTTGCGAATAAAACGCAGAACTTTGAAGTTACCGCACAGTACCAGTTTGATTTCGGCCTGCGCCCAGCAATTTCTTACCTGCAGTCTAAAGGTAAGGATTTGGGTGCTACTAAACATGATACTGCGTACCAGGGTGATAAAGATCTGGTCAAATATATGGATATTGGCGCGACTTACTACTTCAACAAAAATATGTCCACCTACGTTGATTATAAAATCAACCTGCTGGACGGTAACGATAGCTTCTACGCGAACAACGGTATCTCTACCGACAACATCGTGGCAATGGGCCTGGTTTACCAGTTCTAATGCGATAAAAAACCCGCCGTTCCCGGCGGGTTTTCTTTATTCACTGCACCACGCTTTCGCCGTGGATTTCCCCTTTAAATCCGGTTTTGGCAATCGCCGCTAATAACCGCTGATTATCAAAATTCTCCGGCACCACCACTTCCGCCTGACGCGTTTTCAGCGAAGCTTTCGCCTTAATGACGCCATCGGTGCTGCGCAGCGCCTGGTTAATGGAAATCACGCACAGCGGGCAGTTCATTTCGCCGACATCAATGGTGACCAATTTATCGGCCGCCCAGCCCAGTGGCGTAAACATCAGTAACGCCAGACACACGGCTTTTTTCATTCCATCCACTCCCAGATCCAGGGTAATACATAAGGATAGGTAATCAAGGCCAGCACTAACGGCACCGCCAGCCAATACAACCACACCAGCACCCGACGGCTTACGACGTTAACGCATACCGGTTTCGACGACAGATGCAGACGCCAGAATCCGCGCGCCATCAGCCCCACGGCGACAATAATCATCGGTATTTGCAGCCAGGAAGCCCCCGGAATGCCCACCAGCCCGGCGGCTGAAACCCCAAACACCAGATACAGCAGCGGCCCAATACAGCACAGCGTTGACGCGCCCGCGGCCACGATCGCCGCGAGCAACGTTAACACTCCGCCCTTAATGCTGTTCGACGCTGACATAGTCGTAGCTAAAAGCAGCGGGGTCGTAGAAATTCAGCGGATCGCCATCGACTTCCGCATACGGATAGCCCAGGTTATTCACGTCACCCTGCTCCGCGGCTGGCGACAGTGCGAAATCACGCGCATGGTTGAATCCCACCCAGTTCATTTCCCAGTTACCAAACAGATAATCGTTCACCGCGGTGACCGCCGGGTCGCCATTCTCTTTTTTCTCTGTCAGACGCATTTTGGTCACGTCTGCCGGGTCTGCCGGCATCCAGCCGAAACCGGCTAACCAGAACATCGCGCGGCAGTGTTGACCGCCGCTGATTTTGGCCACGCCTTTATCGTCGGCGCTGCCAAATGCTTTCGTGGAGTATTGATTAAGCTTGCGGCTCGCGCCTAAACGGATGCCAAACATTTCACGTGCCGGAATGCCGACCGCACGGCACAGTGCGACAAACACCGAGTTAATGTCGGTACATTTACCGCCGAGTTTGCCGGTTTTCAGGATCTCCCCGACATCGCCCGTACCGCAGCCAATCACCGCGTCATCACGATGCATATGGGTGCTGACCCAGTCGTGAATCAGACGCGCCTGCTTCAGCGGCGCTTTTTCGTTGCCGATAATGTTAAGTGCGGTCTCTTTCACCAGCCCATCAACCGGAATATGCGCCGTCGCCTGCAGGAAAGGTTTAATCTCATCGGGGATCACCGCACCTTCGCTCGGCAGTTGCCAGTCGGCCAGACGGTTGTCTTTCAGCACTTCCCAGTCGCGTGTTTCAATGTCCATCTCCACTTTAATATCCAGCGGGCCGCTTGAGGCCGGCCAGGTCACGTACAGCACTTTTGCGCCGTAGCGGTTATTGGCATTCAGTGTGGCGGTTTGGTAGTTGCCGCTGAAGGAGAGATTTAGCAGCTGCTGGAAGGCGGTATCTTCCGGTATGGGGATCCACAAATTCACCTTCCCGGAAGAGCCTTCCGGAGCCTTCAGGCTATAGGTTTGAGTCATAATGAAGCGGCGGTATTTGCCGGAAGATGAGACGGCAGGTTGATCCTGCGTTTCTGTTTTCGCAAAAACCGGGCTGACCAGCCCCAGCGTCGAGAGGGCAGCGGCACCTTTGAGGAAGTTACGCCTTTGCATTGTGTATCCTTCATCACCAGAAAAAGCTGGCGCTTAACCCCGCACCTGCGGAGGTTGGCCGCTATTATGCGACCATGTATTCATCACCACAATGAATAAGAGGCCATAAAATCCTACGCGCTCAAAATATGGCAACCTACAGCAAGCGTTATGTTATAACAATGATAAAAACGGTGGACTGCGGATTATTCTGATAACCTCGTTCTTCCAGACCAGATGTCATTATAGTTTCCGGGGTAAATCATGCTCTTTCCAGCGGATATTTGTCGGTAATGTTGGCGATTTCCCCATTAACTGACCAAACATACCTCGCGCTAATAAGTCTGTGAGTGTGAAATAATATGTTAACTTAATGGCTTGTTATCAATGACGTTAGCTGTAAACTGTTTCGCGAACTCGCCTGTAAATGGGTATTTATATTGCATTAATGCGGCCATTGAAAAATCACGACCAATGGGCAATTGATTATAAAAAATAAAATTTCATGTGGTTTTATGTTACAAATGAAAAGAAAATCAACAGAAAAACAAAATAAAGACTCATTTATTACGTCTCGTTACACAATAATCTGTCTGGGTATCCTTGGCTGCCTTGGCGTTTTATTGATCAGGGTTGCCGACCTGCAGTTTTTAAATCATCCAATGCTGGCAAAAGAGGCCGATCAACGATCCCTGAGAACCGTGGTGCTGCCGACAAACCGTGGCACATTAGTCGACCGCGATGGCGAGGCGCTCGCCATGAGCGTTCCATCCCGCGACGTCGTGGTCGATCCGGTAAAAATTGTTGAGGCCAGCCCAAATTTCCACGATGCGAAATGGCAATATCTCGCCTCGGCGTTGAATACCCCTGTCGATCAAATTGCGAGCAAGATTTATCAGAATGCCCACCGTCACTTTCTATTCCTGGGACGCAAAGTTGAGCTTGGGATTGCGAAAGATATCGCCGATCTGCATATAAAAGGTATCAGTGAAGTGTATGACGACAGTCGTTTCTACCCAATGGGGGAAGCAGCGGCGCCTTTAATCGGTATTGTGGGGGCAGATAATAATGGCCTGAACGGCGTAGAACGTGGCTACGATTCTATTTTACAGGGCGAGCCGGGCAAGGAAATTTATCGTAAAGATGCCAATGGCGGTATTATTAACGTTCTTGATTATGACGCGCCGAAACAGCCGCCAACCGTTCAGCTCAGTATTGATAAATTTGACCAATATACGCTGTATAGCAAACTGCGCGACGGCGTGCTGCTGAATAAAGCGGACTCAGGCGCAGCCGTACTGGTCAAAATTGATACCGGTGAGATTCTGGCCATGGCCTCTTACCCCTCGTACAACCCCAACAATTTCGACAACGCAACACAAACGCAAATGCGTGATGTGGCGATTAACGACAGCTTCGAACCGGGTTCTACGGTCAAGCCGTTGGTGATTATCGAGGGGCTGGAGAGAAACATTATTCAGCCAAATACTTTGCTGGATACCACCCCCTATCGCGTCAATGGCCACCTGATTCGCGACGTGGGCCATTGGCCACAGCTGACGCCAACCGGTATTCTGCAAAAATCGAGCGATATCGGCGTTTCTCATATTGCGTTGGCGATGCCGGCACAGGCGCTGGTTGATACCTATCAGGCGTTCGGTCTTGGCAAACCCACCGGGCTGGGGCTTAGCGGGGAAAGCGTAGGCTATTTTCCGCTGCACCGTCGGCAGTGGGCCGATATTGAACGCGCGACCTTCTCCTTCGGCTACGGATTACGCGTCACGCCGCTACAGATAGCCCGCGAATACGCCACCCTGGGGTCGTTTGGGGTCTATCGTCCGCTGTCGATCACCAAAGTGACCCCGCCGGTAATGGGCCAGCAGGTGGCCGATCCGTCGATCGTCAAAACCGTGGTACATATGATGGAAAGCGACGTGCTTCCCGGCGGCAGCGGCGTGCGGGCGGCGGTGCCGGGGTATCGACTGGCGACCAAAACGGGGACCGCTGAAAAACTGGGCGATAGCGGCAAGTATGACGGCGGATATGTGAACTACACAGCAGGCGTCGCGCCGGTTAGCCACCCGGAGGTCGCACTGGTCGTGGTCGTTAACAACCCCACTGCCGGTACCCACTTCGGCGGTTCAGTCGCCGCGCCGATTTTCGGCAACATCATGGGGCCGGTATTGAAGAATATGAATATCGCGCCGGACGCGCTGATACAGTAGGCCCCCAAATTTGGCTGCGGTGTTTATCGTTCCCGCAGCCATTTTTCATACTGCTCAGGCCATGTGAGAGTTTGGGTTCCTGCCCTGCCCATCCCAAAGCCATGTCCCCCGGAAGGATAACGATGCATTTCTACCGATACGCCTGCACGAAGGCAGGCCGTCTGTAAAATTAAGGTGTGGTGCGGATCGGACACCGAATCATCTTCCGCCTGGACCAGAAACATCGGTGGAGTTGTGGGCGTCACGTAATGTTGTACTGACCAGGCGGCATCCTGCGCCTGCGTCGCATTCTTACCCACCAATACCCGATGCGTTGCACTGTGGCTGTAAGGTTTCTCCAGCGTCACGATTGGGATAAATCAGCGCCGCGCCATCGGCTCGCGCCGGTAGGCTGTCCAGCGCATCAAGCGGCGTATAGCTGCGCTCGTCAGCGCGCGTTACCGCCATTCCCAACAAATGCCCTCCGGCGGAAAAACCCAGCACGTTCACCCGCTTCTCCCGCTGGCGGATGATGCGCAACGCCCGCTGGGCATCCTGTAAAGCAACGCGAGAGCCGTCGTGCCAGCTTTCTCCCGGCAGGCGGTAGCTGAGTATATACCGCATAGTGTCACCCTGACGCGAAAAGTGCTTTCAGTTAAGCAGATAAATAAGAGGGAAAAATGAAGGTCGTCGGGCTAAATTCTGAAAAATGCATCGCACTGTATATTTACACAGCATCTGCATTGCATGGGTTCCAGGCGCTGCTATAGGATCGCTGTAATCCCACGTTGTGGGAGAGGCGCAGCGTTGCGGGGGTTTGATCCCCGGCGGCATCTGTTGCTGGAAAGAGAAAACCCCCGCACGTTGTTCGATATCATCTGGCAACATAACGGGGGCTGGTCTTGAACCCAAGCAATTCAAGAATAGCCGCTAACCATTGCCATTGCAATCAGGATGGCTCTATGACACTGATGCAGTGGGTACTTATGTTCTGGCACGATCTGGCCGCTCCGGTCATGGTCGGCGTGCTCACCGGTCTGCTCCTTAACTGGTGGCGCAAGCGGAAGTAAGCGCCCGGGCGTCAGGCTGCCTGAATGGCAACATGCGCCCGAACCTGGCCGCAGGGGAAACCTTGCGGCTCTTTTCGTTGCTGAGTATTTTCTCATAAGCTATTCGGGGTATTCCGCTCACAGGATTTGCATTTTTCATCGTTATATAATCAAATATACATCGATTATTTCCCTCCTCGATGAGCAATGCATGTCTACATTACAACGTTTACTCCTGAGCTTGACGCTGGCTTGTGCCAGCCTGGCGGCAGCGACTCCCGCACTGGCTGACCGTACCATCACCGACCAGCTTGGCCGCCAGGTCACCCTGCCTGATACCGTGAATCGCGTGGTGGTGCTCCAGCACCAGACGCTCAACCTGCTCGTGCAGCTCAACGCCGCCGACGACATCGTCGGCGTATTAAGCAGTTGGAAAAAACAGCTCGGCCCAGAATTCGCGCGCTTTATGCCCGGTATTGCCAAACTGCCGATGCCCGGCGATCTGACCCAGGTGAATATGGAAAGCCTGCTGGCGCTGCATCCGCAGGTGGTGTTTGTCGCCAACTACGCGCCGGCGGCGATGATGCAGCAGATAACCAACGCCGGGATCCCGGTGGTGGCTATCTCTCTGCGCCAGGACGCGGCGGGAGAGAAAAACAAAATGAACCCTTCGATGGCCAATGAGGAACAGGCTTACAACAACGGGCTCAAGCAAGGTATTCGTCTAATTGGTGACGTGGTGAACCGCCAGGCGCAAGCCGATGTATTGATTGACTACACTTTTTCCGCGCGCGCGAAATTTAACGCGCCAGTCGCAGAGATTCCGCAGACGGAAAAAGTGCGCGTCTATATGGCCAATCCAGACCTGAACACCTACGGTTCCGGTAAATACACCGGCCTGATGATGCAACATGCTGGGGCGATGAACGTCGCCGCCGCCACGGTAAAAGGCGCGCGTCAGGTTTCGCTGGAACAGGTATTGCAGTGGAATCCGCAGGTGATTTTCGTGCAGGACCGTTATCCCGAGGTGGTCAAACAGATCGTCAACGATCCGCAATGGCAGAGCATTGACGCGGTGAAAAATCATCGCGTGTGGCTGATGCCGGAATACGCGAAAGCCTGGGGCTATCCTATGCCGGAAGCATTGGCTATAGGCGAACTGTGGATGGCGAAAAAACTCTACCCGGAACGCTACCAGGACATTGATGTCGACGCGCAGGCCCAGGATTACTACCAACGTTTTTATCGTACCGACTGGCGGCCAAATGCACAGCAGTAGTCACGCCGTCAAGGTACAGGGTGGTCTGGTGCTGCTCACCCTGGCCGTGGCGGTGTCTTCTCTCTGCCTGGGTCAATACAAACTGTCGATAGGCCAGGTGCTGACTCAGTTTGCGCAGCCGCACAATACGTTAGCGATCGCCCATCAGATTGTCTGGGAAGTTCGCTTGCCGCGCATTTTGCTCGCCCTGCTGGCAGGCGGCGCGCTTGGCCTGTGCGGTGCCACCTTACAGGGGGTATTCCAGAACCCGCTGGTGGATCCGCACATTATCGGCGTCACCTCCGGCTCCGCGTTTGGCGGGACGCTGGCCATTCTGCTCGGGCTGAGTATGCCGCTGATGATGAGCACCACTTTCTTCTTCGGCCTACTGGCGCTGACGCTGGTGTATCTGCTCGCCGCGCTTCAGGGCCGGGAGAACACGCTGGTACTGATTCTCGCGGGGATCGTGCTCAGCGGTTTCTTCGCCGCGCTGGTCAGCCTGATGCAGTACCTGTCGGATACGGAAGAAGTGCTCCCCAACATCGTCTTCTGGCTGCTGGGGAGCTTCGCGACCGCTAACTGGCACAAAGTACTGCTCCTGGCCCTACCGGTGGTCGCCGCTTCGCTGGTGCTGTACCGGCTGCGTTGGCGTATCAACCTGCTGTCGCTGGACGACAAAGACGCACAAGCGCTGGGCGTCAGCGTGACCGCGCTACGCCGCGGCGTACTGCTCTGCTGCGCACTGCTGGTTGCCGCGCAGGTGGCGGTCAGCGGCAGTATTGCGTGGGTGGGGCTGGTGATCCCACATCTGGCGCGGATGCTCTGCGGTGCCGACCATCGCCGTTTGCTCCCCTGTGCCTTCTGGATGGGGGCCTGTTTTATGATTGTGGTCGATGATCTGGCGCGCACGCTGACCGCCGCCGAGATTCCGATTGGTATTATTACCGCGCTGGTTGGCGCGCCGTTATTTGCCGTGATGCTGGTTCGGGCTAGCCGCAAAAGGATGCTGAAATGACGCCGACGCTAACGCTATCCCAACTGGAATATGGCCATCAGTCCCCGCTGTTTACGCCGCTGAGCCTGCACTGCCAGCCCGGAGAAATATGGGCGATTCTCGGCGCCAATGGGCGCGGTAAAAGCACTTTGCTCGATACCATTACCGGCGTTTTACCCGCGCTTGCGGGCAGCGTGAAGGCCTCCGGCGGAGTGGGCATCGTGCCGCAGTCATTCCGTCCGGCCTTCGGCTGGCGGGTAAAAGAGGTGGTGTTGATGGGTCGTGCGCGGCATATCGCCCTTTTCGCCCAGCCGCAGAAAGCAGATGAGCGTCAGGTACTTGATGCGCTGGCCCAGCTAAACATCGCTGACCTGGCCGAGACGCTATTCAGCGCCCTCTCCGGCGGCCAACAGCAACTGGTGATGATCGCCCGCGCGCTGGTCGGCGCCAATCAGAATATCCTGTTGGATGAACCCTGTTCAGCGCTGGATCTGGGCAATCAGCAAACAGTATTGCAGTTGATTAGCGATCTGTCTCACACGCAGTCGCGCACGGTGATGTTTACCACGCACGATCCCACTCATGCGCTACAGGTCGCCAGCCAAACGCTGCTGCTGATGCCGGGCAACCAGTGGTTGGCCGGGCCAACGTCGGAGGTAGTGCTGGAAGCGAATCTCCAGCGGGCTTACGGCGTGCAGGTCCGTCGACTCGAACTTGAGGGTTATCCGTCTCCGGTGGTAACGCCGCTCTTTAGCATTCGTCGCCCGGCAACATCAACCCGGCGTCGCGCAAACAGCGCTGCCCCTCTTCACTGAGGATAAACTGGCAGAACCGATGCGCGGCGTCACGCTCATCGAGCAGCGTCAGGTAGTATTCACAGCAGATGTTCCACGGCGCAGGAATCGTCACGCAGCGTACTTCCGCCTGATTCGCCAGCGCCGCCGCGTAGTGCGCATAGCCGATAAACAGATCGGCGTGCCCTTCATCAATAAGCCATCGGCTGGCGATAACGCCATTCGGTAACGTGAGCGAATTTTTCCCGCCAACCAGCGGCATCGCACGCTGCTTTAGCGCGTTACCCAATCCTGGATGGCTATGTTCAATCCGCTCAAACAGCTGCCACGTATAATCACCAGAAGGATCGCATTGCGGTGCGGAGGTGCCTAAGCGCAGCGTTGTATCCGCCAGCAGCTCCAGCCACGTTTTGCCCATCGTCTGCGGCATATTTCGAACGGTCAACATCAGCGTGTTACGGGCAAACAGATGGAGACCGCGGGCGCGCCCCGCATCACAAAGCGTCTGCGGATGCTGACGGTTCGCCGAGGCAAACAGCGAGCACCGCGCGCCATTTTCAATCCGTTCACGCAGGAGACCCGCCGGACCAAAAACCAGCGATACCGGGAAACCGGTCCGGGCGGTAAACGCCGCCTGGAGGGGGATAAATGCGCGGCGAAGACTTCCCGCCGCCATCAGTGTCAATGTGGAGTGCATAAGCGCAAGATTATAGCCCGAAAATAAGCGTTATATTATCCGGGCTATTACGCTATTGACCAGCGCTTTAGTAGCGAATTTCCGCCAGCGCCTGCAGTTGCTCCGGCGTCGCCACCGGCAGATGGAAGAAGTCCAGGTAGGCCGGGATCATTTCAAACAGCATATCGGTACCTCGCTGCACCGGGCAGCCGCGGGCCATCGCCGCCTGTAGCAACGGAGTGTATTCCTGTTTCATCACCACTTCACCGACAAACGTCCCAGCATCAAGGCGTTCGACATCCAGCGGTAGCGGATCGCCGGGCGACATACCGAGCGGCGTGGCGTTGACCACCAGCGAATGTCCCGCCGGATCGCTCGCCATCACCGTCAGCGTCAGCTGCGGATAGTGCGCGTGCAAACGATCGGCCAGCGCCCGCGCCGCGCTTTCTTGGGCGTCAACCAACGTTAACGCGCTGACCCCCGCCGACGCGAGCGAGGCGGCAATCGCCGACCCCACGCCGCCGCTGCCCACCACCAGCGCCCGCGCGCCGGTGGTGCGAAACCCCTTGCGCTGAATACCGCGCACAAAACCGTCGCCATCAAACATATCGCCGGTCAGCGAACCATCGGCTTCCCGGCGAATCGCGTTGCAGGCTCCGGCAATCTGCGCGGTGGGGCTCATCCGGTCGACCAGTTCGCAGGTGGCGACTTTATGCGGCATAGTCACCAGCGCCCCCGCGATGTTGGTAAGTGAAAACAGCGTGGGGATCAGCGCCGCATAGTCTTCCGGCTTCACCCCCATCGGCACCACTTTGACATCCACGCTCTGGTCGGCAAACCAGGGGTTGTAGATCATCGGCGCTTTAAAACTTTCGGTTGGATAACCCAAATGAGCAATTAACCGCGTATGCCCACTAATTTGCATGTGCGTCCTCCTGCTCAGGCAGATCCAGTTCGATACGCTTCACGTCGCCAAGAATAAACAGGTACGCCACCACGCCGAGCAGCGCTGCGCCGCCGATGTAGACCAGGGCGTAGAAGAAGCTGCCAAAGGCGGCGACGATAAAACCGATTACCAGCGGCGTGAAGATGCCCGCCAGGTTAGCGCAGAAGTTAAACAACCCGCCGGTCAAACCGCCCAACCCTTTTGGCGCCATGTCGGAAATTAAGGTCCAGCCAAGGCCGACCCTCCCCTGCCCGAAGAAGGCAAAGGACATCACCAGGATCACCGCCGTGTCGCTGGTCAGCCAGTTGGCGCTGATAATACAGCTCGCCATCAGCAGCCCGGCGATAATCGGCAGTTTACGCCCGAGGTTAGCGCTGCCGGTGGCCTTCAGCAGTTTGTCGGAAACCCAGCCGCCAAACATCACGCCGCCCGCCGCAGCCAGGAACGGCAGAATGGCAAAGAAGCCCACCTTCAGCCACGGCATATGACGTTCGGTGGCCAGATAGGTCGGGAACCAGGTCAGGAAGAACACCAGGACGGTATTACCTGCGAACTGGCCGATGCTGGCACCAATAATCTGCCGTTTGCGCAACAGCTGACGCACCAGCGGCCAGCTAAAGGCTTTGCGCTGCTCGGCTCCGGAACTCATCCCGCCGCCTGCGATAATGTATTCGCGCTCCTGCTGGCTCAGACGGCGGTCTTCGTGCGGTTCGCGATAGTGACGCCACCAGACCAGCGCAAACAGCAGCCCGACCACGCCAACGGTAATAAACAGCGTGCGCCAGCCAAAGCCGTCCATAATCCAGAACAGCAGCGGCGCGAAGCAGGCGAGTCCGAGATATTCACCAACGGTATAGACTGCGGTCGCCTTTGCGCGCTCGTGCTGCGGGAACCATGCGCTGACCACCCGGCTATTGACCGGAAAGCATGGCGCTTCGCTGACGCCAAGACCAAAACGGCACAGCAACAGCGTTTTCAGCCCCACGGCGAAACCGTGGAACAGCGTGAACAGCGACCAGAAGCTAAGGGCCAGGAAATAGGTCACCTTATTACCAAAGCGGTCGAGGAACATGCCGCCCGAAATTTGCGCCAGCGCATAGGTCCAGGCAAAGGCGGAAAAGACAATCCCCATCACCGCCGCGCTGATGCCAAGCTCCTGAGTCAGCTGCGGCGCCGCGATGCCCAGAACGGTACGGTCGAGATAGTTAATCATGGTCCCCACTGCCAGCAGCGCCAGAATACCAATGCGCCGCCGGGAGCGAGGTACCGCGTTAACCGCCTCAGCGGTAGCCACGCGATTTTGGCCAAGTGAGTTCATAGTGTTTACCTGTCGTTGTCGAGTGCAGATGAAAGTTTATTGTTATGGTCTGTCCGTCAGCGTACCGGGTGGTACATCCCCCCGCTAACGGTACTGCATAGCCGCCAGCCGCACGGCAGCGTTCACCGCGCCGTATTGCGCGTAGCCGTGGCGTCTTTCGGTTAATTCAAAGAAGAAGCGTCCTTCGCTGAACGGCCAGGTGTAGCGATGTAAAAACTCGCCGCCCGCCCCATCGCGATCGTAAAGAATCTGCTGACGCTGTAAGGTCTCCACCTGCGCCGCGTCGCCGAACCGCGCCTGTAAATCCTCGTAATAGTTGGCCGGTACCGGCAGCGACAGCGAGGCCGCCAGCGGCTGATTTTCCAGGAAAGTAGGCAGATCGCCGCTGGCGAACGCCGCATGCTGTAAACCGGCCCCCTGATAACATGCCACCGAGCGGGCAATCTGCGTCGCGCGGCTCTGAGATATGTTCAGCGCCAGGCGCACGTTGCCCTGTGGGCTTTGCACCGCCAGGCTGCGCACCAGGCCGTAAGGATCGGGCATGGTCTGCTCATGTTCCAGCGTGAACCCCAGCACCGCACGGAAAAACATCACCCAGTTGTCGCGGCTGTCAGCCTCCATACCGAGCGCCAAATGGTCGATCCCTAACAGCGGTCCGTTGGTCTCCGCATCGGTGAGGTTGAAATCCTGCGCATAGATATCCTTCTGGTCATCCACCAGATAAACCAGACTGCCGTCCGGTGCGCACACCGCAGGGATGGTGCTCTCATTCGGCCCCACCTCCCCCTGCCAGGTCGCGTAACCATAGGCTTTGGCGCGGGCAATAATCGGCGCGCTGGCGCTGACGCGCAAGGCCATGGCGCACAGCGAAACGCCGTGACGTTGATAGAAGCGATCCGCCCAACTGTGCGATTGATAGTTAATGATCACTCGTGCACCGCCGTTACTCCACAGCGCTACCTGCTTGGAACGGTGCTTCCCTGCCAATTGAAACCCCATGCCACCGAGCATGACGCCCAGCTTTTTCGCCTCGGCGGGGCTGGCGGCAAATTCAATAAATTCGATGTCTTTAAAGGTTGGGAGATCGGCGGTGTGAAAGAGTTCGGCGTCGCTTTCTCCCAGCGCGCGGCGGGTTTGCTCCTCCAGCCACAACAGCGAGCGGTAACCATCTTTCGCCGTCGCGCCGTTCGGTGAGGCGCGGAAACCGTCGTTAAAGATTTCCAGCGACCATGGCCCACGGTAGCCTAAGCGGGTCAACTCACGGGTAAATTCCACCAGCGGCAGTTCCCCCTGCCCCGGGAAGCAGCGGAAATGGCGGCTCCACTCCAGCACGTCCATTTTCATCAATGGCGCGTCGGCGAGCTGGAGGAAAGTGATTTTCTCCATCGGCACTTCGTGCAGGCGGCTAAGATCGTCGCCGAGCGCCAGAATATGGAAACTGTCGAGCACGATACCCATCGCCGGGCTATCCACGGCTTTCACCCGCTCCCACGCCTGATACCAGCGGTTTACGTGGGCACCCCACGCCAGCGCTTCATAACCAATACGAATATTTTCCTGCTCCGCCAGCGTCGCCAGCGCCCGCAGGTCGGCCACCTGCTGATCGAAGTCGGCCGAACTGTCGGCCTGCACGTTGCTGCACAGCAGCAGCGTGTCGCAACCCAGCTCATGCATCAGCGCAAACTTGCGCTTCGCCCGCGCCAGGTTGGCCGCGAACTGGGCGCGCGTGCCGCCCTCAAAATCGCGAAACGGTTGAAACAGCGTGATTTTAAGCCCCAGATCGTCGGCCATGTTACGGACATCCGCCGGTGTACCGGTATAATAGAGCAAATCGTTTTCGAAGATTTCAACGCCCTGATAACCCGCCGCTGCAATCGCGCTCAGTTTTTCAGGCAGGGTTCCGGAAATGGATACGGTAGCAATAGAACGCAACATAGTTTCACCTGGCTCACGCTGTAACAGTTGCATCGAATATGAATCATTTGGTTCAGGGATGCCAGAATTGGTTGCTAAATTGTGATCATTATGTGTATTTTTTGTGCCCGGTAAAATAAACAGGAGTTGTTATGTCAGCCATTGCTCAAGATGAAGCACAGTCGCTAAAAACACGGATTTTTACCGCCGCCATTGCGGTGTTCGCCGAGCATGGGCTAGCTGGCGCACGCATGGAGCAAATTGCCTCTGAGGCGCAGACCACTAAACGGATGGTGGTTTACTACTTCAAAACCAAAGAGCTGCTGTACCAGGCGGTTCTGCAATATGTTTATTCGCGCATTCGCGAAACGGAGCAAAAGCTTGGGCTGGAGAACCTGCCGCCGGTTGAGGCGCTGGTGCAGCTGGTGAAGTGGAGCGTTCGCTATCATGTCGAACATGCGGACTTCATGCGGATTATCTGTATGGAGAATATGCAGCGCGGAAAATGGCTGCTGGCTTCAGGCGATTTGAAGCGCCTGAACAAGAGCGCCCTCTCTCTGCTGGAGCAGATTCTGCGCCGTGGGCAAGAGTTGGGTATATTCCAGCCTGAACTTGAGGCCCGTGACGTTCATCGGTTGATCAGCAGCTTTAGCTTCTATCAGGTGTCGAACTTCTACAGCTTTAATAGTCTCTACCTTGAAGGTCCGCTTCCGGACATCGATGATGAAGCGCTCATTCGCCATCACAGCGAGCTGGCGGTGAAATCGATTCTGCGCTTCGTTATCGCGTAATTCAAAGGGTTACGGTTGTCCCGAGAGCGCCGTGACCACTTTCTGCATCGCTTCACGCGTCAGCTCTGTGCGCTGGACTTTGTTATTCGCCAGCGCAGTGCGCAGCACCCCGGCAATCACAATATGCTTTGGTTCCTGCCCTAAATCGCGCATTTCCAGCACGACTTTGCCCACTACGCGACACATTTCCTGGTATAAAACGTCGTCTTTCGCCTGATGTCCCATCGTTTACGCTCGCTAATTTCCATTAATAATCAATTCATTATTGGTTGGTTTCGCCCATAAAGCAAATTTGCGCCTGTCGTTATGCGTCGGTAGACCGATTGTTGCGCATCGCTACTGTTACATTTTCACAAGAAAATCGTTTTTGATTTGTTAATTAGCTAGTTTTATTTTTGAAACAGCGTTTTTATTTTCTTTTTTCGCCATAACATCGTATAATCCGCCGCGTTTCTTTCTTGAATGGTTTCAGCTCATTGGACTACATCAATAAACGATTAAAACATCGCCTTTTTGACTATGCTGAACCTCTAGCACACTTTCCTCTGCACGCTTTTTTTATGTCACCTATCCTTATGGCGTGGCATAGCAACTTTCGTAATACAGGTTTGACTCCGTGGCCGTGCGCGCATGGAGCGAGAATTCAAAATCCCAATCCTTCTCAATCTCAACTTAAAGACTAAGACTGTCATGAAAAAGACCAAAATTGTTTGCACCATCGGGCCGAAAACCGAATCCGAAGAGATGTTAGGCAAAATGCTCGACGCGGGCATGAACGTTATGCGTCTGAACTTCTCCCACGGCGACTATGCTGAACACGGTCAGCGCATCCAGAACCTGCGCAACGTGATGAGCAAAACCGGTAAGAAAGCCGCTATCCTGCTGGATACCAAAGGCCCGGAAATCCGTACTATCAAGCTGGAAGGCGGTAACGACGTTTCCCTGAAAGCTGGCCAGACCTTCACCTTCACCACTGACAAATCTGTTGTCGGTAACAGCGAAATCGTTGCTGTAACCTACGAAGGCTTCACCAAAGATCTGTCCGTTGGTAACACCGTACTGGTTGACGATGGTCTGATCGGTATGGAAGTCACCGCTATCGAAGGTAACAAAGTTATCTGTAAAGTGCTGAACAACGGCGACCTGGGTGAAAACAAAGGCGTTAACCTGCCGGGCGTTTCTATCGCTCTGCCGGCACTGGCTGAGAAAGACAAACAGGACCTGATCTTCGGTTGCGAGCAGGGCGTTGACTTCGTTGCGGCTTCCTTTATCCGTAAACGTTCTGACGTCGTTGAAATCCGCGAGCACCTGAAGGCGCACGGCGGCGAAAACATCCAGATCATCTCCAAAATCGAAAACCAGGAAGGCCTGAACAACTTCGACGAAATCCTCGAAGCGTCTGACGGCATCATGGTTGCTCGTGGCGACATGGGCGTTGAGATCCCGGTTGAAGAAGTTATCTTCGCGCAGAAGATGATCATCGAAAAATGTATCCGTGCTCGTAAAGTGGTTATCACCGCGACCCAGATGCTGGATTCCATGATCAAAAACCCGCGCCCTACCCGCGCGGAAGCTGGCGACGTCGCTAACGCCATCCTCGACGGTACCGACGCAGTGATGCTGTCTGGCGAATCCGCTAAAGGTAAATACCCGCTGGAAGCGGTGACCATCATGGCAACCATCTGCGAACGTACTGACCGCGTGATGACCAGCCGTCTGGAGTTCAACAACGACAGCCGTAAACTGCGCATCACCGAAGCCGTTTGCCGTGGCGCGGTTGAAACTGCGGAAAAACTGGACGCGCCGCTGATCGTGGTTGCTACCCAGGGCGGTAAATCCGCACGCGCTATCCGTAAATACTTCCCGGATGCCACCATCCTGGCGCTGACCACCAATGAAACCACTGCGCGTCAGCTGGTGCTGAGCAAAGGCGTTGTCGCTCAGGTTGTCAAAGAAATCAGCTCTACCGATGATTTCTACCGCATGGGTAAAGAAGTCGCTGTAGAAAGCGGCCTGGCGCAGAAAGGCGACGTGGTTGTCATGGTTTCCGGCGCACTGGTTCCGAGCGGCACCACCAACACTGCTTCCGTGCACGTACTGTAATAATTCACATACTTATTATAGTTTGCCTAAAAAAGCGCCCTCGGGCGCTTTTTTTATACATTCTGATAACCGAGCTCAATAAAAAATCCAATAGGCTGTCACTATTTAAACTTTGATTATCTAAGATGAATCCGATGGAAGTCCTCTGTTTTCACACACATTTTCCCCGCAAAACCGTAAAGTCGATGCTTCTTTGAGCGAACGATCAAAAATAAGGGAAATCGCATAAAAAAATATTCTCAATATAAAAAAGTTTGTGTAATACTTGTAACGCTACATGGAGATTAACTCAATCTAGAGGGTATTTATAATGAATCGTACTAAACTGGTACTGGGCGCGGTAATCCTGGGTTCTACTCTGCTGGCAGGTTGCTCCAGCAATGCTAAAATCGATCAGCTGTCTTCTGACGTTCAGACTCTGAACGCTAAAGTTGACCAGCTGAGCAACGACGTGAACGCAATGCGTTCCGACGTTCAGGCTGCTAAAGACGACGCAGCTCGTGCTAACCAGCGTCTGGACAACCAGGCTCACTCTTACCGTAAGTAAGAGTTCTGGTAATAAAAATGGCGCACATTGTGCGCCATTTTTTTGTCTTCGATTTACCCTTTTCTACTGCGTCACGGTTTCTGAAGTCGCTGTACTATTCTGAGCCGACAGTACCGATGCCGCGCCCTTCCCCTCAAAGACAATCACCGGATACCCGGCACGACGCGACAGCGCGCTTTTCACCTGCCCTTCACTCGCCTGTTCAGCAAACTGCTTGAAGCCCGACGACAACGTCATCTTCATAGTTTGCGTATCCTGCGCTTCGTTCTGCGACAGCGGGCGATGCACTTCCAGATAACGCGTGCCGTTGGGTTCAACCGCGTACTTCACCGGCTCATTAATCACCCGCACCGGCGTGCCGCTGCGCACCTGCGCAAACAGCGCCTTAATATCCGGCGCATTCATACGAATACAGCCCGAGCTGACGCGCAGGCCGACGCTATCCGGCGCGTTGGTACCGTGGATAAGATATTCCCCGTTACCGTAGGCCAGACGCAGCGCATAGAGCCCTAATGGGTTATTTGGCCCGGCAGGCACGACCGGCGGCAATGTGACGCCACGTTCCAGTGAACGCTTGCGGATACCCGCCGTCGGCGTCCAGGTCGGATTTGGGATCTTCTGCCCTACCCGTGTCGTCATTTCCGGGGTTTCCAGCCCCTGCAGGCCAATGCCAATCGGGTAGACCTGTACCTGCTGTTCGCCCGGCGGGAAGTAGTACAGGCGCAGTTCGGCAAGGTTAACCACAATCCCTTCACGCGGCACGTCCGGCAGCAGCATCTGCGATGGAATGGTCACCACGGTACCCGGACGAGGAACCGGCGCGATCGTATTGTTGGCTTCGAGAATAAGCATCGCCGCCGTATCAAAGCGGCGGGCGATCGCCTGTAGGTTCTTATCCCCTTCCTGAACGGTGTAGGTTTGATTGTGGCCGATTAAACGGCTATTGGCTGGGGGTAATGGGTAGTCGACTGCCCAGGCGCTGGAGATCGCGCTGAGGGCACCTAAAATGCTGAGTGTTAAGAGGGACGCGCGCTTCATATCTGGATTCCTTATTCATATTCACTGACAACATGCCAGAAAGCTGAACCACCAGCGTGGTGAGCGGTCCGCCCACCTTTCGTAACAGAATGAAAGCTGTCTATTTGATATTAGCTAAAACTCGCCGCCTGCGTGCGGATGGCGCGGATCATTGCCTCCAGCCCCTGAGAACGCGACGGCGTCAGATGCTGCGTCAGCGCCATGTGTTCAAACCAGGGACGCACATCAAAAGCCTGTACATCCGCTGCGGTCATCCCATCGTAAAGGATAAATACGACGGCAATCAAGCCCTTAACAATAGCCGCATCGCTATCGCCCTGTAACGTGATGTGCCCCTGCGCATCGCGCCCCATCACGATCCACACCTGGCTCTGACACCCCTGAATGATATGCTCCGGGCTATGCTGCTCGGGGCTCAGCGGTGCCAGGCGCTGGCCCAGTTCGATGATATAGAGATACTTCTCTTCCCAGTTGGCGCAGCGGTTGAAGTTGCGCAACAGTTTATCTTTGTCCGGTAAAGCCGCCATGGTTGCTCCCTGTTATCCCAATAAACGGCGAATGCGTTGCAGGCCCGCCACCAGGCGGTCGACCTCCTCAACGGTGTTATACATCGCCAGCGATGCCCGGCACATCGCGGGCACCTGATAAAATTCCATCAACGGCATCGCACAGTGATGCCCCGTCCGTACGGCGATACCGTAATTATCGAGGAAGCTACCCACATCGTAGGCGTGATGCTTGCCGAGATTAAACGCAATCACCCCCAGCCGGTCCGCTGGGCCATAGAGGCGCAGGTCCGGCACGTTCGCCAGCGCGTCCAGCGCGTAGCGCATCAGCGTCTGCTCGTACTCGCCAATTTGCGTCAGCCCCAGGCCGTTGATGTAATCCAGCGCCGCCCCCATCCCGATAATGCCGCCGGTATTGGGCGTCCCGGCTTCAAAGCGCCACGGCGCTTTTGCCCAGGTGGTGCCTTCGCTCAGGCTGACGGTGGCGATCATCGAACCGCCTCCTTCCCATGGCGGCATCGCCTGCAGGATATCGGTTTTAACGTACAGCGCGCCGATACCCGTCGGGCCGTAGAGCTTATGCCCGGAAAAAGCATAGAAGTCGCAGCCCAGCGCCTGGACGTCAACCGGGTGATGCATCACGGCCTGCGCGCCGTCCACCAGCACCTTCGCGCCATAGCCATGCGCCAGCGCAATCAGTTCAGCCAGCGGGTTTTCCGTACCCAGTACGTTAGACACCTGCGTGACCGCCAACAGCCGCGTGCGGGAATCAAATAACCCAGACGCGGCGTCCATTTGCAACGTTCCGTCCGCATTGAGTGGGATCACCCGTAACTGCGCGCCCGTGCGCGTACAGAGCATCTGCCAGGGCACGATATTCGCGTGGTGCTCCATCGCCGTAATGACAATGTTGTCACCCGCCTGAATGTTGCTGCTTCCCCAGCTATTGGCAACCAGGTTAATCGCCTCCGTGGTACCGCGCACAAACACAATCTCTTCCGCGCTCGCGGCATTGAGGAAATGCGCCACCTTCTGGCGCACCTCTTCCATCCGCTGCGTGGCCTCGGCGCTGAGTGTGTGAATACCGCGGTGCACCGCAGCATAGCCGTTGCGATAAAACGTCGCCTCGGCATGGATAACCTGCTCGGGTTTCTGCGCGCTGGCGGCGGAATCGAGGTAAGCCAGCGGCTGACCGTTCACCTCACGGGAAAGTACCGGGAAATCGCCGCGCACCTGTTGTACGGAAAAGGTCATTGTTTACCTCCTGCCAGACGTTGCCCTATGCGCGCGAGCACATGCTGTTTCAGCGCTTCAAGGGTAATGGCATCGGTCAGCCCGGCGGCGAATGCGTAGAGGATGATGTTTCTGGCTTCCTCCACCGCAATCCCTCGCGAGCGTAGATAAAAGAGCTGCTCGTCATCGATGCGCCCGACGGTCGCACCGTGGCTGCATTTCACGTCATCAGCGTAAATTTCCAGCTGCGGTTTAGTATCGACTTCCGCCAGACGCCCCAACAGCAGATTATTGTTGGTCATCTGACCGTCGGTTTTTATGGCGTGCGGCGCGACGGTAATCACGCCATTAAACACCGCGCGTCCTTTATCGTTGACGATAGTTTTATGCAGCTGGCGGCTGTTGCAGTAGCCCTGGTTGTGTTCAAGCCAGGTACGACTGTCGCAGACTTCCGAATTGACCGGCATCGCCAGGCTGTTCAGTCGCAGCGTACTGTTTTCGCCATTCAGCTGTGCACTGCTGTGATGACGCGTCACCGCCGCGCCCAGTAAAAAACTGTGGCTAAAAGCGGCAGCATCGCGCCCCAGACGCAAATCGTTGTGGGCAAAATGGTAGCTCTGGTCGTTTTCAAACCCCAGCTTCAGATGCTGTAACTGGGCATTGTCAGCCACCTCCATGGTGAGTCTTGAACCGGTAAAATGGCGTAGGGTATTCAGGCTGACATACTGCTCAATAACTGTCGCCTGCGCCCCTTCCGCCAGCTGGAGATGGTGACGATAGTGCGCCGTATTCATCTCGTCCGTTTCCAGACCGCGCGTAATGTGCAGCAACAGCAGCGGCTTGTTGGGGCGCTGGTTGCGGCGCACTTGAATATGCGTGACGCTGGTAGACAGGCTTTCGGTGAGATGCAGGAAGACCTCAGGATGTACCGCCTCCGGCAGCGACTGACGCTGATTATCCACCGTAACGTCAAATCCGCTGTTGCTGACATCATCGCTAAGACGGGCATCAAACTGACCGTCCACAAACACCAGCCGATACGCCTCCAGCGCCACCGCGTGGCTATCCCGCTGCGCGTCCGTCAACGCAGGCAGCGCAGGTGCCACGAAGGTGCTGGTCAGCAGCTTGTCCAGCGCGGTGTACTTCCAGTCTTCGTCTTTACGCGTCGGTAAGCCAAGCTGATGCAGCTGCTGGAGATGCGCTAACGCCTGAGGCGATGCCTGACCGCCGCGCGCCTGAAACAGCGCATGCCACTGCTGCAGCGCGCTACTGTTGTTCGCTAAGCCAGCCATAGCCCTGCTCCTCCAGTTGTTTCACCAGCCGGAAATCACCGGATTTCACGATACGTCCCTGGTACAGGACGTGGACGAAATCGGGCTTGATGTGGTCGAGTATGCGCTGATAGTGGGTGACGATAATAAAGGCGCGCTTGCCGTCGCGCAGCGCGTTAACCCCGTCAGAGACGATCTTCAGCGCATCGATATCCAGCCCGGAATCCGTTTCATCCAGAATACAGAGCGCGGGCTCCAGCACTGCCATCTGTAAGATATCATTGCGCTTTTTTTCCCCGCCGGAGAAACCCACGTTGACCGAACGGGTTAGCAAATCCGCTGGCATCTTCAGCAGATTGATCTTCTCCTCCATCAGATCCTGAAAGTCAAAGCGATCCAACGGTTCCTGACCTCGATGGGCGCGTACCGCATTAAGAGCGGTTTGCAGGAAAAACTGATTGCTCACGCCGGGGATCTCAACCGGATACTGGAAGGCCATAAAGATCCCTTCTCCCGCGCGTTCCTCTGGCGATAGCGACAGCAGATCGTGCCCTTTAAAGGTCACCGTTCCCCCCGTCACGCTATAATCTTCACGGCCCGCCAGCGTCGCGGAAAGCGTACTTTTCCCGGAGCCATTCGGCCCCATAATGGCGTGTACCTCGCCAGGACGCACGTTCAGGCTGACGCCACGCAGGATCTCTTTATCATCAACGGAGACCTGTAATTCATTGATATTCAACATATCACTTTCCTTAATCCTTAACCGACGCTGTGTTCAAGACTGATAGCCAGCAGTTTTTGCGCTTCCACGGCGAACTCCAGCGGCAGCTCCGAGAAAACATCTTTACAAAATCCGTTGACGATCATTGAGATAGCGTCATCCTCGCTAATTCCGCGCTGCAAGCAGTAGAAAAGCTGGTCTTCGCCAATGCGTGAAGTGGTCGCTTCGTGCTCCAGCTGCGCGCTGTTATTACGGCATTCCACGTACGGGAAGGTATGCGCGCCGCAGTCAGGGCCAATCAGCATCGAATCGCACTGGGTGTAGTTACGGGCGTTAGTTGCCGTCGGCATGATTTTGACCAGACCGCGATAGCTGTTCTGGCTGTGTCCGGCGGAGATCCCCTTCGAAATAATGGTGGATTTGGTGTTTTTACCAATGTGAATCATCTTGGTGCCGGTATCGGCCTGCTGATGGCCGCTGGTCAGCGCCACCGAGAAGAACTCGCCCACCGAGTTATCACCGCGCAGAATGCAGCTGGGGTATTTCCAGGTGATCGCCGAGCCCGTTTCCGACTGTGTCCAGGACATCTTGCTGTTTTCGCCTTCACACAGCGCGCGCTTGGTCACGAAGTTCAGGATCCCGCCGCTATTGTTATCGCCGGGGAACCAGTTCTGCACGGTGGAGTATTTCACCTCTGCGTCTTTATGAATGATCACCTCCACCACCGCCGCGTGCAGCTGGTAACTGTCTCGTACCGGGGCCGAGCAGCCTTCAATGTAGCTGACATAGCTGCCTTCATCGGCAATCAGGATGGTGCGTTCAAACTGGCCGGTTTTCTCCGCGTTAATGCGAAAATAGGTCGACAGCTCCATCGGGCAGCGCACGCCTTTGGGGATATAAATAAAGGTGCCGTCCGACGCCACCGCGGCGTTGAGCGCGGCGAAGAAGTTGTCATTTTCCGGCACCACCGTGCCGAGATAGCGTTTGACCAGCTCGGGATGATCGTGAATCGCTTCACCAAACGAGCAAAAGATAATGCCCTGCTCCGAGAGTTTTTCCCGGTAGGTCGTGGCGACGGATACCGAGTCAAAAATCGCGTCAACCGCCACCTCTTTGCCCTCGCGCACCGGCACGCCTAATTGATTAAACGCGGCTTCCACCTCATCGGTTAAAAAGCTGCTGGCCCCCGTTTGCTGTCGTGCCCCAGGTTCAGAGGCGCAGGTATCGTCACAGTTGCCGCAGGACGGCGCGGAGTAATAGCTGTAGTCCTGGTAATTCAGCGAGTCGTATTTCGCTTTTAACCAGTGAGGTTCTTCCATCAAAAGCCAGGCGCGGTAGGCCTTCAGGCGAAATTCCAGCATCCATTCCGGTTCGTTGCGCCTGGCAGAAATCGCCCGCACCACCTCTTCGTTGATGCCTTTCGCCAACTCGTCGGTTTGCAGCTGGGTAAAGAACCCTTCTTTGTAGTTCAGCGGGCCACCGGCCCAGGTCTGGACATCGTCAGTTGCGTCAGTATTACGCGTCATTATGTACCGCCTATACTCCGAAGCTTTCGCCGCAGCCACATTCGTTCTGCGCCTTCGGATTATGATATTTGAACAGCTGATTCAAACCTTCGCGCACATAATCCACCTCTGTGCCGTCAATAAATGGCATTGCGCGTAAAGGCACCCACAGCTTCGCGCCGTCGGATTCAAACAACAGATCGTCTTTATCCGGCTCGCTTACCGCGTCCAGCACGTAGCCAAAGCCCGCGCAACCGGTCTGCTTCACCCCTAAACGTACGCCCTGGATCGTGGGCTGCTGTTTGACCAGCTCGCGAATATGCGCCGCGGCCGACGGCGTCAGCGTAATGCCGCGCCAGGTCACATCGTTGGGGTCGAAGGTTCCTGAATGCAAATCCATAGGTCTACCTCATCAGTGGAGCCACAAAGAGCTAGCACCATGTTAGTGATAATGATTATCACTTCAACCCTCACCGTATGGGGGTATTCCACGGGCGCCCCTTTTCTCAGGCCTTTTTATAAGCATAGACCCTGTCGACACGAGCGAGTGAGATAGCAATTTTTTTATAATGAATTGAAAAATAATGTATTTATGATGAGTGATAGGCAAAAAATGAGGGTGTGCTAAAGATGCATAGCCAATGCCTATTTATTTAATCGGTTTTTCGACTTTCTGCGAATCAAGCACTTAGAACATTATCAATGAGTTATAAAAACACGGTATGGAGATATATAACGCACCACCAATGATGATTCCCGTACACCGCATTCCTCTGACGTGATGCGTGCGACAACGGCATAACTGGATAAATTTGTCTTGAGACTGTTCCGCTGGAAAGCGTAGCCATCTTTGAAGTCAAACAACTACCTGGTTCTATTTTCCGTAACGCGAAACACGCTGTCATTCTCAATAAGAATCAGGTCACAACGGATGTTGCTCTCTAAATAGGCAGAATGTTGCCGTTTATATCCTATGGTGAATGGCACTAACGGGAAGATGTTATCCCATCCCATCATGCTATACCTCCGTCAACATATACTCATCACGAGAGGGAAACATGACGATGTTGAAAGGTAAAAAAGCCGTTATCACTGGAGGCGGTGCAGGATTTGGACAGGCATTATGCGTTTGGCTGGCGCAAGAAGGCGTCGAAGTCAATTTTTCCGCTCGGCGGGTTGATGATATCGAAAAAACCTGCAGCATCATCACGGCTCAAGGTGGCAGTGCACAAGGGTATATCTGTGATTTAACCCAGCCGGCATCCATTTCTCAGTTTTCTTCACAGATCTTAAGCGCCAACTGTCCCATAGACATTTTAATCCTCAATGCTGCTCAATGGTTGCCAGGCACAATGGACGAGCAGTCTGCTACTGAAATATTTAATACCATCAGTTCAGGCCTGACGGGTTCAATTTTGCTCACGCAGGCATTGCTTCCCGGATTAAGGCGCTCAGACAGTGCTGACATTGTGTCAATTATCTCCGCATGCGGCATTCCTCACTTTACTGACTCAATAGCCCACCCTGCTTTTTTTGCTAGCAAACATGGGCTTAGCGGTTTTACAACTAAACTGTCAGAACAATTATCCAGAGAAAATATACGGGTAACCGGGTTGTATCCGCCGGATTTTGAAGTGACGGGGTTAGAAGAGCCTGTTGATAATCAATCCAGAATGGGTGAGCGCCTAATGAATGGACGTTCCGTCTGGGAAACGATTCGTTTTGTACTGACTCAACCACGTAGTTGCCATATCAGTACTATCTACTTTCAAGGGCCAACGCGCGAAGACTTGCGGTGTCAGGAATAATCTAACGACATCCCGCATCCAGCCTACGCCGCTATAAACAATAGACAGGTATATGTTCTTTTTTGTTACTTCATGTCTGAAATGCTAATCCGGTCCGCTATTCATGGCTGCGCGCCAGCACATACAGCGCGTCAACCCTGTATTCTCGTTTATGACTTATCCGTTTTTTCAAAAGCCTGTACCAATGAGAATCAGCCTCGCTGACGATAATGACGGTCTGCGCTTACCCGCTCAAAATATTGGCCAAATACTTTCTCGATGACCTGCGGGGTGAGTCGCATGCCCCGTGGCGAAATATCCATCGCCCGTATCAGATGCACGCCGTCAGGTTTCAGTAATCGGTTCACTTCACGGGCATATTTCATCTGCCCGGGCTCATCAAGGCAATCAAAACAACCAACATCATAAGAAACATCAAATGGCCCTGATATATCTTTCAGATTGGTGACATCCCCGGTGTGGAAATGGGGAGACTCATACCCCTCCCGAACACGATTTCGTGCCTTTTCGATGGCTACTGCCAAAAAGTCACCGGCCGTTATTTTTATTCCTTCCTTAGAAAAATAGTCGGCAAACAACCCCAGACCACATCCTAATTCCAGCGCATTCAGCGGAGCATTTTGCCTGATACAATTTTTTAGTGCTGTCTGTTGCTTACTCAAATCGTCGCTACAGCGAATAATACAGAATCTTGAATCGCATGAATAAGTACGGCGGCGAATACACTGCGTTGTAAATAATTAGGCACCAAACGCGATCGACGCGGCGGCCTACCGCCGCGTCCAAAGCCTAAAAAAGACTAAAACAATTAAGTTCCCTCGCTTATTGCTGTGCCATGGTTTCCTCTGGCGCAGACAATAAGCCCGCCAGCGGCACTACCTCATTCTCCCGCCAACCACGCATCAGAGTATCTCTTCAATCACCCATACACTGACGCTACCGCCATTACAGGTAAAAGTCGCACTGCCTTCAGCATCGGTCTCAACAACTTCCTCACGGTTGTTCAGAAAATCCTTCCAGCGTTTATGCGCATAGTTGTCTCCCAGCGTCAGCGTTTTTTCCCCCTCATCGCCGTTGGAGAGCACCACCACACAGCCAGGCATTTCATCGGTGCCGCTACGGCTAAATGC
The DNA here is from genome assembly GCF_001654985.1 of Kluyvera georgiana ATCC 51603. Taxonomy (GTDB): domain Bacteria; phylum Pseudomonadota; class Gammaproteobacteria; order Enterobacterales; family Enterobacteriaceae; genus Kluyvera; species Kluyvera georgiana. The sequence continues at coordinate 220,173 of NZ_LXEU01000049.1, forward strand.
GATGCAGTTTGGGTGATCGAACCACAGCGTCTGAACGCCATGCGCAAACCGCTGACGCGCGAGGATCAGCTCATGCAGCTGTTCAATAACCGGCATATCGATAGCGTAAGTTTCGCCATCACCACCGGTGTCTTCATAATGGGCGCCAAACAGGTCCGGATAAAAAACCGAAGGTACGCCGTTCTCACGTAGCAGGATGAGCGCATAGGCCAGCGGTTTAAACCACGCCTCCACCGGGGCCTCCAACGCCTGCAGCGGCTGGGTGTCATGGTTGGCGACCAGCGTCACCGCATGGAACGGATCGGCCTCTACCAGCGTCGCGGTGAAAATCTGGCTCATGTCATAATCGCGGCCCATGCGGGAGGCTTCGTGGAAGTTCATCTGCAACGGCGCGTCAAACAGCATCGTTTTTCCGTCAACCTGAGCAATATACTGCTGCAATTTATCCACATCATGAGACCAGTATTCCGCCACAATGAACAGAGGTTCAGGCGCCACTTCCTGCATATGTTCAATCCATTGCTTATAGAACCAGGCGGGAATATGTTTAACCGCATCAAGACGAAAACCGTTGCAATGCGTTTGTTCGAGCATCCAGCGCGCCCAGTATTTCAGCTCTTCGGTAACGGCCTGATTACGGAAATCAACGTTCTCGCCCATCAGATAGTCAAAGTTACCCATTTCGTCATCGACCTGGTCATTCCAGCCTTCGCCGGTATAGTCGTTAACGATTTTGAAAATGCCGTCCTCATCAGGGTTTTCAATATGGTCGATGCCGCTGAAACATCTGAAATCCCAGATAAACTGCGAATATTTTCCTTCGCGAACGGGGAATGAATAGCGGGTCCACGCCTCACACTCGATGATCTCTTCATCAATCTGGGTCCGATCGTCGGCGTTAACTCGCTGTACGCGGATGCGCTCTTTCTCATCCGCCCCCATCTTGTGGTTCAACACCACGTCCATCAACACGGCAATATCGTGCTGTTGCAATGCATCAATCGCCTTGAGTAGCTGGGCTTTATCCCCGTATTTTGTGGCAACCGAACCTTTCTGCTCAAATTCCCCCAGGTCAAAAAGATCATAGCTGTCATAGCCAACGGAATAACCACCGGAGGCCCCTTTGCTGGCGGGCGGCAACCAGATCATATTAATGCCAATCTCATGTAGGTTCGGGGCGAGAGCCGCGACCTCCGGCCACAATTCACCGCCAGCGGGGTAATACCAGTGAAAGCATTGCAATAAGGTGGGGTTGCGCATACCTGTTCTCCGTTGAAGGCGACACAAAAACTATAAGAGGGAAATCCACAGGCCGCGAGAGTCTTAGCCTATCGCCCCCACCAGAAAGAATGCTTTCACATGCTGACTGCACGCATATTTTACATAGCCGCTTTATGGGAAAACCTGCATTCTGGCTTGATTGCGGCCTTCCTATTGAGAGAGATGGTCAATAAACTGACAACGAGATAGTCGTTTTATCCATAATTCTCATGAAAAAAACGGCACTTTGACGAAGCGCAAAACATCGCGTTTTCGATCGCGCTATTAATTCACACCGCCAATCTAAACCGTCTTGATATGTGAAAGGAGGAGACGATGAAAACCTACGATCGTAACCGTAACGCTATCACGCTCGGCACCCGGGTGATGGTTGCCAACAATGGCGCAACCGGCGTGATTACCGCTATCCATGGTGAAGGTAAAACAGCGGAACAGCTGCGTCGCGAGAGCTGCATAGAGGTTGAAGGCTGTGACGGTACGTTCTGCCCGGTTGATTTGATCCGCCTGGGTTTTAACTGATACGGCAACCGTTTGAGGCCACTCCGGTGGCCTTATTTGTTTCAAACATCGCAGGGAAAACAAAAAACTTATATTGATCAATCACAAAGCCCGCACGACCAAATCAGGCAATAATCACGCTTTGTTGTAACAAAAGTATTTAATCCAATGAATTTCCTCAAGTTATTTTTTATCCTCGTTATTATTCCCTGTCAAAGCTATGCGCTCAATTTCTCATCGACAATATTGAAATTAAACTGCCCTGAGCGCGGGCTGGTTGAAGTGATTCTGCACGTCTATGAGCATACCCAGCAGTCCTGGAAAGGCCATTTTGAAACCGGTGCAGGCCATAAGCGCGTCGGCGATATTGAGATAATCCCCTTCGCCAACGGCGATACGCTGCTGCACCGCATCTCAACCGATACATTCGGTTATGTTTATTACGGTGAAGAACGGGTAAAACATTGTCTCAAGCTGGACGAACGCCCGGTCTACCCGACCTTCGGCTGAGCGCCCATCGACGGTACCTGACGGCAGCGTTGGTCATCGGGCAACCGGCAGATCCGCGTAGCGTGTCGTATAGCTGGGGGACAGCATTTCTCGCTTCATCCTCGATGTCTGTTCCATTCCTTTTCCGGCAAAACCGATACTGCCCAGACCGGAGTGATTAATACTGTCGATGACCTGCATCAGCGCCTGGCTATTGGCTCGCGGAGGCAAAGCGTCAAACAGGTTGAGCTGCGCGACGCCCTGGCTGAAAAAATCACTCAGCATTATCCCGGCTTTCATGTAGCGAAAGCCGTCTCGCCAGATACTCTCCAGCGAACTGACGGCAAGGCGGATAATATCGCGAGTATCACAGGTGGGAACGATGAGCCTGCCGCTAGCCTGCGGGGCATAAAATGTCTCATTCTCCGCGTGCGGGCTGGTGCGCATAAACAGGCTTACCACACAGCAGTACTGCCTTTCCGCGCGCAGTTTTTCTGCCGCGCGTTCGGCATAGGCGCACACAACCTGATGCATCTCGTCATATGTCGTGATGCGATGGCTAAACGAGCGGCTAAAGATGATCTGCTGTTTAGTAGGGGCAAACGCCTCTAACGCCAGACAGGACTCCCCGCGCAGTTCGCGTACCGTGCGCTCCATCACCACGTTAAAATGCTGGCGAATAACCCAGGTTGAACTATCCGCAAGCTGTAACGCGCTCTCTATTCCCATCTGCTCCAGCTTCTTACGCGTACGTCTTCCGACGCCCCAAACTTCATGTGCCGGGAGCAAGGAAAGCAATTTTCGCTGGCGCTCCGTCGCACTGAGGTCGACCACACCGCGGGTTTGTTGCCAGGTTTTGGCCGCCAGATTCGCCAGCTTCGCCAGCGTTTTTGTTGGCCCAATGCCAACCCCTACCATCAACCCCGTATTTCTCCGTACCGCGTCGCGTATCTGATGACCCAATGCCTCAAACGAGCCATCATCGGGCAATTCAATAAAGGCTTCATCAATGGAATAGATCTCCACGCGGGGAGCAAGCTCCATCAATGTCTGCATCACCCGATGGCTGAGATCGGCATACAGCGCGTAGTTAGAACTGAACACGGTCACCCGCTGGCGGGACAATTCATTTTTAATTTTAAAATACGGCGCCCCCATGCTAATACCGAGCGCTTTTGCCTCCGCCGAACGAGAGATAATGCAGCCATCGTTGTTAGAGACCACCACCACCGGTTTACCCACTAAATCGGGGCGAAATACCGTCTCACAGGAGGCATAGAAATTATTAACATCAACCAACGCGAACATATTTATGCGCTTTTAAACTGAACGTCACCACGCCGAAGATTTGCAGCTCTTCCTCTGCATGAAAGGTAATCGGCTTGTACTTCGGGTTATGCGGCATCAGCACTACCGAGGGCCGGGTTCGCAGCTCTTTAACCGTAAACTCCCCCGCCACTGCCGCAACGACGATATCGCCGTGATCGGCTTTTAACGAGCGATCAACAACCAGAAGATCGCCGTCACCGATGCCCGCGCCGCTCATCGAATCACCGCTAACGCGCACAAAATAGGTGGCGCTGGGGTGCTTGACCACCAGCCGATTCAGGTCCAGGCTCTCTTCGACATAGTCCTGAGCCGGGCTGGGAAAACCGCAGGGAATCCGCTCCAGGAACAATGGCAGTTCGAGGGGGCGTTCTGTTTTATATAAATAAGTGGCGAACATCTTTATACACCATAATACTGTTTATATATACAGTACTATGCAATGAGCGCAGAGATCAAGCGGCTTGTCGCCCCTCGTGGTCAACCCGTTGAAGACGCAATAGATTTAATGCAGGGCTATTCATGTCAGCGGGTAAGTCGCGCCAGTCCTGCAAAACATGCTGGCATTCGTCGCCGTAATCCGTACCATACACGCCACACATTCGCTGATTCGCCGTCAGCGCGGGACAGCTCTTTTATCGTAAATCAAATGGACTGGAAGACGCTGTAGTGGCCTGAGTTTCCATTTAGATTTTTGAGTAACTATTAAATGCAAGAAAATCAAGAAATTAGTAAAAAAGAACAATACAATCTGAACAAATTACAGAAGCGTCTGCGTCGTAACGTGGGCGAAGCCATCGCTGACTTCAACATGATTGAAGACGGCGACCGCATTATGGTTTGCCTCTCCGGCGGTAAAGACAGCTACACCATGCTGGAAATTTTGCGCAATCTGCAGCAGAGCGCGCCAATCAGCTTCAGCCTGGTGGCGGTCAACCTCGACCAGAAACAACCGGGCTTCCCGGAGCATATTCTGCCGGAATATCTGGAAAAGCTGGGCGTTGAGTACAAAATCGTCGAAGAGAATACCTACGGTATCGTCAAAGAGAAGATCCCGGAAGGGAAAACCACCTGCTCGCTCTGCTCTCGCCTGCGTCGCGGGATCCTCTACCGCACGGCCACCGAGCTGGGCGCGACAAAGATCGCCCTCGGTCATCACCGTGACGACATTCTGCAAACGCTGTTCCTGAATATGTTCTACGGCGGAAAAATGAAAGGCATGCCGCCGAAGCTGATGAGCGACGACGGCAAGCATATTGTGATCCGCCCGCTGGCCTACTGCCGCGAAAAAGATATCGAGCGTTTCTCCGAAGCCAAAGCGTTCCCGATCATTCCGTGTAATCTGTGCGGTTCGCAGCCGAACCTGCAGCGTCAGGTTATTGGCGACATGCTGCGCGACTGGGATAAACGCTATCCGGGCCGTATCGAGACCATGTTCAGCGCCATGCAGAACGTGGTGCCTTCGCATCTGTGTGATACCAACCTTTTTGATTTCAAAGGGTTGACTCACGGCAGCGAAGTGATTGAAGGTGGCGACCTGGCATTTGACCGGGAAGAACTGCCGCTACAGCCGGTGGGCTGGCAGCCGGAAGAAGAAGACGGTCAGCTGGATGAGCTGCGTCTGAACGTGGTTGAAGTGAAATAAGTCATTTGGCGTCTCAGGCTGCGGCCTGAGACGCTTTTCAGGATGCTATTTCAGCAGACGTACGCGGCACGCCTTGCCTTTGATTTTCCCTTTCTGCAGCAATTTCCACGCCTGATGGGCCACGCCTTCACGCACGGCGACATAGACATGCGCCGGGTGAATATCAATTTTACCGATATCCGCACCGACCAGCCCAACATCGCCGGTTAACGCGCCCAGCACATCGCCCGCACGCATTTTGGCCTTTTTACCCCCGTCGATACACAGGGTCATCATTTCCGGCGCCAGCGGCGTAATCCGCGTTTTAGCCGGTTCCGGCATCCAGTTCAGCTTCAGCTGCAGCATTTCAGCCAGAATATTGGCGCGCTGCGCCTCTTCCGGCGCGCAGAAGCTTACCGCCAGCCCACTGTTGCCCGCACGTGCGGTGCGGCCAATACGGTGTACGTGCACCTCCGGATCCCACGCCAGTTCGTAGTTCACCACCATCGCCAGCGATTTAATATCCAGCCCGCGCGCCGCCACGTCGGTCGCCACCAGAATACGTGCGCTGCCGTTGGCAAAACGTACCAGAGTCTGATCGCGATCGCGCTGTTCGAGGTCGCCGTGCAGCGCAATGGTGCTCTGCCCCGCCGCGTTCAGCTCTTCAAACACCGCCTGACAATCTTTTTTGGTATTACAGAACACCACACAAGAGGATGGCTGATGCAGGCTCAGCAGCTGCTGTAATAGCGCGATTTTGCCGTGACGGGGTACGTCAAAAAACTGCTGCTCAACCGAGGGGAGCGCGTCAACGCTATCAATTTCGATCGTTTCCGGTGAACGCTGCACGCGGCCGCTGATGGCGGCAATCGCCTGCGGCCAGGTCGCGGAGAACAGCAGCGTTTGGCGAGATGCTGGCGCAAAGCGAATCACTTCGTCGATAGCATCGCTAAAGCCCATGTCCAGCATGCGGTCCGCTTCATCCATCACCAGCGTTTGCAGAGCATCCAGCGAGACGGTGCCCTTTTGCAGGTGATCCAGCAGGCGGCCCGGCGTCGCAACGATAATATGCGGCGCATGCTGCAACGAATCGCGCTGCGCGCCAAAAGGCTGACCGCCGCAGAGCGTCAGCACCTTAATATTCGGCAGATAGCGCGCCAGGCGGCGAATCTCACCGGCGACCTGATCGGCCAGTTCACGCGTCGGGCACAGTACCAGCGACTGGGTCTGGAACAGGCTGGCATCGACATGCTGAAGCAGACCAAGACCGAACGCTGCCGTTTTGCCGCTGCCGGTTTTCGCCTGCACGCGCACGTCCTTTCCGGCCAGAATCGCCGGCAACGACGCGGCCTGAACCGGCGTCATGGAGAGATAGCCCAGATCGTTCAGATTATCGAGCTGGGCGGCAGGAAGGGCATTCAGGGTGGCAAAAGCGGTCACAGTATTTTCTCGCGAATTAGGGGCTAAGGTTCAGCAGGCGCGTATCCTCGCAGATCTCGACGCGGGATGCGACAAATTAATCGGCGGGTACCATCAGGGTAGCGGAAAAAAGACAAAAAAAAGCCGACTATTCTAAGCCGGCGTCGTACGAATCAATTGTGCTATGCAGTAATTCAAAAAAAGGAAGTAAGACAATATGGAGCGCAACGCCCATCGCTTGACGTTGCATTCACCTGCGGGATCGATATTGCCTCGATTGGCACGCTGTTTTATTGACCTTGCTCAAATTAAGTGGCGTTACCCTCTCCAAAAGGGGTAAAAAAGGTGATTTTTTACAACCAGTTACTACGGTGTAACCACCACGTAACACCACCGATGAGCAGTACCAGCATAATACAGAAAAGGGAAAAGCCCAGATGCGAGCCGCCGCCGGGGATACCGCCAAGGTTGACGCCAAACAGCCCAGTCAGGAAGGTGCTGGGTAAAAAGACCATCGCCATCAACGACATGGTATAGGTTCGCCGGGAAAGCGACTCCTGCATCATCTGCGCAATTTCATCCGTCATCACCGCCGTGCGCGCGATACAGCCGTCAATCTCATCCAGCCCACGTCCCAGTCGGTCGGCAATGTCCTGCATACGGCGACGCTGGTCGTCGGTCATCCACGACAGACGCTCGCTGGCCAGACGGGCGTAAACGTCGCGCTGCGGCGCCATATAGCGGCGCATGACGATAAGCTGCTTACGCAACAGCGCCAGAAAACCTCGCGGCGGCACCTCTTGTTCCAGCAGATTATCTTCGAGGTCGATGATTTTGTCGTGCAACTGCTCGATAAACTCGCTGGCGTGATCGGTTAACGCATCGCAGATATCCACCAGCCAGGAGCCGCAATCCGTCGGGCCGCTGCCCTCCTGAAGGTCGCTCACCACATCATCCAGCGCCAGCACTTTCCGCTGACGGGTCGAAACAATCATGCGCTCATCAATATAAAGGCGCATCGCCACCAGCTGGTCCGGGCGTTCATCGGTGCTACCGTTAATGCAACGCAGGGTGATCAGCGTCCCCTCGCCCAAACGGCTGACCCGCGGACGCAGGCTTTCACCGGCAAGCGCATCGCGCACCAGATTGGGCAACAGCGGCGTCGTCGCCAGCCACTGTGCGCTGTCGGGGTGGGTATAGTTCAGGTGCAGCCAGCACGGATTCTCTTTACTGACGCTGTCCGCGTCGGTTAATGGCTTCACGCCGCCCTGGCCATCCAGTAGCCACGCAAATACCGCGTCTGGTACGTTAAGGTCCGATCCTTTTATGGCTTCCACATCGCCTCCGCTTAGCGCTCTTTATCCTGATAGTCTAGCCATCTCCTTTTGTTAAGCAATATACGGTGGTGCCATGACGCTGAAATTGTTCATAAAAACAGCTATCCATGAATGATGGGCATAAAAAAACCCGGTATCGCTACCGGGTTGATGTAAAGCAAGCAGGATTAAAACGATTGCCAGAAATTCTGCTCGTTGCTACCCGTCGCGACAACAGGCTGTAGCGCCAGGCCACCGGCAGCCTGGCGCGGCGATGCGGTATGTTGTTCGTCGCCCACGCGGAAATTCTGCGTGCGGGACTGCAGTTCAATCACCTGACGCTTAAGAATATCGGACGATCTCGCCAGCTCTTCAACCACCGTGATATTGCTTTGCGTCACCGTTTCCAGCTCATTCAACGCCAGCGTAATCTGATCGATCCCTTTTTCCTGCTCGGAAGTCGACACGGCAATCTGTTCCATCAGACCGTTTAGCTCGCCCGAGCCAGCGACGATCTCCTGCATGTTTTTCTCCGCTTCGGCGACGATACTGGCCCCCTGCGTAACGTTGTCGCTGGTGACGCTAATTAAGGTCTTAATATTTTTGGCCGCTTCCGCGCTACGGTGAGCCAGATTACGCACTTCACCGGCCACAACCGAGAACCCCTTGCCATGATCGCCTGCCCTCGCCGCTTCCACCGCCGCATTCAGCGCCAGAATATTCGTCTGGAAGGCAATGCCGTCAATCATGGCAATAATTTCCGTCATCTGCCGGGCGCAGTCGGTAATCGACTGCATATTGGTCGCCACTTCGCCCATCAGCGCGCCGCCTTTACGGGCACACTGCGTCGCCTCACTAGCGCGTTCGCTCGCCAGACGCGTATGTTCCGCGTTATTTTTGGTGCTGGCGGCAATCTGCTCCATGCTTGCCGCGGTCTCCATCAGGGTGGCCGACTGCTGCTCGGTTTTCACCGACAGTTCGCCGCTGCGGGTTGCCAACTGATCGGATAGCGACATGGCGGTGTCCGAAGAGGCGCGAATTTCTGCAACCAGCGTTGAAATATTATTCGATAAACTATTGATTCCCGGAATTAAGCGCCCGGCACAGTTATTGCCGAAAACAGGAATGCGCACCGACAGGTTGCCATCATTAACTTCATCAATGCTGCGCTTAACCGCATTAATCGGCGTCACCAGATATTTGGTCATGTAGAGCCACAAAAGCCCCAACGCCGCTACCCATACAATATTAATTGTTAATAGCAAGAATATATTTTTTGATAGTATTAAACAGATCACATCGGCAATAACAAAAACCGTCAAAATAAATACCAGGATAAACGTTCGGACGCTAATGTTTTTAAACATAACCTACCCTCAACGCTGGTTGTATAATTTGGTTATATCACCAGAAGGTGTATTTTCCAGACCATTTTAACTATTTTCATCACTTTAACCGTTCGCGGTGTCAGTTTGCCTTTATACAGAACAGAATGATGACTAAAGATAAATTCACCGCGCAATGCTATTTAAGCATGGCTTAACCCTTTAGAAATAAAGAACAATATAATGAACGGCGCTTATTTATTAACTGGTATTTCATTATCATTAAGCCATGCTTAATATATTAGATAAGATGCCCAATCAGATAAAAAAGATAACTCTTTCGCTATTTTACTGGTTTAAATTCGGAATTTACTGATAGATTAAATAGAACCCACTCTATGAAAAGGTATGGTTTGCATGACGCTACACGCTTCGTGGGACCCGATACTGGTCGGTATTTCATTCCTGGTGGCATTCATCGCATCTTTCGTTGCGCTTGATAGTGCTGCAAAAATTGCTGCTTCAAATAAGAAGGCGGCTATCTTCTGGCGTATTACCGGCGGCGCGACGCTGGGCATTGGCATCTGGTCGATGCATTTTATCGGCATGCTGGCCATGAAGATGCCAATGCCAATGAGCTATCACCTGGCGCTGACGGTCATTTCACTGCTGGCGGCGATTATCGCGTCTTCACTGGCGATTAATATCGCCGTCGCGGGAAATACGCTGTCGCTTAAACGCTTGTGCATTGCCACCGCCCTACTCAGCAGCGGCGTCGTCGTCATGCACTATGTTGGTATGGCTGCGCTAATGTCGCATGACGATATCATCTGGAGCGTGCCGCTGATTATCGCCTCCGTGGTGATCGCTATCGTTGCCTCCTGCGTCGGCTTGTGGTTAGCCTTTAGCCTGCGTCTGAACAGTAAAGGGGTATTGCTGACGCGCGTTGGCGCGGCGTTTGCCATGGGGATTGCGATTGCCGCGATGCACTATACCGGCATGAGCGCCGCCACTTTTACCGGCGGTGGGCATATCATGGCCAATCATGCGGCCATGGTGAGCGAAGAAGGCCTTTCGATATGGGTTTCCGCCACCACGCTACTGCTGCTGGGGCTGATGCTCATGATCTCCATGGTTGATTCTCAGGTGCGCACGACGCGGCTCACCGAAAACCTCCAGCGCCTGAACCAACAGCTTGAGCAGCAGGCACGCTACGACGGGCTTACCGGCCTCGCTAACCGTAGTCAGATTGACATGCGCCTGCTGGCTTGCCTCCATCAGGCTCGACTGGCAGGCAGCACTTTCGCGCTGGTTTTGATGGATCTCGACCGCTTTAAGCTGGTCAACGACGCCTGGGGCCATCACGTCGGCGACAACCTGCTGGTTTCCGTCGCCAACCGCATGAGCGCCTGCCTGATGCCGAAAATGACCCTCGCCCGCATCGGCGGCGACGAGTTTATTCTGCTGGCGCCCGACTGCACCGAGGCGGAAATCGCCGATATCTGCACGCGGATGGTCGAAAGCATCCGGCGGCCGTTTTACCATTCCGGGCAAATACTGCAAATCTCGCTGAGCGTTGGCATCAGCCTCTACCCCGGTCACGGCGAAACGCCGCAGGATCTAAAGCTCGCCGCCGATACCGCGATGTATCACGTGAAACATAGCGGGCGAAACGGATGGGTGTTCTACAACGAGTCGATGCTCGATAGCACCTGGCAGGGCGCGCATTTCTTACAGGATCTCACCCAGGCGTTGGAGAACAATCAGTTTGAACTGTGGTACCAGCCGAAATACCACGTCAAAGAAAAACGGATTTACGGCTTTGAAGCATTACTGCGCTGGCGGCATCCGAAAAAAGGCATTTTACTGCCGGAAGTCTTCCTTTCTACGCTACAGAATACGGGGCTGATTGTTTCAGTGGGTAACTGGGTGCTGGAGCAGGCCTGCATTCAGATGCATAAGTGGAGCCTTTCCGGGCACGATGACTGGACGCTTTCGCTGAATATCTCACCGGTACAGTTTGAGCAGCAAAACTTCTATGAGCTGGTCTGCGACGCGCTGGTTCGCCATCGCATTTCACCAACGCGCTTAACCATCGAACTTGCGGAAACCACGGCGCTGCACGGTTTCGATCGCAGCGTGCAAATCTTTAATGATTTCTGCCGCATTGGTATCACTATTTCCATTGATAACTTTGGCGTCGGCTACTCCAATATGCTGGCGCTACAGGATCTCCCCGCCGGGGAATTGAAGATTGATAAAAGCTTTATGAAAGATATGCGGGAGAACAGTAAACACATCAAAATCGTCTCGACGATTATCACCATCGCCCACTCCATGAACATGGATGTGGTGGCGGAAGGCGTAGAAACCCAGGAGCAGCAGCGTATCCTCACCGGGCTGGGCTGCGACGCACTACAGGGGTTCTGGTTCTCCGACCCGGTACCGGCGGAGGATATTGAAGTGATGCTGAGTAATCTCCCGCTCAGCGGCGATCCTAACGCGCCAGCCGCACTGCGCCGCGATATTTCATCATCAACCGGGAAAAAGAGGCAGGCGTGAAAGTCGGTGATTCCTCTGCCGCGAGCATCAGCGGGGATCGCGATCCCCGCGTTCGAGCCAGGCGACCGTGAAGGTCTGGTAGTCGCTGGCGTCAACCTGCTCTTCTACGCCATGGCATTGCAGGCGGTTGGTCGGTTCGCGTAGCGTATGGCGCTCAAACTTTTCGACGAGCGTGCACTCTTCAAGCCAGCGTTTTCCCAGGGCGACCTCATCGCTCTTGATCCCCGGCATCAGCACCAGCACCACCAGCAGGGCAAAGGCCGCCGCAGCGGAAAGCCATGTCGTGAACAGCACGGCAATCGGCACGTTAAGCTTTGAAAAAAGATAACTTGCCAGCAGCAAAAGCAGAAAAATGCCGAGCAGCACTTTGCCAAATATCATGACATCAGACATATAAATCATCGCTGTTTGCCCGAGCATAAGAAGGTGAAACGCGGCCTATCCGCAGAAGATATCGCACGCGTGATATCGTCCGCCAATTATAGCACTCCCGCCATCTCCGCAAGCGTCTCAGCAGAACGATACTCCATGCTGGCAGTGCCTCTGCCACGTTAATCATTGCTGATATCCGTGATGCAGCGCGCGGTTTGCGGTTCGCTATCCCCTTGTTGCCAGGCTATATCTTAGACATCTTTACTCAAAGAGGATGGGCTATGGCAGGCAAAAAGATATTGATGCTGGTTGGCGATTACGCGGAAGATTATGAAACCATGGTGCCTTTTCAGGCGCTACAGATGATTGGTCATCAGGTGGATGCCGTTTGTCCCGACAAGCCGAAAGGCGACTATATTATGACGGCGATTCATGACTTTGACGGTGCCCAGACCTACAGCGAGAAACCCGGTCATCGCTTCGTGCTCAACGCCGATTTTGCCAGCGTCGATGAGGCGGATTACGACGCGCTGCTGATTCCCGGCGGACGCGCGCCAGAATACCTGCGTCTATACGAAGCGGTCATTAAGCTGGTTCAGGACTTCGATGTGGCGAACAAACCCATTGCCGCGGTTTGCCATGGCCCGCAGCTGCTGGCCGCCGCGGGTGTTTTGCAAGGCCGGACCTGCAGCGCCTACCCGGCCTGTGCGCCGGAAGTGCGGCTGAGCGGCGGCGAATATGCCGATATTGGTATCGATGAAGCGTATGTGGACGGCAACCTCGTGACCGCGCCGGCATGGCCTGCACATCCGCAATGGCTGGCGAAGTTCGCTGAACTGTTGCGATAGAACGGCTATCGGACTCAAAAACAGGCGCTTTTTAGCGCCTGTTTTCATTGGATAAACCCGGTTCAGTCATGGATTTTAACGTCAAGACAGCCGCGAACAAATACCGGGTTAAAATGTTTCACCGCTTCCCCCACATAGCCCGCATCCAGCGCGCTGATTTTAGCCATTTCAGCATCGGTCAGGGAAAAATCCCAGATGGCAAAGTTCTCTGCAATACGTTTTTGTTGGGTGGATTTCGGGATCACCGTGACGCCACGCTGCACGTTCCAGCGTAAGACAACCTGCGCAATGGTTTTTTGATGGGCATCGGCAATGCCTTGCAGCATTTCATCTTCATACGGTTTATGTCTTCCGCCGCCTAACGGCGCCCAGGCTTCAGGCTGAACGTGATAGCGCTTCATGGTTTCCAGCGCGGCAGGCTGCGCAAAGTAAGGATGCAATTCCACCTGGTTGACCATTGGCTTAATTCTGACGGTTTCACAGAAGTTGGTTAACACATGCGCATAGAAATTCGACACGCCGATGGCTTTCAGTTTATCGGCATCATAAGCCTCTTCCAGCGCGCGCCACGCGCTGAAATAATCCCCCATCGCCTGATGCAGTAAATAGAGGTCAAAATAGGCTAGCCCTGACTTTTTCAGCGACGCGTCAATACCGGCTTTCGCCGCGTCGAAGCTGGCCATGTCCTGCACCCACAGCTTGGAGGTAATGAATAGTTCCTCGCGGGTACACAGCCCATCAGCGATGGCTTCACGAACGGCCTCCCCTACGGCGTCTTCGTTGCCATAGACGGCAGCGGTATCAATAAGGCGATAACCCGTGCGAATAGCGCTTAACACCGACTGCTTACATTCTTCTTTATCGGTAACCTTAAATACGCCAAACCCCACCATCGGCATTTTTAGATTGTTACTTAATACTGAATATTCCACGGTAATGCCTCTATCAGGTTAAAATATGATTTTAGGGCAGAAACATTAAGACGATTAGTCCACAATCCCAGAAGTGACCTATGCAATAAATTCATTAATACCAGTAAGCTTCTTTTCTGACGTATCCAACCGCTTAGTGGTTAATCTGCTATCGTCAGTGGAAATACTAAAACCACCTGGTTTTAACGTATTTTTGACGATGAGTTCGATGAATGGTTGTTAGCACAGGGTCAGCAGACGCTCTCCACAGCTGCCGCCCCTGTGGCCCACTTCAGCGGCCAAAAAGTACTGGTGGTGGATGACAACAGCACGAACCTGCGCCTGCTTGATACCATGCTTCGTCAGATGGGACTGGCGCCGACCTGCGTCAACAACGCCAGCGAGGCGTTACGGCTGACGACCGGGAGCGAACGCTGGCCGTTATTCCTGCTCGATGCGCAGATGCCGGATATGGACGGCATTTCGCTCGCGCTTGAGCTTTCCGCCCTGCCGCAAACCGGGCAGAGCAATATCATCATGCTCAGCTCAATGAACCGCCATTTTGACGCCAGGATGCTTAAACGCATCGGCATCGCCCACTATCTGCACAAACCCGTTGCCCAGTGTGAGCTGCACCAGGTTATCGCCAGTGTCCTTGAATCCCTCCCCGCCGCGGCCCCTGCCCCTGACCCCATTGTGACGACCACCGTGCCGCAGACCGAATTACGTATTCTGCTGGCCGAGGATAACCTGGTGAATCAGAAAGTCGCCAGACGCCTGCTGGAACAGCTCGGGCACCGGTGCGAAGTGGTAAACAATGGCCGTGAGGCCCTTGAGTGCTGGCGGGAACAGCCCTGGGATCTCCTGCTGATTGACCTGCAAATGCCTGAAATGGACGGCGAAACCGCCATCCGCCTGCTGCGCGAAGAAACACGCGCGCAGGGGCGCGGCCACCAGCCCGCCATCGCGATGACCGCCCACGCCATGCAGGGCGACAGAGAGCGCTGTCTGGCGATGGGCTTCGATGGCTATATCGCCAAACCGGTAAGCCAGGAGACGCTGAGCGAGGAAATAGCCCGCGTCCGTTCAGAGGGCGATCAGGGCCTGCCGGACGAAGCGCGGCTGTTAAAACAGTGCGCGGACGATCCCGCACTGGTTGATGAGCTGTTGGGACTGTTCGGCCAGGGGCTTGACGGAGCAATGGCAGCCATACAACAGGCCATCGACAGCGACGATCGTGAGGCTCTGCGCCGGGCCGCGCATAAGCTTCGCGGCGAAGCGGTTACCCTCGGTTTTAGCGCCCTTGCAGAGCGCCTCCAGCAGCTTGAGAGTCAGGCACCATTGCTGGAACAGGCCGGGATTAGCGTACTACAAGGCGAAGTTAGCGAGGAGGCAAGGCGTTGTGCTGCGTGGCTACGCCGCACAACGCAGGAGGTAAAACATGATCCGTAGGCTTATTCTGTTACTGGCATTCAGCCCCATGCTGGCACAGGCGAGCCAGCCGCTCACCTGGTCGCTGGCTGGAATGTGGCGCGTGCATGATGCTAACGACAGCGCATTCGACGGGGTTAATGCCCCTGAACACGGCTGGCGTGCGCTTCGGGTGCCTGCCAACTGGTACAGCGCCGGATACGATCATCAGGGCGCCCTGTGGTATCGGCATGAATTTACGCTTCCTGAGCCTGCGCCGAATACCATGGCGACCTTAGTTTTTGACGGCGTGGACTATTTTGCCGACGTCACGCTCAACGGAAAAGCGCTGGCTCGTCATAAGGGCTATTTTCAGCGCTTCCCAGTGGATGTCAGCGACGCGCTGCGCCGCCATAACCGGCTCGCAGTCCGGGTAGACAGCCCTTATGAGGATCCTGAAAAAATCTGGCCGCTGCACAAAACGCTGGTGAAGGGGATACTTAACCAACACGATACCCGCCCCGGCGGCGCATGGTCGGTTCAGGGGCAGGATGCCAATTCAGGAGGGATCTGGGCGCCGGTAAAACTGCATCTGAGCCGCGGCGTAACGATAGATGACGTGATTCTACGGCCTGACTGGCAGAAGGGGCTGGAAAACCCGGTTTTGCGGGCCGAAATCCGTTATCGGGCACTGACGACCGGATCGGCCACCCTGCGCCTCTCAGCCATACCGGATAATTTCAACGGCCAGCGCTTTTACCAGGATTTTCCGGTTAATCTCGCGACAACGGACGGTAGGGTGCAAACTCTGAGCGTCACGCTGCCGATGGACGGCGCCAGGCTGTGGTGGCCGGTGGGCTATGGCAGGCCGAATCTCTACTGGGTACGCGTCACCCTGGCGGATGACTTGGGGGTAATGGATACCGCTGTCACCCGCACGGGCCTGCGCAAGCTGGAAGAACAGGCGGATAACAAAGGCTGGCGGATTAACGACAGGCGGCTGTTTATCATGGGTAGCAACTATATCGGTTCCCCGTGGCTCGGGACGATGACGCGGAAAAAATATCGCCGGGATTTCGAACTGGTGGAAGCGATGAACGCCAACGCGATCCGCGTTCACGGACACGTGGCAGGCCGCGCCCTTTATGAGGTGGCCGACGAGATGGGGTTGATGATCTGGCAGGATGTTCCCCTCCAGTGGGGCTACGATAATAGTGCTGCCTTTGCCGACAATGCGGTGCGCCAGACCCGTGAAATGGTTGAACAGTTCGGCAATTCCCCGGCCATTATCGTCTGGGGTGGACATAACGAGCCGCCCTGGAACTCCCCGTGGATGGAAGAACGCTTCCCCGACTGGAATAAAACGTTAAACCAGGCTCTGACGAAGCGGGTGGGCGATGCGCTGGCGGAAGACACGTCGCGCATCGTACATCGTTTTTCCGCCGTCGAGGAACACTACTGGGCCGGATGGTATTTTGGCACCATGCGCGATCTGCTCGCTCCCGCCAAAACCGGGATCATCACTGAGTTTGGCGCCCAGGCCCTGCCGCGACTCTCGACACTGAAAACCATCGTACCCACCCATCTAATATGGCCGAAGAGTACAGCGGCAGACGATCCCGGCTGGACGTACTGGAAATACCATAATTTCCAGCCTTTCCAGACCTTTAAATTTGCGAACATACCGCGCGGGAAGACCATTCAGGAGATGATTGATAATACTCAGAAATATCAGGCAGATCTGGTCGCCATGGCGGCGGAAAGCTATCGCCGACAGCGCTTTCAGCCGGTGACCGCCCTCTTCCACTTTATGTCTGTCGAGACCTGGCCCTCGATCAACTGGGGCGTGGTGGATTATCTGCGTAAGCCGAAAGCGGGCTACTACGCGCTACAAAGGGCTTATCAGCCGATCCTGCCCTCCATTGAGCCCGTAACCGCCGTCTGGCGTCAGGGAAGCAAGGCGGCTTTACGACTATGGGCGATCAACGACACCTGGTCCGACTGTCGTGATTGTCGCCTGAAGTGGCAAGTGAAGCAAAATGGACGGACACTTGCTAAAGGCGATATAACGCGGACGCTACCTCCGGATTCAGGCAGCCAGGTCAAGGAAATTACCGTCACGCCCACCACCAGACATAAAGTGACCATTGAATACCGCATTGAGAATGACGCCGGAAAAGCGGTGGGATACAACGTACGCCATGAGAACGTAGAGGAACCAATCTCACGATAAATCTATTAAGTTATCTGTTTTGGGATCTCGCGACTTTTTCTACACGCTCAGTCATGGGTTTTAACACCAAGGCTTCAACAAGATTAATGCCTTCAGAGCCATACCGCCCGATGGTCAGCGTTTCACGTCGGTTATTGATACGATAGTCGTACCGAAATGTCACCGAACCCGCAGGCGTTACCAAAACATACAGACCATCACGGCCTGCAATCTTGTCGTTTTTCTCTCTGTTTTTCAGATGCTTAAGCTTAGTATCAGTCAGCATGACGGTATCCTCTGCTCAAATCTACCGTCATTTCAGGGAAGGCGTGACGGTAAAATCCGCAATTTACCGCAACCGCTTTTCGTTGAATACGTCAAAAATACCGTCAGAAAAGTGATGCTTTCTGCTGTGGCGTGGCGAGAGATGGTCAGAAGGAGAAACTGGCGCTGCAATCCGCGCCAGCTCTGGGTTTAGCAATGGTTGCCTGATGTTAGCAAGAGATCAGTACGCATTAGTGCTTCACAATATACATCGTATGCGTATACGCCACGTCTTCCGGATTGGTGATCGGGTATCCTTTCACCCACGGCTTGATTAAGCGGCCGTTGGTATACTGGTAGATGGGCGCAATCGGTGCTTTTTCGGCGAGGATTTTTTCCGCGGCGTTGTAGTCGGCGTTACGCGCCTCGGCGGTGTTTTCCAGGCTCGCCTGACGGATCACTTTGTCATAGGCAGGATCGTTAAAGCGCGCAATGTTGCCGCTGTTCGTCGAGGTCAGCAGCGACAGGAAAGTAGACGGTTCATTGTAATCGCCCACCCACGAAGCGCGAATCACATCGAAGTTGCCGGTATTGCGGCTATCGATATAGGTTTTCCACTCCTGGTTTTGCAGCTTCACGTCGACGCCCAGATTTTTCTTCCACATCGACGCCACGGCGATGGCAATCTTCTGGTGCACTTCCTGGGTATTGTACAGCAGCGTCAGCTTCAGCGGACGATTCGGGCCATAGCCTGCCGCTTGCAGCAACATTTTCGCCTGCGCGTTCAGCTCCGCCTGGCTGCTCTCTTCCAGCGCCGACGGTTGTGGTTTAAAGCCTGCGGTCACATCCGGCGTAAAGCGCCACGCCGGCTTTTCCCCCGTCCCCAGCACCTTCTCAGCGATGATACGACGATCGATGCTCATACTGAGCGCCAGACGCACGCGCGCATCAGCGGTTGGGCCTTTTTGGGTGTTAAAGGCGTAGTAATAGGTGCCCAGCTGCGCAGGCGTGAAGACCTGGCCCGGCAGCTCTTTTTTGAGCTTCTGGTACTGGTTTTTCGCGAACGATTCGGTGATATCGATATCCCCGGCCTGATAGCGTTTGGTGGCCGCAGATTCCTGGTTAATCGGCATAAACGTGACTTTCTGAATCACCGTTTTGGCGTTATCCCAGTAGTATTTGTTCGGCACCGCCACCAGCTTTTCATTCACGACCCGGTCGACCAGAACATAGGCGCCGTTACCCACCAGTTTCCCCGGACGCGTCCAGTTTTTATCACTTTCGACAACGGTTTTATTCACCGGATAGAGCGAGAAGTTAGCTGTCAGATTCACGAACCACGGGAGAGGCTTATCGAGCTGGACCCGCAGCGTGTGCGCGTCCACCGCTGTCACCCCGAGGGTTTCAGGCTTGGCTTTGCCGTCAATAATATCTTGCGCATTCGTGATGCCCGCTAACGCCGCAAACCAGGCAAACGGCGAGGTGGTTTTCGGGTCAACCAGACGCTGCCAGCTGTAGACGAAATCCTGCGCCGTCACCGGCGTGCCGTCCGACCATTTGGCGTCGTTGCGAAGGGTAAACGTCCAGATTTTCTGATCGTTGGTCTGCCAGCGGGTGGCAACGCCCGGAATGATATTGCCGTTGGCATCCTGATTCACCAGGCCTTCATACAGATCGCGAATCACCTGAATTTCCGGCAGCCCCACCGCCTTCGCGGGATCTAATGAAGCGGGTTCATCTTTAATGTGGCGAACCAGCTCTTGCTGCTTTGCCAGCACCGTTCCGGCGGGAACGTCGGCCGCGACGGCGAGAGAACTCAGACCTGAAAGCAAGACGGCGCAACAGGTCAAGGTGAACGGTAACTTCATGTCATCCCCTTAAAATAGGTCAATCCACACAACTCGATGAAAATATTATTTGTTTCACTCACGTTAATTGCAAACAGCATGTCACATAAACTTGATATATCCCCAGCAATATCCATAAGGGAAACTATTTGATTCGCGGCGATTTTTGCACAACACTGCTCATTATCCTCTTTGTGTATCAGGACTCACCTATGTCAGCTACCCGCCCCCGCGCCCAGCGCGGCGCTTTCCCGCCCGGGACACAGCACTACGGTCGTTCACTGTTAGGCGCGCCGCTTATCTGGTTTCCCGCGCCGCTGGCCGGTCCGCAGAGCGGCTTAATCATTGCCGGTACGCACGGTGATGAAAACGCCTCGGTGGTCACCCTCTCCTGCGCGCTGCGCACGCTGGCACCGGAGCTACGGCGTCATCACGTAATACTGGCCGTAAACCCGGATGGCTGCCAACTGGGGCTGCGCGCGAACGCCAACGGCGTGGATCTTAATCGCAACTTTCCCTCGGCCAACTGGAAAGCCGGTGAAACGGTCTATCGCTGGAACAGCGCGGCCGAGCAGCGCGATGTGGTCTTGCTGACCGGTAGCCGCCCCGGTTCCGAACCGGAAAGCCGCGCGCTGTGTCAGCTCATTCATCAGATAACCCCGGCATGGGTGGTGTCGTTCCATGACCCGCTGGCTTGTATTGAAGACGCCCGCGACAGCGAGCTAGGACAATGGCTGGCGGACGCGTTCACGCTACCGCTGGTCAGCAGCGTCGGCTACGAAACGCCCGGCTCGTTCGGCAGTTGGTGCAACGATATCGGCCTGCACTGCATTACCGCCGAGTTTCCGGCAATCTCATCGGACGAGGCCAGCGAGCGCTACCTGTCAGCGATGACAGGGTTGCTGCACTGGCAGTCGGCGCATCACAAATGAAGCTCTCCGCAGGTAAAGCGTAAAGCTGGCTGCGCGTCAGCGGCCAGCCACGTTGGACCGTCGAGGTCGGCAAAGCGCACCTGCGGAACCAACGGTAGCGCGGCGGCAATGGCGCGAGAAGTACACAGCATACAACCCAGCATCAACGCGAACCCTTGCGCTTTGGCTTCCGCAGCCAGCGCCAGCGCCTCGCTGAGTCCGCCGGTTTTATCCAGCTTGATATTGACCATGTCATAGCGTCCGCGTAGCGCCGGCAGATCTTCACGGGTATGACAGCTTTCATCCGCGCAGATTGGCAACGGATGAATAAAGTTCTCCAGCGCCTCATCTTCGCCTACCGGTAACGGCTGCTCGAGCATCGCTACGTTGAGATCGGCCAATAGCTGACAGCGTGCGGCCAGGCCGTCGCTACGCCAGGATTCGTTCGCATCGACTATCAGCGTGGCCCCCGGTGCCGCGTCACGAATCGCCACCATCCGCTCACAAATAAAGTGGTTATCAAGCTTCACCTTTAGCAGCCGGGCACCGCTTTCAAACAGCGCCCTTGCACTGGCTGCCATCTGTTCCGGCGTGCCGATGACGACCGTTTGTGCCGTCGTGATTGTCTCCGGCAGCGTGACGCCCAATTGAGTGACAACGTCACTTCCAGTGAGCGCGGTTTCCAGATTCCAGAGCGCACAGTCGACCGCATTGCGTGCCGCCCCTGCCGGTAGCAGATGATTGAGCTGCTCGCGCGTGATGCCGTGTTCAAGCTGCTCGCCAATCGCCATAATCTGCGCCATCACCGAAGCGATGCTCTCTCCATAGCGTGGATAAGGCGTGCACTCGCCAATGCCTTTGATGCCATCTTGCTCCAGCTCGACCACCACGACCTTTGCTTCGCTGCGGCTACCGCGCGCAATGACAAACGGCGTATGCAGCGGCCAGGCCTCTTCAAACACTCGCAGCTTTCTCATTCTGGCTCCTTTCATTCAGGCATAAATAGGGTTTGCCGTGTTAACGCCTGTTGTCATACACTAGGGTCGACGTTAACTATATGTAAACAGGAAGATAATCATGTCGCAAACCGTACATTTCCAGGGCAATCCCGTTGCTGTTCAAGGTTCTATCCCACAGGCGGGCGATAAAGCTCAACCGTTTACGCTGGTGGCAAAAGATCTGTCGGACGTCACCCTCGGCCAGTTCGCCGGCAAACGTAAAGTTCTGAACATTTTCCCGAGCATCGATACCGGCGTTTGCGCGGCATCCGTGCGTAAATTCAACCAGCTGGCGGGTGAACTGGCGAATACCGTCGTTCTGTGCGTATCCGCTGACCTGCCGTTCGCCCAGTCTCGCTTCTGCGGCGCGGAAGGCCTGAGCAACGTCGTCACCCTGTCCACCCTGCGTGCGCCGGAATTCCTGCAGACCTATGGCGTCGGCATTGCCGATGGCGCGCTGAAAGGCCTGGCGGCGCGTGCCGTCGTCGTTATCGATGAAAACGACAACGTCGTGTACAGCGAGCTGGTGAACGAAATCACCAACGAACCGGATTACGATGCGGCACTGGCAGCACTGAAAGCGTAATACCGTTGTCCTGACCACAGCGTGGTCAGGACAATTTCTTATCCCTCAGCCTCTTAGACTATATGATTTGCGGTACTGGAGGGGGGTTTTTGCCATATATTTTCGAAAACTGGTGATAAACCAGGCATATTCTGTAAATCCCGACTGTTCCCCCACTTCTCCCGACGAAAACGACGCGATGCATGCCCTTTCGAGCAACCTGTGGCTTCGGCTAGCGCCTCCAGCGAGCAGTGCCCCTGAAGGACAATGTGGGAAAAGGGTTACTCTTCCCCTTTCTTATTGCTCAGGCCATATTCCCGCAATTTGTTCGCAATCGCCGTGTGCGATACGCCCAGCCGTTTGGCCAGCTTACGGGTGCTCGGATAGCTGCGGTAAAGCTGGGTCAGCACCGAGCGTTCAAAGCGGCGGGTAATATCGTCCAGAGAGCCTTCCATCGCCTCTTCGCCGACCGCGGCGCTTGAAACGTCATGATCCGGCAACAGCACGTCCTGCGGACGCAGCTCGTAACCTTCTAACTGGGTCAACGCGCGGTAGACCGCGTTTTTCAACTGACGAACGTTTCCCGGCCAGCCGTAGCGGGTGAGCACGGTGTTCAGGTCGGTAGACAGCTTAGGCCGCGAAATCCCTTGCTCATCGGCAAAGCGCGCAACAAACAGTTCGGTCAGCGGCATGATATCCTGCGGGCGATCGCGCAGCGGCGGCAGGTTCAGCGTCAGGACGTTAAGGCGATAGTAGAGATCCTCGCGGAACAGCCCTTTCTGCACCAGCTCCACCAGATTTTTCTGCGTCGCGCAGATAACGCGCACGTCAACGTGCACTTCGTGATCTTCGCCAACGCGGCGGAAAGTGCCGTCGTTAAGGAAGCGCAGCAGTTTGGTCTGCATACGCGGCGACATTTCACCAATTTCATCCAGCAGCACCGACCCGCCGTTAGCCTGCTCGAAGAAGCCCTTCTTACCGTCGGCGGCGTCGCCAAACAGCTCGCTCTCCACCGCATCTTCCGGGATAGAGCCACAGTTCAGCGCCAGATACGGCTTCGCCGCACGCGGGCTCGCCAGATGGCAGGCATGCGCCAGCAGATCCTTACCGGTGCCCGTTTCGCCGACGATCAGCAGCGGCGCGGTGAGCAGCGCCAGCTTGCGCGCCTGATCCACCACCTGACGCATGCGCGGGCTCACGGCGACAATCTGGCTGAACGCGCTGACATCCTGCGTGGTCATGGTTTGCAGCTGACGGCCCATGCGCAGCGTGGAGCGGAGCATCACTACCGCACCGGCCAGAATACGCGCGTCATTCTCACCGTTGAGATAGACCGGCGTGGCCTCCAGCAGGAAGTTTTGCCCGTGGATCACCACATGTTCAGCATGTGACTCCACCGTATCGCTCTCCAGCCAACGCTGGAAGTTGAAGCCGCTTATCAGTTGCGCCACGTTATGGTTGCGCATGCGCTCCTGGCTAAGACCAAACAGCTGGCAGCTTGCCGGGTTAGCGCGTTCAATTTTGCTGCGCGTGTCCAACGAGAGCACCGGCTCCGGCATCGCTTCCAGCAGCGCGCTCAGCGCCAGATGTTCGCGCTCGGAGGGCATCCACGGCACGGTGCGGACGTCGGTGACGCCAGCAATACGGCGGATTTCCGCCATCAGGCTGCTGAAGCTGGCGAAATCCAGCTCCGCGAAATTCAGGTAGATTCGGCCAACAGGGTCGATATCGATACCGCGCAGGTCAATGCCGCGCAGCACCAATAAATCGAGCAGTTCACGTGTCAGACCGAGACGGTCTTCACAAAAGACTTCAAGACGCATGTGGGGGTTCACCCTTATAAGCCAAAGACGTATGAATCATAAGACACTTATTCGCTGGCGTGAAGATGACTGTCAACAATTATTGACAGTATGGCGGAAAAATAGTCGTTGCGCCGTAAAGTTATGCGTTCAATTAATAAACCGTACCCAACGGTCCCCTCGCCCCTTCCTGTCTCTTATACACAAATTCGTGGGACAGGCCTAATATCTGTCAGTAAGGTGAAGGGTTCCGTTCACTTTACGTCAGGCGAAACATGAGATCTTTTCACCGGTGAACGGGCCAAGGGGGGCGGCCGCGCCCCCCTTGACAATCCCCGCGGCCCCGCGGGGACTCATCGGTTTCAGTAGCTCTGGTTTTTGCTGTTAACTAAAAGACCACACTAGTGTTGGTGGCGTCTAAATCGCCGAAGCGTTCCCTGAAGGCCGGGGCAGCCCACAGGGATGTGGGCTGAGGGCGCGGCTTTACAGGGAC